>SLJM01000366.1 GCA_007135085.1 Myxococcales bacterium
CGAGGACACCTGTCAAAACGGGGTGTGCACCGCCGGACCGGAGCGAAGCTGTGACGCCGACGGAGGGGGGTGCCAGGTCGGGGTCTGCGACGAGGATAGCAATAGCTGCGTCGGCGATCCCCTCCCCGACGGCACCACCTGTGACGACGGCCTGTTCTGTACGGTCAATACGGAGTGTGTCTCCGGCCAATGTGTCGGCGGCGCCCCCCGCGATTGCTCGGCGGCCGGCGACCAATGTAATGACGGCGTATGCGACGAGTCGATCAATTCCTGTGTGCCCGATCCGGTTAACGACGGCACCAGCTGTGACGACGGCCTGTACTGTACCGTTGGCAATACCTGCCTCGGGGGCTCCTGTGCCTCCGGCTTTCCTCGAGACTGCTCGGGGCTGACCGATCAATGTAACGACGGCCATTGCAGTGAGAGCTCCGAGGCCTGCTTGGCTCAGCCGGCCAATATCGGCTCCTCCTGCGACGACGGCTTCTATTGCACGGTGGACACCCTCTGTACTGCCAACGGAACCTGTGAAGGTCAGCCCAGGGATTGCTCCTATCTCGACGGGACCTGCCATTACGGACTGTGTGATGAATCGAGCCAGTCCTGCCTGGTCGTCGATGAGCCCGACGGAATGAGCTGTGAAGATGGACTCTTCTGCACGGTCTCCGAGACCTGCCAGGGCGGCGAATGTGTCGGTGAGCCTCGCGATTGCACCTACCTGGAAGATGATTGTCTCGTCGATTCCTATTGCGACGAGTCTCAGGCCAGTTGTCTGGCCACCAATATCTGCGATCCCTGTGAGGATGGTACGCCCACGGCCGATCCGGTGGCCCCCGACGAGGTGATCCCCAATACGCCGATTCAGCTCAACGGCACGGGATCGACGGATCCCAATAATCAGGATTTGACCTATCATTGGACCGTGGAAGAGCAGCCCGACGGCAGCAACGCCTCCCTCGATGATCCCAATTCGGCGACGCCCACCATCATGGGCGACGTCTCCGGTGAGTTCGTCATTTGTTTGACCGTGACCAACGAAGAGGGCTGTGAGTCCGAGGCTCAATGTGTGACCGTGCTGGTCAAGCCCGAGGCGAGCCTACATATCGAGCTGACATGGGATCCCGATGACCAGATTGACTTCGACCTGCACTATCTGGCGCCTGATGGACAGTGGTTTGACCGGGATCAGAGTCACCCTCCCGGGCAACGGTCTGATTGTGGCGATCCCGACCATAACGCCACTTCCGTATGGTGGTGTGTACGCAATCCCGATTGGGGCGGCGGCGCTGGCGGGGAGCCCGACGGCGATCCAACAAATGATCCGCTCCTCGATATCGACGATCTCTACGGCGATGCGCCGGAAAATATCAATCAAGACGTTCTTTTCGACGGCGACGGCTTCCGTGTGGGGGTCCATATGTTTTATGACTACGGAAACGGCGCCGACGAGGCCCGGGTGCGAATCTACGTCGACGGCCAGTTGGAGTTCGAGGAATACCACACCATCTCCTGCGGTCAGATGTGGGAGGTCGCCGAGATCGACGTCTCCGGAAACGGCACAAACGTGACGATTACGTCATTGAACAAACAGGTGCTCGAGCCCTCCGAGCAGGGTTCGCTGGCTCTGGATGGATGTTAAAAAGCGGGGGCGAGGGGCCTCGTCGCTCCTCGTCCCCGGTTGACCACGGCTCGGAACAAACTTTTCTGGACAACCTGGGAGGGGTGTACACTTTTGCCTGCGTTGGTCGCATTTGGGCGTCGTCCCCGGCGCGTAGGCGACCGGTATCTATCCAATTTTCACCGATATAAGACGTAGGATGACACGATGGTGACAAAGAAGGACGATGGTGTGCGATTGCAGGTGGCCGGCGCCAATGAGCGCGACGTGGGCAAGGGCACGGCCAGGCTCAATAAGCAGGCATTCGAGGAATTGGGGATCAAACAGGGCGATATCATCCGCGTCGTCGGCCAGCGACCCACGGCGGCCATCGCCCTGCCGCCCTTTCCCCAGGATGAGGGGTTGCCGATTATTCGCCTCGACGGGTTGATTCGAGGTAACGCCAACGTATCGATGGGCGATTGGGTGACCATTGAGGCCGTGGAGGTCGAGGCAGCCAAAAAAGTGACCCTGGCGCCGGCCCAGAAGAATTTGCGCCTTCGCGGCTCGGGCCAGGCCCTTCTGCGCACTCTATTGCGCCGCCCCGTGGTCACGGGAGACGTCATCTCCACCTCGGTCTATCGACGGACCAAGGATATGGACAAAAATCTGTATCCCGAGGAGATCTTTCGCTCCTTTTTCGAACAACGGGCGTTTGGACTGCAGGAAATCCGCCTGGCCGTCACCAAGACCAGTCCTCGGGGGGTGGTCCAGATCACGGCGGACACGGAGATCGAATTACTCCCGGCCTATGTGGAGCCCGAGGAGTCGCGCACATCGGACGTGACTTACGACGATATCGGCGGGCTGGGCGATACGATCACTCAGGTCCGGGAGATGATCGAGCTGCCTTTGAAGCATCCGATTCTATTTCAGCGCCTGGGCATCGATCCGCCAAAAGGGGTCTTGCTCCACGGCCCTCCCGGTACGGGTAAGACCTTGCTGGCCAGGGCGGTGGCCGCCGAGTCGGAAGCCGAGTTCTTCCATATCGCCGGCCCGGAGATCATGGGCCGTCATTACGGGGAGAGCGAAAAACAACTGCGCCAGGTCTTTGAAAAGGCCCAGAAAAACTCTCCGGCGATCATCTTCTTCGACGAGATCGACTCCATCGCCCCCAAGCGCGAGCAGGTCACCGGCGAGGTGGAGCGCCGGGTGGTGGCCCAGCTGTTGACCCTGATGGATGGGCTGGAGCCGCGCCAGAACGTGGTGGTCATCGGCGCCACCAACCGGGTGGATGCCGTCGACGAGGCCCTTCGCCGTCCCGGTCGATTCGACCGTGAGATCGTCATCGGCGTGCCCGACACCGACGGACGGCGCCAGATTTTGGCCATTCATACCCGGGGCATGCCCCTTGCCGAAGACGTGGACGTCGACGCCATGGCGGAGAAGACCTACGGGTTTGTCGGCGCCGATCTGGCAGCGCTGTGTCGGGAGGCAGCCATCGAAGCCCTGCGGCGAAATCTGCCCAAGCTCGATCTGGAAAAAGACGAGATTCCCACGGAAGTCCTGGACAGTCTGGAGGTGACCCGCGACGACTTCCACAGCGCCCACCGGCGAGTCCAGCCCTCGGCGATGCGTGAGATCATGGTCCAGGTGCCCAACGTGGGCTGGGACGACGTGGGCGGCGTCGAGAGCGCCCGCGACGCCCTTCGCGAAGGGGTGGAGATGCCCCTGAATAACCCGGAGGCTTTCCAGCGGCTGGGGATTCGACCGGCTCGCGGCTTTTTGCTCTTCGGCCCCCCGGGCACGGGAAAGACTCTGCTCGCCAAGGCGGTGGCCCGCGAGGGCAAGGCCAATTTCGTGGCCACCAAGTCCTCCGATCTTCTGTCGAAGTGGTATGGCGAGTCGGAGCAGCAGATCTCGAAGCTCTTCGAGCGGGCCCGCCAGGTGGCGCCGACGGTGATCTTCATCGACGAGATCGACTCTCTGGCCCCCCAGCGCGGCGGTGGTCTGGGGGATGCGACGGTCACCGAAAGGGTGGTCAACACTTTATTGGCTGAGATGGACGGACTCGACAGCCACGACGGAGTGATCGTCATCGGCGCCACCAACCGTCCTACCTTGCTCGACAGCGCTCTACTTCGGCCCGGTCGTTTTGACGAGCTGGTCTATATCCCGGTGCCCGATGAGAAGGGGCGGCGCCAGATCCTGGACATTCATACCCGGGACATGCCGCTGGGCAAGGGCGTCGATCTGGACCGTATCGCCACGCGCACCCGCGGCTATTCGGGGGCGGACCTGGAAAATCTGGTGCGCCGGGCGGGGCTCAACGCCTTGCGCGCCGATCGGGACAGTGAGGTGGTCGACAGAAATTGCTTCGAGAAAGCGTTGCAGTCGTCCCATCCCTCCGTATCGCCCGAAATGGAGCGCGAATACGAGCAGATGGTCCAGCAGCTCAAGCAAGAAAATCCCAGGGGGCCCAAGCGTATGGGGTTTCAACTGGGAGCTGAATAATTCAGGCCCAAAAGTGAGTCTCCAATCCTGAAGATGGGACGTCGCCGGGCTGGCAAAAGGCCGGGCGGCGTCCATATTTTTCTTGAAAAGCAAACTCTCAAGACACCGGGAGGGGGGAGATGCGAGATCGCATGGGATGGACCGCTGTATTTGCGCTGGGTGCAATCTGCTGGCTGGGAGCCTGTGACAACGAAGGGCTCGACGGGCCGGAGAGCTTTGAATTCGACGATATTCGTCATCTGACCCTCGACGTGGAGCAAGGAGAGGTGATGATCTTTGCCACTCAACGCGCCGAAGGGGGAGCCCGGGTCGACCGATGGTCGACGCCGGAGAGCGATTTTCAGGTCCGACAGGAGTCCAACTCCGCGGGGGGATTGGTCATCGAGACCGTCTGCAACGGGGGGGCTGATTGTCGGGTGCGCTACGAAGTGGTCGTTTCCCCGCGCACCGACATCGACGTGCGGGTGGGACGGGGCGATCTTCAGATCGTGCGCGCCGAGGGACCGCTCAAGGCCTCTGTGGACCGCGGTGATCTGACGGCGCGAAATATATACTCCCGAGTGGCCAAATATTCGGTGGGCAATGGCAAACTCAATATCCAATACCCGGAGATGCCCGGACGAATAGACCTCGCCGTCAGCGATGATAGCTCGGCCCTGGTGGAGATACCGGCCGGGCCGTACCGATGTTATTTCGACCAGCGAGCGCTGGAGATCGAAATGGGGGAACTGATCTGCGAAAGCGGGGTGACACCGGCGATCGTTATCGACCCTCGTGACGCTTCAGTTCGCTTTGAGGTCGAAGACAAACAAAGGTAAACTTGGATTCTATCGGATCGATTGTACCCTGTGGGTTCGGGCTTTTCGGTTTTGAATTAATAGAGTTGGACCCCTTACCCTGTTGACGGGATGAGCAGTCATGAGGCCAAGAGGACCCCTGTGGGAAAAATAAAGCTGAGCAAAACCTTGCAATTTCTCAAGGCGAGGCTCAACAAGATCGCCGGTGCCGAGCTGGACTTCGAGCTCTTATTGGAAGATGAGACGGCCGAAACCGGTGGGGTGGTGCGGGCCCGGGCGGTGGTGAGGGCCCCCGAGGGGCGCGATCGTACTCTGACCTGTGTGACCATCGGTCTCTATGGACAGATTCAGACCGAGGATAGATGGGAAGATTATGCCCAGCGAGCCGAAGCGGCCCATGACGTGCCCTTGCCGGGGGGCCATGAGTACGTGATTCCCATCGTGATCAAGATTCCGAATAACGCCGTGCTCTCCGAAGACGGAGCCAATTGGCGGCTTCGCGCTCAGGCCGTGGTCGATCGCACCATCGATCCCCGCGACGAAGTGCAGGTCACCGTCATCGGTGCTTGACCCGAAAGTCGCGGGTCTCCAGCAGCTCCAGGCGGGGGCGATCGCCTTCGACCAACTCGAAAAAGGTCAGCTCCGGGGCGGCGCCGATGCGCCAGGGCCAGGACGCCGATCCCAGGCCGCGGTTGATATAAAGGTAGGTGCCGTCCAGATAATAGGCGCCCACATGGTAGCGTACGCCCAGTCGGGTGGCGATGCGGTTGGTGACCCCCGGGATATTGAATTGATGGCCGTGGGTGTGGCCGCTCAAGATCAGATCGGCGCCGCGCTCGGCGATCTTTGGAGCCAGGGACGGCACGTGATTTAAAACGAGGCAAAAATTATCGCCTCGCACCTCGGCGAAAGCCTGCTCCACGTCGGCATTTTTCGTAAAATGATCGTCTAATCCCACGATCTCGATGGGCACCGGGGAATCTTTAAAGACTATCGAACGATTAGATAGCACGGGGATGTCGACCTTGCGAAAGGTCTCGATCGCCGTCTGGCTGCAGGTCCAGTGATCGTGGTTTCCCAAGACGGCGAAGGTTGGTTTTTTCAGCCCTCCCAGGGTTTCGATGCTCGGTATTAGATCGCGGTGGTTGTAGCCCACATAGTCGCCGGTCAAGGCCACCAGATCCGGTGTTTCGGCATTGACGAAGTCGACGACCTGTTGCATATGGCGCGGCTTGACCCAGCGGCCCAGGTGGACGTCGCTTATCTGAGCGATGGAAAGCCCCGATTGAGCAGCACTGATATTGGGATGCTCCAGTCGGTAGGTGTTGATTTCAATGGACTTCAATGGGTTTATCATCAATTATCTCCCGCCGCGACCAGCGTACTGGCAGCGAAACGATTGGAATGCGGGGTTGTGTAAAACGGCGACGGTGCCTACCCTTTGTCAGCTCGAAAAAGCGGCGTGGCCGCTTTGGAGCTTGTAACGGCACGGAAGTGAAAAACCTTCCGGCGCTTCGATAAAAGTAACTTCCCTCCGACCAGACCTTTCATGTCGTACAATCCGAAGAATCCTCTTATCGTCCAGTCGGATCGAACCGTCCTGCTCGAGACGGCGAACGAGCAATTTGAAGCTGCTCGCGACGCCCTTTCGATCTTTGCGGAGCTCGTGAAGTCTCCTGAACATATTCATACCTACCGAGTCTCACCCTTGTCGCTGTGGAATGCGGCGGCGTTGGGCTATGAGCCGGAGCAGATCAAGGCTCAGCTTGCAAAATATAGCAAGTATCCTCTGCCGTCGAACTTGCTCGATGATATCGACGAGTTCATGAGTCGCTACGGGCGGCTAAAGCTGATCGGTGAGGGAGACGATCTCTTTTTGGTCAGCGAGGACGACGTCCTCCTCGAGGAGATAAGTCGTCAGAAAAAAGTGATGCCCTATCTGCTTGAGCGGGTCAGTCAGCGGCGGTTTCGGGTGGTCAAAGACCAGCGCGGCTTTATCAAGCACGCCTTAATCCGGGTGGGCTATCCCGTCGAGGACCTGGCGGGCTACGTCGAGGGCGAGTCCCTGGAAGTGGGGCTTCGCGACGTCACCGTGGAGGGCAAACCCTTCGGGCTGCGTGAGTACCAACAAGAAGCGGTCGGCGCGTTTTGGGCCGGCGGTACGGTGCGCGGCGGAAGCGGGGCGATCGTCTTGCCCTGCGGTGCCGGTAAGACAATCGTCGCTCTGGGGGCGATGGACGCCGTCAAGGCCCATACCTTGATCTTGACCACCAATATCACGGCTCTGAGACAATGGCGTGACGAGATCATCGACAAGACCACCCTGACCGCCGATCAGATCGGTGAATATTCGGGGGAGACAAAAGTGATCAAGCCGGTGACGATCACCACCTATCAATTGTTGACCTATCGGCGCACCAAAGAGAGTGAATTCATCCACTTCGATGTCTTCAATCAGGGCAATTGGGGGCTGGTGGTCTACGATGAGGTCCACCTGTTGCCGGCGCCGGTATTCCGTGCGGTGGCCAATATTCAGAGCCGCAGGCGCCTGGGACTGACGGCCACTCTGGTGCGAGAGGACGGCAAGGAAGAAGAGGTGTTCAGCCTCATCGGGCCCAAGAAATACGATGTGCCCTGGCGGGTGCTCGAAAAGCAGGGCTTTATCGCCACCGCCCAGTGCTCGGAGCTGCGCGTGCCCTTTATGGACGACGATCTGCGCATGGAATACGCCCTGGCCGAGCAGCGCCACAAATATAAGATCGCCGCCACGAATCCGGCCAAGCTCGATGTCCTGGAGGATCTGCTCGAAAAACACGACGACGATCAGGTCATGATCATCGGCCAATACCTCGATCAGCTCGACGCCATCGCCGAGCGCACCAGGGCGCCGCTGATCACGGGGCGAACTCCCCAGGCCGAGCGGGAGGTGCTGTATGAGAAATTCCGCAGCGGCGCAGTGCCGGTGCTGGTGGTGAGCAAAGTGGCCAACTTCGCCGTCGATCTTCCCGACGCCAACGTGGCCATCCAGGTCTCGGGTACCTTCGGCAGCCGCCAGGAAGAGGCCCAGCGCCTGGGGCGAATTTTGCGGCCCAAAGAAGAAGACAACGAGGCCTTCTTCTACTCCGTGGTCACTCGCGATACCAACGAGCAGGACTACGCCAATAAGCGCCAGCTCTTTTTGACCGAGCAGGGCTATCGCTATCAGATCGAGATGATCGAGCCCGATCGCCCCGATCCGGTGGAGCCCAAACGGCGTGGCGGCGATGATGGAGCCGAGAAAAAGCCCACCGGCAGTTGAGAATGGTCGCTCCCTGCTTAGGTTTGAGCCCGAATTGGCGGGATGAGCGACTCAATAGAGTGGCCACCCAATCCCCGACGCAGGAGAGCGACGATGTTCGACCTATTGATTTCCTGGGCTATTCTCTCACTGGCGATCTGGCTGGCGGCGGCTATTTTGCCGGGCGTCAAATTAAAGACCGCCGGCGGGGTGGTCTTCGTCGCCGCATTGTTGGGGATTCTAAACGCGCTGATCGGCTGGGTATTCTGGGTGGTCTTTGCGATTGGCACCTTCGGGATCGCCTTGCTGCTGGCCTTTATCACCCGATGGGTCATCGACGCCATATTATTGTCGATCATCGATAGATTCACAGATCGCATCGAGATCGACGGGTTCAAAAACGCCTTTTTGGCCGCCCTGTTGATGTCTTTATTCAGCACCATCGCCGAGCAGGGCCTTCAGATGATGGGGATCATCAACTGAGGCGGCTCACGGCGGATGATAGCCGATGGTGATATGGGCCGGTTGATCGAGGCCCTCGTCCCAGTTGGCGACGAGGCGATAGCGGCTATTGGCCATCTGAAGCAATCCACGGCGGGGCAGATCCATGGTCAATTCATTGGAGATCTGTGAGAAGCGGGCCCTGACTACCGGCAGTGAGACTCGCTGCGATCGGATCTCCAGGGTGGAGACCCGATTGTCATTGAAGGGCCAGAAGCCGGCGCGCAGTGTGATCGTCGTCGAGCCCTCGTCGACCAGACAGCCCTTGAAGACGGCGTCGCTGTGGCGCCAGCCTCCTTCGAAGACGTTGATCCGATCCCCGCAATAGCCGCCCAGGGCCTCCATGGCCTCCTCATAGGGTTGGCCCAGATAGAGCTCTTCCATCCCCTCCAGGGTCAGAGTGCCGCCGGTTTCCACGAATAGCCGGGGTTGATCGACGGTCAACTCCTCGAGCTCGGCCTCCGTCAGGGGCGGAACTTTGCGGTGGTGTTCACAGGCCGCAGCAAAGAGCAAGAAAACTGCCAGAGCGCCGATCAGGGTGGCCCGAGAGGTGGTGGTTATCATCATCGAAAAAGAGTGCGGATAGCGCATAGTCAAGGGGTCAACCGGCGAGCCAGAGAAATAAAAAGCCTGCGATCACGAAGGCCAAAAGGGCGAAGACCACAAAGAGCAATAGGGAGTCTGTGTCTTCTGACTTGGTGCTTGTCTCGACGAGCTCTCGTGGCGAGGGGTCAGGGGCGCTTTCGGCCTCGGCCAGGGCGGCCAGGCCCTCCTTGTCGAAGTCGCGCCCTTTATCTAACTGGGCGCGACGCCGATTTTCTTCCAGCGCTACCTCATCGATATTGAGGGGTTCCCACTGGGCGGTCTTGAGGTTGTCCTCATTGACCGTGGGCTCGAGCTCATCGCCGTCATCGAAGGAGGGATAGAGGGCGTCCTCGTCGACCTCGGGAGTGCGCTGATGGGGGCCGGGCAGGTCCAGGTCCAGGTCCGTCGAGCCCTGGAAGAGCTCGTCGAGAAGCTGTGCTGCCTGTTGGACCGATTGAAATCGGTGGTCCGGTGATTTTTCCACCATTTTAGGGAGCCACCGATCCCAGGGAGGGGGCAGGTCGCTCAGGTCAAAGGGCCTGGGAAAGACGAGCTGATTGATCACCTCGTTGTGGCTGGTCCCCCGGATAAGGGGTTGTCCCATCAATGCCTCGTAGACCACCAGGCCCAGGCAGAAGAGGTCGGAGGCCGCCGTGGAGGGATCGCCGACGATCATCTCCGGGGCCGAATAACGGGGGGTACCCACGAAGTTTCCCGCTCTGGTTTTGACCAGGGTGATGCCCTCGTCGGGATCATCGGCGTTGAGGATGGCCTCGGCTTTGGCGATGCCGAAGTCGACGAGCTTGACCGTCTCCACGCCGTCGACCTCGGTGATCAGAATATTCTCCGGCTTCAGGTCTCGATGGAGCACCTGACGAGAGTGAGCGGCCTGCAGAGCCCCCAGGATCTGACGCACCATGGCCAGGAGTCGGTCCGAGTCTATCGTGCTGCCCTCCGACAGCAGGGCGTCCAGTCCCTGGCCGTCGATCCGCTCCATGACCAGAAATTGGCCGTCATCGAAGGTGTCGACGTCAAAGACACGGACGATATTGGGATGGCTGATGGCTTGAAGGATCTGCGCTTCCTGGCGCAGTCGGGCAGCCGCTCGGGGATCGGTTGCCAGAGCGTCGGCGCGAAGAATCTTGAGGGCCACCGGCCGGTCTCCAAGCCGATCGGTGGCGGCGACAACTTCGCTAAATCCTCCGGCGCCCAGGCGGGATTCGACCTCGTAGCGGTCGTTGATGATCCTACCGGTTTCAATTTGGGAGCGGTCGTTCATGAGATCTCGAGTCAGTAAATCACCGGTCTTTTGGCGGGACCGATAATGCCCATCATGGACGGCGAACACCAGCCTTTCAAGTGCGATCCCCCTGCCCTGAGAGGTGGCTTTC
The DNA here is from genome assembly GCA_007135085.1 of Myxococcales bacterium. Taxonomy (GTDB): domain Bacteria; phylum Myxococcota_A; class Bradymonadia; order Bradymonadales; family Bradymonadaceae; genus SLJM01. The sequence continues at coordinate 10,660 of SLJM01000366.1, forward strand.
CTTGATCGAAGTTGACTTGCCGTGATAGTCGTCACACTATGAGGCGAAGCCGAGTTGCCGACCCAATTAGGCCCCTGTTATGGGAACTGAACAGCGCCGGTACTCGACGCCAGTGATTCCAAGGAGTTTTGGAGTCGTAATGGAATTGACCAATTTACTGGCGCCGAAGCCTCTGCCGTAGTATGAAGGTAGCTGTGTATCGCAGGTCACACGCGGTGGAAACAGCGTCCTGGAAGGAGATTGCATGAGCCAGACGGTCCTCGTCGCCGATGATAGCCAAACGATCCGAAAGGTCGTCCAAATGGCCCTGAAAGCCTCAAAGTTTGAGGTGGTCGGGGTGGGAAGTGCCCGGGAAGCCGTGCAGGCGGCCCAGCAGAATCCCTCGGTTATCCTCCTCGACTATTACATGCCCGATGGCAGCGGCTATGAAGTCTGCCGGGCGATCAAACAGAATGCGGCCACCCGCGGAATTCCCGTGGTCATGCTCGGCGGCAGTTATAAGGAATTCGATCCCAGCCTGGCGCGTCAAAGCGGCGCTTCCGACGTGGTGATGAAGCCCTTTACCACCGACGATCTGGTGGACGCCATCGAGTCGGCGGTCAATGGAGCCGGACAGGGGGCACAGCCGATGCCGCCAGCCCAGCCCCAGCAGGCTGCTCAGGCCCAACCGGCGGCGCAAGACCAGTCGGCGACACCGATGCCGCCACAGCAGCCGCAGGCTCAACCGCGGCAGGCACAGCGGCCGCCACAGCGTCAGGCCCAGCCCCCTCAGCAACCGTCGGCGCCGGCGCCTTCTCAGACGCCCGTGCCCGAGAGCCAGCCCCGAATTCCCGTCGGCGGCGGCCAATCAAGGGCGCCCTCTTCGGGCAGTCAGCCCCAGATTCCGGGCAGCGAGAGCAATTCCGGTATTTCCACCACCGGTGGTGGATCCGGGGCCCGTCAGCGTCAGCCCACGCCGATTCCGGCCTCCGGTTCCGGGGCGGCGCCGCTGCCGATGGACAAGGCCCAGATCCAGCAGATGATCAAAGAAGAGGTCAAAGAGGCGGTGCGCACTGAATTGCCCGGTCTTTTGCGCAACGTCATGGGCGAGGTCTTCCAACAAAAGGTGCTGCCCAAATTGTTGCAGCACAGCGAGGCGAAGATTCAACAAACGCTGGACCAGAAGCTCGAGCAAGAGATCACTCGCCGAGTGCGCATGGAATTGGAGCGTTTGCTCAGCGAAGAATGAGCATCGCGCTAGAAAATCAGTGAAGATGAAGAGCCGCCTCAGTCCAAGATGAGGCGGCTCTTTTTTTGGGGACGAGGTGTTCTATGACGGTCATGAGCCAAAATTGGTCGATTCTCGGTGCTATAATCCCCGTCATGGTGGTCGCCCTCATCGGCACGGCCGCCGCCGAGACCGATGCCCAGCGAGACCTTCAGGAATTCGAGCGGGGGGCTCCCGGAGCCTATTGCACCGACGCCGGGGCGCCCGGGTTGCGGCCCTGGCGAGGGGCCGGGGGATCGTCGGAGTGCCCGCCCTGGGCGGCCTGCTCGGTCTATGTGGGCGACTGCAATGGGAGGGAGCAACGGGAATTGCCCCTGTTCTGGAACGAGCCCGCGCCGCCGCCGGAAGGGGTCTGGCTCCAAAATGTGTGCAGCGGTGTCTGCGCCGGCGGCGCCCTGACGCGGTTCGTCATAAGCGGTGGGGGCCTGGCCAAGATCGGCGAATCCACCGAGTGGGGCGGAGCCTTTAGCGCGGAAGTCATTCCTCCCGTATGGCGGGGCCATCTGGGTATTCGCGCCCAATGGTGGACCAACGGCACGATCGTCACCGGGGCGGCTCTGAACTTTCCGGTTCGTCGCTCTCTCATCGTCGGCCTGGCCGGCGATTTCCACTTGCGGGCCGGTCGCTGGGGTCTCGGCGCCTCGGGGCGGATCGAGTATTTTCCCTGGCATATTTCCCCTGATTTTATCCCCTTTCAATTTCTGTCGGTCATCGTCGAGGGCGGCGCTCAGTCGATCATGCCCATCGAGGACGACCCACGGGGGATCATCACCTTCGGTCTGCGGTTGTGGATCTAAACCGCGTTTACTTCGAAACCCTGGAATCCTAGCTTTGCCAGGCCAGCGTCTGCCGATTTGTCCACCCTCCACCTAGCGCTGCTACGGGTCAGTCGGCCAAAGCGACATCCATCTGACCTGACTTTCCTGATTTTTCCTGTTTTCGAAGTAAAAGTGGTTTGGAGTACTCCAACTTGCTCATTCTTGGTCGACCGTCATATAAGGGGCCCGCCGGCATTTTTTGCCGAACAATTCTGCAGTCATTGAACCCTCGTGACGAGAGCGAAGTCCATGAAGATCGATCAGAGCTATGACCCCACGGAAGTTGAATCGGGCTGGTATGATTTCTGGGTAGAAAACGGCTTCTTTAAGGCCGATGAAACCAGCGACAAAGAGCCCTATACGATCGTCATTCCTCCGCCGAACGTCACGGGCAGTCTCCATATGGGCCATGCTCTCTTTGTGACCCTGCAGGATATGTTGATTCGTTGGAAGCGCATGGAGGGCTATGAGGCGCTGTGGCTTCCGGGCACGGATCACGCCGGCATTGCCACTCAGGTGATGGTGGAGCGAAAGCTGGCCAAAGAGGGCACCGATCGCCACGAACTGGGGCGCGAGGAGTTCATCAAGCGGGTCTGGGAGTGGAAAGAGGAGCACGGCGGGCGCATCATCGATCAGCTCAAGCATATGGGGGCGTCCTGTGATTGGGAACGGGAGCGCTTCACCCTCGATGAGGGGCTCAATAAAGCGGTGCGCGAGGCCTTCGTTCGCCTCTATGAGGAGGGCTTGATCTATCGCGGCGTGCGCATGGTGGACTGGGATCCGGCGGGCCAGACCGTATTGTCCGATCTGGAGGTGGACCGCGAGGAGGAGCAAGGTCGCTTCTGGTATCTTCGCTATCCGCTGGCCGACGGTTCGGGCCACGTCGTGGTCGGCACGACGCGGCCGGAGACGATGCTCGGCGATACGGCGGTGGCGGTCCATCCCGAAGACGAGCGCTATACCGATATGATCGGCAAGCTCGTCGAGCTTCCCCTGGTGGGGCGAAAGATCCCGATCATCGCCGACGAAATCCTGCCGGACCCCGAAAAGGGCACGGGCGCCGTCAAGGTCACCCCCGCCCACGATCCGAACGACTTCGAATGCGGCGAACGTCACGATCTGGAGCGCATCCAGGTCATCGGCTTCGAAGCGGAGATCACCGACGAGGCACCCGAGGAGTTTCGAGGCCTCGATCGCTACGAGGCGCGAAAACTTATCGTCGAGAAATTCGACGAACTCGGGTTGCTCGAAGACACCGAGGAGAAGCCCTTTGCTCCCGGCCGAAGTCAGCGCACGGGCGTGGTCGTCGAGCCCCTGCCCATGATGCAGTGGTTCGTCAAAGGTGAGCCCCTGGCCAAACCGGCCATCGAGGCCGTGGAGAGCGGGGCCACCGAGATCATTCCACCTGTGTGGAAGAAGACCTACGACCACTTCATGTATAATATTCGCGACTGGTGCATCAGCCGTCAGTTGTGGTGGGGCCACCAGATCCCGGCCTGGTATTGTGATGAATGTGACAACACCATGGTCGCCCGTCATGCACCGGAGCGTTGCAGCGAGTGTGGAAGCGACGCCTTGAGCCAGGACGAGGACGTGCTCGATACCTGGTTCTCCAGCGCTCTCTGGCCCTTCTCCACTCTTGGATGGCCTGACGAGACGCCCGATCTGGAGAAGTTTTATCCCACCCAGGTCATGGAGACCGGCTTTGATATTCTCTTCTTCTGGGTGGCCCGCATGTTGATGATGGGCAACCACTTTATGGAGGATACGCCCTTTGAGAAGGTCTTCCTTCACGCCATGGTGCGCGACGCCAAGGGGCGAAAGATGTCGAAGACCACGGGCAACGTCATCGATCCCCTGCATATGATCTTCGGCGCCGAGCCCGACGAGCTCGACGAAAACCTCCACGCCGAATTGCTCAAGCAATATCCGGAAGGTGTGGAAGCTCAGGGAGCCGACGCCCTACGCTTTACGCTGGCCGTCTATGCCGCCCAGGGCCGAGATATCAAGCTCGATATCAAGCGCATCGAGGGGTATCGGGCGTTTTTGAATAAGCTGTGGAACGCCACCCGCTTTGCCCTGATGAACCTGGAGGACTTCGAGGCGCCGGACTACGCGACCTATACCGCTGATTGGTCTGAGGAGTCGAACCGGCCCTTTGATTTTGAGGCGCTGACCACGGCCGACCGGTGGATTCTGGCTCGTCTGGACGACACCATTCAGGATGTACAGGTTGGCTTTGAGGACTTTCGGTTCAACGACGTGGC
>SLJM01000068.1 GCA_007135085.1 Myxococcales bacterium
CACTTCCACTCATACTGCCACTGCCACTGCCACTGCTACGACAATGCTGACAGAATATGTCGGGATCGGTGTGGAAAGCGGTGTGATATATCTGTATAACGCTCGTTAAGTATCTGGGAGGTAGTATAACGCTCGTTAAACTATTTTCGTGATTATGGATTAGACAGGCCCGCAAAGATAGACACCCATCCAAAGATAGCTCTCAACGAGGACGACTTTCTATGAAATGGAGAACCCTCGCTGTCTGTATCCTGGCGGCGGTCACTCTTGTTGCCTGCCCCCCCGATTTTACGCCCTATTGGAAGGTCGACAAATTGCGGGTCATGGCCATCAAAGCCGATCCGGTGGTGGCCAAATATATGGAGCCTGTAACCCTCTCTGCGCTGGTCTATGCCCCACCCGGTCAGGAGGTGACCTACGATTGGTCCTGGTGCCCCATCCGGCCGTCGGCTCAAAACGACTACGAATGCTTTATCGAACGCGACGATTTCCAAGATCTGATCGCTGATGAAGAGCAGGACCAGATTCCGGAAGATATTTTCAATCTCGGCGACGGCGAAGAGGCGATCTTCGTCAACCCCTTTACTACCGAGGAGGTGCGCCAATTCTGCCAGGAGATCCAGCGGCGGGTCATCGAGGAAGCAGACGATCCGGAGCTGGCGAGATTTCTGCCCGGCGGGGGATGCACCCGAGGCTTCGAGGTCTCGGTTCGCCTCGAGGTGCGCACCGATAATGATTATATCGCCGCCACCAAACGCTTTACCCTATGGGGCGGTGATGAAGACCATAACGAAAACCCCGAATTTGAAGACTTTCAGATCCGTCCCGCTGAATCTCAGCACCTGTCCCGTCTTCGCGACCAGGCCGAGTGGGACGTTCCCTCCGGCGCCGATAGAGAGGATCAGTGGGTTTCCATCTACGACAGAGACGAACCGCTTTTCATCCTGCCTGATATGCCCTTTGAGATTCGGGGTCTCGTCGATCCGGACAGCCTCCTGACCTATACGCCGCCGCCCCCTCGCGGCCAGGAAAGCGAGGAGCCAGACCCGCGGGTCGAGGCGCTGGACTATCGCTACTTCACGACTCTCGGCGGGCTGAGCCGGTCGAGTCGGCTCTTCGTCGACGGGGAGAATACTCTCGAGGAGGCGCCGATTACGCGCTTTTCCGTATCCTCGGAGCAACTCGATGAGGACTGTCAGGAGCCCGTCGACGGGGGATGCCGGGTGACCCTGTGGTCCGTGGTGCGCGACAGTCGGCTCGGCATCGACTGGATCGGCGGTGAATTGGTGGTGCGGGAGGGCGACCAGTGAAGCAAAGAATTGCGATAGGGCTGTTGCTCTTGCTTTCACTGACTTTCTTCTCGACGACCGCGCTTGCCGAGGAGGGCGAGGTCGAAGATATCGGAGATCTCGAGGAGGCCGGCGACGAGGAGTTCGAGCCGCCGGAGCTGCTCTATGCTCCGGAGGCCGAATATTCGGACGAGGCATTCGACGCCCGTATCGAGGGCGACGTGATCTTAGAGATCGAGATCGACGCCAACGGCGACGTCACCAACGTAGAGGTCCTCCAGGGGCTGGGCTACGGCCTCGACGAAGCGGCCGTGGCGGCGGCCGAGGAATTCGCCTTCCAGCCGGCCCGCCTCGACGGCCAGGCCATCCCGGTGATCCTCCCATTCCGCATCAACTTCAGCCTGCCCATCTTACCCGCCGAGTTTACGGGCCGCCTCACAGACCCCATCTCGGAGGAGCCCATCGCCGGCGCCCAGGTGTCGATTCGATACGAGGGCGACCAATACGATCCGGCCCCGGAGGCGGCGACGCTGACCGACGAGGATGGCGAATTTTCCTTCTCCAACGTTCCCCCCGGGCTCTATTCGGTGAACCTCAATATCGAGGAATACCGCGAATTCGACACGGATATCGAGCTCGTCGGCGGCGAGACGGTGGACGTCGATTATGCAGTGCCCCGGGCGGACGATAATATCGTGGGACAGATCCTGGAGGCGGGCACCCGCTCGCCGCTGGCGGGCATGGAGGTGTCGTTGATGGACTCCGAGACCGGCCAGGTGCTGCGCGAGACCTATAGCGAAGCCGGCGGAGCCTTTGCCTTTCGCGATATCTCTCCCGGCGAATATATCCTTCGCGTGCGAGGCGGCGATCACGCCACGACCGTCTTCGACGTCGAGGTCGCCGAAGAAGAGGTGACGACGGGTACCTTTTATGTGCGCGCCGACGACTACGACGCCTTTCGCGTCGAGACCCGGGCCGAACGGGAGCGCGCCGAGGTCAGCCGCCAGACCATCCGCCTCGACGAGGTGCGCCGCATGCCCGGCGCCGGCAACGACGTCATCCGGGTCGTTCAGAATATGCCCGGCGTGGCCCGGCCCAGCTTTATCGGCGGCCAGCCCGTGGTGCGCGGCGCCGCCCCGGAGGACACCCAGGTCTTTTTGGGCGGCGACAATATCCCGCTGGCCTATCACTTTTTGGGTGGCCCGGCGGTGATCAACACCGAAATGGTAGAGGCCATCGACTTCTACCCCGGCAATTTCAGCGCCCGCTTCGGCCGGGCCACGGCGGCGATCATCGACCTCCAGACCCGCTCGCCGAAGACCGATCGCTTCCACGGCTATACGGAGGTCGACGTCTTGAGCGCCACGGGCATCGTGGAAGGTCCGATCGGCGATAATTGGAGCTTCGCCCTGGCCGGACGGCGAAGCTATTTCGGACTTCTTCTGCCCCCCGTTCTCTCGGCGATCGGCTCCGATCTGGTGGTCACTCCCCGCTATTACGATTACCAGGGCTGGGCCACCTACCGCTCCGACGGCGGCAACCACAAAGTGGACTTCCTCCTCTACGGCTCCGACGACCGACTGGAGGTCATCTTCCCCGACGGCGAGCCCGTGGGCGACGCCAACGTTCAGATCACGGAGATCGGCTTCGACAACCGCTTTTATCGCGGCCAGGTGCGCTGGGAGTGGACGCCGGAGCACCTGCCCATCGACACCACCCTGATGAGCTCCTTCGGGCTCAACACCACGGCATTTCAGGCCACGGAAGATCTCTTCTTCGTCCTTGATTATTATCAAAACCAGACCCGCTACGACGCCCGCCTTCGGCTCACCGACGATCTGACCCTGCGCGGTGGACTAGACGCCCAGATCGGCAACGTGGTCTACGAATTTGCCATCCCAAGCACGAGCGACGGCAACACCGAGAGCGGGCCCATGCCCAGCTCACTGACCGATCAGCGACAAACTCCGGTCATCCAACCGGCGATCTATACGGAGCTCGACTATCGGCTCTTCGACCGATGGCAGCTCACCCCGGGCCTGCGCGTCGATTATTATGGAGGCATTGGAGAGGTGTCGGTCTCGCCGCGATTTTCCACCAATTTCACGCTCACCGATGAGGTGCTTCTAAAGGGAGGCATCGGCCTCTTTACTCAGCCCCCCATTCCGGGCCAGGCGGAAGAAGATTTTGGAAACCCCGATCTCAGCTCCGAAAAGGCCGTCCACTACGCTCTGGGCACGGAGTGGCGCCCCCTGGATTACGTCGAGTTGGACACCACTTTATTCTATCGCCACAACTACGATCTGGTGGCCTCCACCTCGGCGGAGCGGCTCGACGACGATGGAAACCGGGTCCCCCTGGTCTACGACAACCGCGGTCTGGGCCGCGCCTTTGGCTGGGAGGTCTTATTGCGCCACTATCCGCGCAATAAATTCTTCGGCTGGATCAGCTATACCCTGTCGCGCTCCGAGCGCTACAGCCCACAGCGCGAGCAATGGGAGCCCTTTAGCTTCGACCAGACCCATATCCTGACCATCCTGGGGGGCTATAATCTGCCCTGGAACCTGGATATCTCGGCCCGCTTTCGCCTGGTCACGGGCAACCCGGAGACCCCGGTGGTGGGCGCCGCCTTCGACGCCGACGACGACACCTATCGCCGCCAGACCGGCGAGCCGAATTCGGTGCGGTCCGCCCCGTTTCATCAGCTCGATCTTCGCCTGGATCGACGGTTTATCTTCGACACCTGGCGCATGTCGGCCTATCTGGACATCACCAACGTCTATAATTCGACCAACCCGGAGGGC
>SLJM01000137.1 GCA_007135085.1 Myxococcales bacterium
CGGCCTCTTCGAGAGTTTGGGCGACGATGACGCCTTTACCGGCGGCCAGGCCGTCGGCCTTGAGCACGATCGGAGCGCCCTGCTCTCGAATGTAAGCCAACGCATCGTCGGCATCATCGAAGACCTCGTAGGCAGCCGTGGGAATCCCATAACGCCTGCACAAATCCTTGGTAAACGCCTTACTCGCCTCGATCTGAGTGGCCGCTTTCGAGGGCCCGAACACCTTGAGGCCCAGGCCCTCGAAGTGCTCCGTTATCCCCGCCGCCAGCGGCGCTTCCGGGCCGACGACGACCAGGTCGATTCCTTCATCCACTGCGAATTGACCGAGCTCGTCGAACTGGTCCACTCCCAGATCGACTATCTCGGCCACCTCACTGATGCCGCCGTTGCCGGGAGCACAGAAGATCTCCTCCACTCTGTCGCTCTTGGCCAGCGCCCAACAAAGGGCATGTTCGCGACCACCGCTACCAATGACTAGAATTCGCATGCCCCACTCCTCACTCGATCAATGCTTGAAATGTCGCATCCCGGTCATGACCATCGCGATACCCGCCTCGTTGGCAGCCTCGATGGACTCCTCGTCGCGAATTGAACCACCGGGCTGGATAATCGCCGCGATCCCCGCATCGGAGGCCACGTCCACCGTATCCCGCATGGGGAAGAAGGCGTCGGAAGCCATGACAGCGCCCACCACGTCATCGCCGGCCTCGGCGATGGCGATCTTGGCTGCGCCGACGCGGTTCATCTGCCCGGCGCCGATGCCGTAGGTCATCTTCGCGCCGCCGACGACGATGGCGTTCGATTTGACGTGTTTGCAGACCCGCCAATTGAATTTGAGGGCCTCAATCTCCTCGGCTGTAGGCTCGCGCTCGGTGACCACTTCCCATTCGGCATTTTCGAGAGAACCCAAATCCGCCGATTGAACCAGCAATCCGCCCTGAACGGAGATCATCTTATTGGTCGGGGCCTGGGGCACACCTTCATCAAAGGCGTCATTGAGCACCAGGAGTCGGCGATTCTTCTTCTTCCTCAACACTTCCAGCGCTTCGTCGTCAAAGGACGGGGCCAGCACGATCTCCAAAAAGAGCTCGTTTAGTTGCTGCGCCGTGGCCACGTCGACTTCGCGATTGAAGGCGATAATTCCGCCGAAGATCGAGATCGGGTCGCCCTTACGAGCTCGCTCGAATGCCTGGGCCGGACCGTCACCGAGCCCCACACCACAGGGGTTGGTATGCTTGACGGCGATCGCCGCGGGCTCGTCGAACTCTCTCAAAATCTCGAGGGCCGCGTTGGCGTCGTTGATATTATTGTAGGACAGGGCTTTGCCGTGGATCTGCTCTGCCGAGGTCAACCAGCCCGGCGCCGGCAGTGGGTGCCGATAAAACGCCGCCTTCTGATGGGGATTTTCACCGTATCGCAGTGTCTCACTGCGGTCGAAGGTCACGGTCAGCGTCTCCGGCCATTCGTCGGCCTCGGTCTGCTCCGTCATATAACCGGCGATGAGCGCATCGTAGGCCGCCGTATGGCGAAACGCCTTCGCCGCCAGCTCCCTGCGCGTCTTCAGCGAAACTTCGCCCTTTTCGCCCAACTCAGCAGTCACCTTTGCATAATCTGAGGGATCGACGACCACCGCCACCTGGCCGTGATTTTTGGCCGCCGCCCGCACCATGGTGGGCCCGCCGATATCGATATTCTCCACGGCGTCGTCGAAGGTCGACCCCGGCTTTCGAATGGTCTCACCGAAGGGATAGAGGTTGACGCAGACAAGTTGAATCGGCGCCAGTCCAAGCTCCTCCAACTGCTGCTGGTGATCCTCATCGCCGGTGGCGAGCAATCCTGCATGGACCGCCGGATGCAGGGTCTTGACCCGTCCGTCGAGAATTTCCGGAAAGTCCGTGATCTCCGATACGGACGTAACATCTACGCCGGCCCCTTCGATGGCCCGCTTCGTGCCGCCCGTGGAGATGACCTGGAAGCCCAGGCTCACCAATTCTCTTGCAAATTCAGCGACGCCCGTCTTGTCGCTCACACTGATCAACGCCCGCAACTGCTCAGCCATTGCCCTGCCCTTCTGTTATCTGCGCCGTTTCGGCGCCCTGATTATTTGTCGGCTCATCCAAAATCTGTACACATTTTCCGTCGCACCGCACTCGCCCCTCGGCGAAATATCGAACCGCCCGGGCCACCAGATCGTGCTCGATGGGATAGAGGATCTGCTCCACCTCGGTTCGGCTCGCTCCCTCGGGCACGGCAAATGCCTCCTGGGCGACGATGGGCCCCGTATCGAGCCCCTCATCGACGATATGCACGGTCGCGCCCGTGACTTTTACACCTGCTTCCAATGCCTGCCCCAGCCCGTCAAGCCCTCGGAATGAGGGAAGCAGCGACGGGTGTAGATTGATCATCTTATGACGCCAGGCGCGAACCAATTCGGGACCGAGCACTCGCATATACCCAGCGAGGACCACCAGCTCGGCGCCGCTGTCGTCGAGGGCCTCGCCGATGGCCTGGTCCATGGCCTGCCGGGTTTCGAAATCGGCCCGGGCAGCCAGGAAGGTGTCGACGCCCAGTCGGCGGGCGCGCTTCAACGCCCCGCTCTCGGGCTTGTCGCTGATCAGTAGCCGCACCTCGATGGGCAGCTCCCCCTCACGACTGCGATCAACTAGATTCTGGAAATTTGTGCCGCTTCCGCTGGCCAATACGGCGATGGGAAATTTGTCGTCGCTCATCGAACCAGGCTCCCTTCACCGACCAGGGCAAACGGCTCGTCGTCGGCGACGACCGCGCCGATTTCAAAGACCGATTCACCGGCGTCGATCAAAGCGTCGATGGCCTTTTGTTTGTCTTCGTCGCGAACGACCAGGGCGAACCCGATTCCGCAATTAAAGGTCTTAATCAGGTCCTCTTCCGTGAGGTCTCCGAGCTGCGCCAGCCATTTAAAGACTGTCGACACCGGCCAGCTTCCACGTTCAATGCGCGCCTGCAATCCATCGGACAGCATGCGCGGCAGATTCTCGTCAAAGCCGCCGCCCGTGATATGAGCCACACCGCGCAGATCTATTTGCGCCTCCCGAAGAGCGGCCATGGCGGCCACGTAGATTCGCGTCGGCGTCAGCAGCAACTCTCCCAACGTCTCCGGGTTCTCAAACCCCTCCGGCCGCGGGCTCTCCACTTCTCCTTGCCAACCCTCCAGGTCTTCTAGTCGGTCGTCGACGGTCCACCCTCGGTCGGCGAAGAGGAGCTTTCGCACCAACGAGAAACCATTGCTGTGGATCCCGTGGGAGCCGAGCCCAAGAATCACGTCACCCGCCTCGGCTTTCGTGCTGTCCAGCATCTGCCCTTTGTCGACGACGCCCACGGCAAAGCCGGCCAGGTCGTATTCGCCCTCGCTGTACATATCGGGCATCTCCGCCGTCTCGCCGCCGACGAGCGCACAGCCGGCCTGAACACAGCCGTCGGCGATCCCGCTGACCACCGATTCCGCCACGCCCGGGTCGAGCTTCCCCGTGGAAAAATAGTCGAGAAAAAACAGGGGCTCTGCGCCCTGGGCGGCGATATCGTTGACCACCATGGCCACGCAATCGACGCCGATCGTATCGTGGCGCCCCGTTCGAAAGGCGACCTTGAGCTTCGTCCCCACGCCGTCGGTGCCGGAGACCAGAATGGGCTCGTCGAAGCGGTCGGCCTCGAAGCGAAAGAGCGAGCCAAATCCGCCGAGTCCGCCGAGCACTTCCGGCCGCATCGTGCGCGCTACGTGGTCCTTCATTCGCTCCACGGCGCGCCGCCCGGCCTCGACGTCAACTCCTGCTTCTCGATAGGCATCACTCACTATTTGACTCCTCTTCGGGCAGGGCCTTGCGGCGGCGCCAATCAGATAGAATTTGTTGTACTGCTTCCGGCTCGTGGCTCGTGGCCGCCGGATATTCGTCGGTAAAACACCCCAGACAATGACCGCGGTCGCGATCGTCACAGGATTTTCGGCCGATAGCCTCGATCATGCCCGGAATCGACAGATAGCTCATCGAATCTGCCCCCACATGCTGGCGAATCTCCTCGACGGTCATTCCGGAG
>SLJM01000208.1 GCA_007135085.1 Myxococcales bacterium
CAGCTCCTGCTGGGCGCGGTTGCGGGCGCCCTCGGGGGGGATGTTCACCGTCTGGCTTTCGATGATCTTGAGCAGGGCCTGCTGCACGCCCTCACCGCCGACGTCGCGAGTCGATGCCGGGCTGTCGCCGCGGCGGCCGACCTTGTCGATCTCGTCGATGCACACGATGCCCCGGCTGGCCCGCTCCACGTCGCGATCGGCGGCGAGCCACAGATTTTTGATGACGTTTTCCACGTCTTCGCCGACGTAACCCGCCTCGGTGAGGCTCGTGGCATCGGAGATCGTAAAGGGCACGTCCAGCACCTTGGCCAGCGTACGGGCCATCAGAGTCTTGCCACTTCCCGTGGGCCCGATGAGCAAAATATTGCCCTTGGTCAACTCCACGTCCTCGTCTTCTTCGTCGAATTCAATCTCTTCGGCGGCCACCAATTCCGGTGCTTTGATCCGCTTATAATGATTGTATACCGCCACCGACAGCGCCCGCTTGGGCCGCTCTTGACCGATGATATGCTCGTCGAGAAATGCCTTGATCTGGCTGGGCCGCATCTCCTTGAGCTCTTTTTCGTGTTCCGGCTCGCGCTGGCGATCCTCTTCGATGATCTCACGGCACAGGGAGACGCATTCATCGCAGATATGGACCTTGGGTCCGGCGATGAGCTTGGTCACGTCTCGCGCTTCCTTCCCGCAGAAGGAGCATCGAACTTTGCTTTCCGAATCGGTGGTCTTCATGTCTCGTCTACTCTCGTCTTCGCATTGCCATCATGATGGCGAATTTCAGCGCCTGATCCAAAAAACGCGCGGCCCACGCAATTTACTCCAACAACTCAACCGGCGAAGGGCGCACAGTCTGCACGGAGCGTCCCGATGGTGCAAGGTCGCGGTCCGATCGAGGAACCGATCAACCGACCAGATCTTCCAATCGTTGCTTCACCGCGGCGAAGGAGCGCACCACCTCCAGGGTCAGCTCGGCGTGGCCCGTGGCGTAGCCGTTACCGATGAGCAGATCGGCGTCGCGGCCCACCCCCTCACAGCCCAGTGCGGCCCGCGCAAAATCGGTGGCCATATTGAAAAAATAGACCGTTCCCCGCTGGCGCACGGGCAAGATGGCCGACATCTCCGTGCCGCTGACGTTGCAGGTGTTGATCACCAGATCGACGGGCTCGCCGCCGGTCATGGCGTGGACCGCCTCGAGCACGTCGACGGGCCGCTTGGCGTCGGCCGTGCGCCAGGCATCGACCAGCCCCGCCTCGTCGAGGATCTTGAGGTTGTCGTCGTCGCGATCGACGCCGTAGATCTTGACGCTGCGCCCTCTGGTCTTTCGCGCCGTCGCCGCACAGAGCATCCCCGACTTGCCGGCGCCCAGGATAAGCACGCTCTTGGCGTTTGCTACGAGTCGCTCCGTCTGAGCCGGCGCCCCGCAGACGTCGAGCGCCGCCAGGGCGACCCGCTCGTCGAGATCGTCGGGGATGACCACGATCGGCGATGTGGGCCACAGATAGGCCGTGGCCTCCACGTCGACCTGGTCGGCGTCGAGGTGAACTTTTTTGATCTGCCGCAGGTCCAGAGGGGTCAACGTCAGGCTCACCAACGACGCCACTCGATCGCCGACCGACAATTCTACGGGGCCGTCATAATCGGGCCCCAGGGAGACGACCTGCCCGAGCAACATCCCGCCGCTTCCGGTGACCGGGTTTTGCATCTTGCCCCGCTCGGCGACGATGGACTCGATGCGGGCTGCGACGGCCTCCTCGTCGCGGCCGACGTCGCCGACGATCTGCGAAAAACTGGCGGAATCGACGTTTAAGGTCGCCACGTCGATGACCACCTCGTTGTCAAAGGGCGGCGATTTGGCGTCCAGCCGAAGGGCGGCCTGGGGCAACGCCCCCTGCGGTTCGATGACGCGGTGCAATCCAAGGTCATGAGCACTTTTTACGGTCATTTATCTTCCCTCAAATTCAACTTCTCCATCACCATCTGTAGATCACTCCATGCTTTGCCGCGTAGCTCGCGATCGCCCTCGTTTCGCAACAGATAAGCCGGGTGATAGGTGGGCATCACGGCCACGCCAAGGTAGCTATGCCATCGGCCGCGCAATTTGCCCAGTGCCTCGTCGCTGTCGAGGAGGGTATTGGTGGCGAAGCGCCCGACGGTGACGATGACCTCCGGTTCGATAACCTCGATCTGCTTGCGCAAAAAGGGTGCGCATTCTTTGATCTCCAGCGGCGCTGGATTGCGGTTTTGAGGGGGCCGGCATTTGACGACGTTCGTGATATACACCTCGTCTCGCGACAGCCCCATGGCGCCGATCATCTTCGTCAAAAGCTGGCCCGATGGCCCCACGAAGGGCCGCCCTGCTTCGTCCTCTTTTCCACCCGGCCCCTCACCGACGAACATCAATCGGGCCCGGGGATTGCCCTCACCGAAGACGACGGTCGTGCGTCCCTCGTGGAGCGGGCAGCGGCGACAATTTCCCAGATAATTGCGCAAAAAGGCCATCTTCTCCGCCGGGGTCTCCGGGTTCTCCGGCACCTCGTCGGCCATATAATGAGCGGCGCTTCGACCGGCTCGCTCCTCTGCGGCGGAAGCGGCCTTTTGCCGTCTCTCCTGGTCCAATTCGTGGATCGCTCGATGCTTCTTCCACAGCGGCGTCGACGCCGTGATCCTCTTGGCCGACTCGCGCCGGGGAGTCTTCTTTTTCTCATCCTGAGCAAAGGGCGATCGCGACTGCTGTGCCTGTTGAGGTGGCTGTGGCTGTGGCGATGGCGATGGCGTCTGCGCCTGTGATGGTTGCCCGGTCTGGGGCCGCTGTTCGGGCTCGGCCATCCCCGCCTTGAGGGCTTCCACCTCGCGCTCCTGCAACGCCTTTTTCCGCTCCTCCAGCACCTGGCGAACCTCGTCGCCGGCCGGCACAAAAGCGTCAGTCCCACAGGCTCGCTGCCATTTGAGGTAGCGCCCCAATTGCTGCGTCAGATGATGTAGGTGGGCTCGCTTAGTCATAGGTTTGTCTACCAATTTTTTCGCTCTTCGACTACGGCTCGCCAGATCTTTTTGGCCAGGTTTTCCTTGCTGTCCCGCGGAAATGCCTCGGCGCCGTGGGGGCCGATGATCCAGATCGCCGCGTCGTCGGAGCCGAAGGTGCCCGTGCGGCCGCCGATTTTATTGGCCACCAACAGGTGGGCGCCCTTGCGCTCACGCTTGGCGCCGGCCCGCTCGACGACGTCGTGGCTCTCGGCGCCAAAGCCCACCAGAAACGGGCCTTTCTCACTCCCACCGGTGCCAAATCGAGCGCCCAGATCGGCCAATATATCGGGATTTCGCACCATCTCCAACGTGCCGTTCATCTCGGTCTTGGTGACCTTGCGCTCGCTCTCGTCGGCGGGACGCCAATCGGCGACAGCCGCCGCTTTGACCACAAAGTCCATCTCCTCTGCTCGATCGAGGACCGTCCCGTGCATCTGACGAGCGCTGATCACGTCGACGACGTTGACCCCAAAGGGGGGATCGAGATCGACGGGGCCCCTCACGAGGGTGACGTGGGCGCCGAATTCATAGGCCGCCGCCGCCACGGCCTGGCCCATTTTGCCCGTCGACGGATTGGAGATAAACCGCGCCGGATCGATAAATTCCCGGGTCGGCCCGGCGGTGACCAGCACCTTTTTGCCCGCCAAAATAGGATCTGCCGCCGCCCGATCGACAGAAGCCAATAGGGCCGGTGGATCCGGCAAACGCCCGGGACCGACCTCCTTGCAGGCCAGCTCCCCCTCGTCGGGATCGACGACGATATGACCGGGTCGGTCGGCCAGGGTTTCCAAGTTTTGCTGCACCGCCGGATGGCGCCACATCTGGGTATTCATCGCCGGCGCCACCACCACGGGGGCCTCCGTGGCAAGCAACACCGTGGTCAACAGATCGTCGGCCATCCCGGCGGCCATCCTGGCGATGAGGTTGGCCGTCGCCGGCGCCAATAACACCACGTCCGCCCAGCGCGCCAGATCGATATGACCGATCTCCGACTCGTAGGCGGCGTCAAAGGTCACGGTCCCCACGGGATTTTCCGACA
>SLJM01000410.1 GCA_007135085.1 Myxococcales bacterium
AACCTGGCGGTCATCAGCGCCCTGGCCGACGCGAACACCACCATCTACTCCGACGAGCTAAACCACGCCTCCATCATCGACGGCTGCACCCTGGCCCGACGGGGCGGCGCCACCCTCGAGGTCTATCCCCACTGCGACGCCGGCGCCCTTCGGGAAAAATTGACCCAGTGCAAGACCGAGCGCGCCCTGGTGGTCACGGACTCGGTCTTCAGCATGGACGGCGACCTGGCCCCACTCGAGGAATTGGCCCAGGTCTGCCAAGAATTCGACGCCCTCTTCGTCATCGACGAGGCCCATGGAAGCTTCGTCTTCGGCGACAAAGGCCGCGGGCTGGCCGACGAGATGAGCGTCACCGACGCCGTCGACGTCCATATCGGCACCCTTAGCAAGGGCTGCGGCAATCTAGGCGGATTCATCGCCACCTCCCACCGGCTGCGCACCCTGCTGCTCAACCTGGGACGCTCCTATATCTACTCCACGGCCGCCCCCTTGAGCGTCATCGGCGGCGTCCTCGCATCTCTGGACGTCGTCGAGTCAGACCCCACACTTCAACAAAACCTATGGGCCCGCGTCGACCAGCTGGGCCAATTGCTGGGCCGCGACCTCAAGAGCCCGATCGTCCCCGTCATCATCGGCGCCGAAGCGGACGCCATGGCCGCGAGCCACGACCTGCGCCAGCAGGGCATCGACGTCACCGCCATCCGCCCCCCAACCGTGCCTCCCGGCACGGCCCGCCTGCGCATCACCCTCAGCGCCGCCCACTCCGAGGCGGACATCGCCCGCCTGGCAAGCGCGCTTCGCGGTGGAGGGCCCTGACGGGCCCGGGGTGGAGCGCCTTCGGCGCGGGATGGAGCGTGCTACGCTTCGCTAAGGCACGCGGGGTGGAGGGCCTGGACTGCTGGCCCGGTAACGACGGTTAATCGATGAGCACGAGCTAACCGCGATCGCAGATGGCCCGATCTAGACGCGGAGGCGGAGCAGCCTCGATGGGTAGTTAATCCCGCGGCGCAGTCAAGCCGCTCCACCCCGGGCCCGTCAGGGCCCTCCACCCCGCGCCGAAGGCGCTCCACCCCGGCTGCGTCAGCAGCCTCCACCCCAGCGCGCGAGCGAAGCGTAGCGCGCTACCGCAGATACCGCGTCGCCAGGTCCTGGACGACGGCGCCCAATTTTTTGTCGGCCACCACGCTGGCCAGGTCGGTGAGCGATACCACGCCCAGGACCTCCCCCATGTCGCTGGTGACGATGAGGCGGCGCAGCCGGTGCTGTTTCATCAGGTGAGTGGCCGCGTTGACCGTGGCCTGGTAGTTGATGTTGACCAGATCTTTGCTCATCACCTCTTCGGCCAGCACCGCCTCGGTGTCGTCGCCAGGGGCGACGACGCGGCAGACGATGTCGCGGTCGGTGATCACCCCCACCGGTTTTCGTCCGCCGTTTTGCTCGACGACGACGACCAGGCCGCAGTCGTAGCGGTGCATCTTCATCGCCACCTCGCGGATGGTGTCGTCCGGGGCGCAGCTGATGACGTCGTCTCGCATGATCTCGTTGATATTCATGATCCAAGCCCTCCCGGCCGAAAGTCCTGTGATACGAGGAATCTAAGCACGGATCGGCGCTCGGCGGCGCTCGCGCCGGGGTGGAGGCTGCTTCGCAGCCGGGGTGGAGCGGCTAAACTGCGCCGCGGGATTAACTACCCATCCAGTCTGCTCAGCCTCCCAGGTCTAGTTCGAAAAATCACCATGAGGGGAAATCTCGACCTCGTCGATTAACCGTAGTTACCGGGCCAGCTGTCCAGGCCCTCCACCCCGCGTGCCTTAGCGAAGCGTAGCACGCTCCACCCCGCGCCGAAGGCGCTCCACACCGGGCCCGAAGGGCCCTCCACCCCGCGCGAGCGCCGTCGAGCGCTAACCGCCAAATATGTCGGCCGCCGACGTCAACTCAGCGATCGTTGTCTGGAAGATATCGAGATGGTCGAACGTAGGTTCGTCGCTCCACTCCACGTTGCCGACGTACCAGAAACTATCGGTATCCAGCATCTGGTGGTGATAGCTGCCGTATAGTTCACCGTGGAAGAAGACTCGCACCGTGGCGTAGGCCACGCCATAGCCCTTGCTGTCGTAAAAATGCACGCCCACGCGATAGAACGCACCGTCCTTAGGGTTATCGTGAAATAATCGCTCCGGGTATTCACCCCACCCGTCGTCGATCTCCAGTGAGACCACACCGTGTTCAGCCCATTGGCCCGTGCGCTGAAGCCAATTGACGCTCATGCTATCCCCCCAGTAGGCATCGGGATGGACGTAGTGCATATCCATATCGGTGCCTATTCCCTGGCTTCCGTCAGGCCCGCCAAATTCTTTATCTATCACGGGGGTGCTCCAGCTCATCTCGACGACGATATCACCGTCGGCGATCAACTCGATCTCCACCAGCGCCGGCGAGCAACTCTTCAGGCCCTGGTCGTCGACCACCGTAAGCTCGACCACATAGTCTCCGACCAGGTCGATATCTAATTCGGTCTGCGGCGAAGTAGTGCTGCCCTCGATGCCGGCCGACGAACCGGTGGGCCGTTCGATGACGGCCCACTCGTAGGTGAGAGGCCCACCGTCGGGGTCGTATGAGCCGTCGGCGCTCAGTGAGATGATGCCGAATTTTTCGACCACCAGCTCGGCGGAATAGTCGGGCGTGCCCGACGGCGACGCGCCGGCGACGGCCACGGGGCAAATGCCGTCGACTCCCTGGCCTGCCAGGGCCCACTCCAGCCTGATATCCTCTTCGGCGGTCTTTATCTCGAGCACGCCCTGATCGGAGCCCTCGGCCGTCGGCTCGTATCCCACGATGGCATGGCCCCACACGCCTGGTTCGAGCACTAACCCCTCACCATCTTCCAAGGGCGCCGGAGCCTCCTCGACGGAGAAGACGCCGCCCCCATCATCGACGGTCTTCAGGGACGTAATTTCGATATTCGTCAATGGCGAGCAATTGCGAAAAGCCACGGTACGCGTGCTCCCAGATTCGAGCGGTGACGGCCCAAAATCGAGGTTGTCGTCACCTATAATCTCAAGACATGGCCGGGGATCGTTGCCGGCGAGTTCGACGGAAACCACCTCGCCGATGGGATCGTCCGTATGGACCTCGATTTCGCCGAAGACCGGCTCCTCATCGGCGGCCTCGAAATAGACGTCCACCACAATCGAGCTATCTTCGCCGGGGGGCAGAATTACGGGAAATTCCAGATTCCCATCGGATTCAAGCCAGAAGTACTCCTCACCTTCCACGAGGGCGATATCGTCGACATCCAGCGGCCCACCGCCCACATTTCTTACCTCCAACTCCTTTTGCCAGGCCACCCCTGCAGGCACTCCTTCAAAGAGGATTTCCCGCGGCGACACCTCCACATGGCCGGCAACGGCGAATCCGATGAGCTCGATCTCGGCCACCGCCAGATTAGGGTCATTCGTATCCATGACCAGCGCCCCCTCCTGGCCGTCGCCATTCGGAGGCTCATAGCTGATTGACACCTCGATCTGCCCGCCGGGCTCCACCAACGTGGGCTCGTCTTCAAACCAATCCTCACCGGCCTGAAAAGCCTCACCGCCGTCGTCGGAAAACCGCATATTGTCGATCTCTAACGTTTCGTCCCCCAGATTTTCGATGACCAGATATTGCTCGCTCTCATAGCCCTCGACGTCCCCACTCGAGAAGGTCAGGCGCTCTGCAGAAGCCGAAAATATCGGCCCTCCCTCGACGAGGTTGACCTCCTCTTCGCCCTCCCCCTCGCCGACCCAGTCGGCGCAAGCTGAAAGACCGAAGGTCGTAACCACTAAAACAACGATTACCGACCAGCAACGATAGTTTTGACCAAACATAAATTTCTCCCAAAATTGACAGAGGAATCTCCGCTATCGTAGCAATTCCCCCCCGACTCTTCCATGGAGGCTGCTTCGCAGCCGGGGTGGAGCGCCTTCGGCGCGGGGTGGAGGCTGCTTCGCAGCCGGGGTGGAGCGGCTAAACTGCGCCGCG
>SLJM01000375.1 GCA_007135085.1 Myxococcales bacterium
CGCTCATCGAGGAGGAGATGAACCTCGATACCAGCGGTGCCCAGGTCGATGTGGTCGCCTTTTATGAAGATGGCAAAGTGGTGCGCAAGCTCATGGGCATCGGCTTCGACGGCACCTTTCCCATCGAGAAATTCTTCGACGGCCAGGAGCGGATCCTGCGCGTGGAGCGCGACTCCTCCGGCGACGGGCAGGTCGACGTATGGGAGTATTACGAAAACGGCGAACGCCGCCGCGTGGGCTGGGATACCACCGGTGATGGGCAGCCCAATCGCTTTGATCAACTCTAGGATAGAGCTCACGGAGTGGGATTTACCGCAAAGGTCGCGAAGAGCACTAAGGGTTACCATTGAGGTTAAATGTACCAGGTAGAGCAGATTCTGATCGGCGTTGATTCTTCGGGGTATAGTGGCTGTGCGCTGGAGTTTGCGCGTGGCTTTGGGGAAGAAGAGGAAGCGAAGAAAGGCAAGAAAGGCAAAGGCAAGAAAGGGAAGGGAAAAGGCGGGGCTGTCGAGCTGGCCCTGGTGCATGGGGTGGCACCCATGTCTCAGAGTGTGCGGGACGTGCTCTTTCCCTACGCAGCGCTCGGTGAGGACGATCGGGAGGTGGAGGCGGAGCTTATCGAGGCCGCTCGAGAGCGACTGAATGATCGGTTTGATCTAGATGGCAAACTCACTGTGGCCATTGGTGCGAGCCATGAGGTGATTTTGGAGCGGGCCCGCACGCTGGACGTGGAGATGATCGCCATCGGGGCGTTTGGCGAAGGCGGGGTGTCTCCCGATGGGCTGGGGTCGACTAGCCGGCGGGTGGTGGCATCTGCGACGCGGCCGGTGGCGCTGATCCGTGACTTCGGCGGGCGACCAAAAGTGCGCCGGATTTTGGCGGCCGTCGATCTGAGTCGATATTCAAAGGGGGTGCTCGAAGTGGCCCTGTCGGTGGCCGCCGAATTGGGGGCCACCGTCGACGTGCTCCACGTGGTGCCGTCACCGGCTCAATACGATACGGACTGGCTGTTGGAGCGTGAGTTGGAGGTTGCTCCGCAGCAGCTCTTCGAGTCGGTGGAGCCCAAAGCCCGGGCACTTCTCCAGGAGTTGATGGGCGGGCTCGACGTGCCCATGTCGCGGCGAATAGCGGTAGAGCAGGCGATGGGGAGTGAAATGGTGGGGTTTGGCGATCCGGGTCGAGAGATCGCTCAGGCCGCCCACGACGGGGCCTATGAGCTGGTCGTCGTCGGTCGTGGGGCGCGCGGCGACGCCGCCGGCGGCGGGCCGGGGCGAGTGGCCTCGACGGTGATGGTCGAGGCGGCGGCCCATATCCTGGTGGTGCCCCGGCGCAGCGAAAATACCCCTCTCCAGCGGTGGGGTGGGATCGACAGGTAATGTGGAGGGCCGAAATATTGGCCGCCTTTGTCGAGGTTGAACTAAGTCCAGGTCAGTGAATCTGCCATCGGGTCAGTGATGACGAAGTTCCAGTGGAACCAGGAGATACTGGAGGGGACGGAGCTGCTCAACGGCCGCTTCGAGTTGGGCGAAAAGCTCGGCTCCGGCGGGCAGGGCACCACCTACGCCGGGGTGGACCGCCTCACGGGCGACCCGGTGGCCATCAAGGAGCTAAGCCTGGACGTGGCCGACAGTTGGAAGGCCATCGAGCTCTTCGAGCGCGAGGGGCAGGCCCTGCGAAATCTGGAGCACGAGGCCATCCCCTCCTACGTCGACGCCTTTCATCTGGAGGACGACCAGGGCTCGCTGCGCTTCTTTTTGGTTCAGCAATATGTGGAGGGATCGACCTTCCAGCAGCTCATCGAAGAGGGGGAGCTCATCTCTTCGGAGTCGGCGATAGCCTTCGTCCATCAGGTGCTCGATATCCTGGAGTACCTCCACGGGCTCAACCCGCCGGTGATTCACCGAGATATCAAGCCGTCGAACCTGTTGCTGCGCCCAGACGGCACGGTGGCGTTGGTGGACTTCGGGGCCGTCCAGGTGGTGGGGCCCAACACCTTTATCGGCTCCACCGTGGTGGGCACCAGCGGTTATGTGGCGCCCGAGCAATTGGCGGGGCGCACCGTGCCGGCCAGCGATCTCTATTCGCTGGGCGCCACCGTGGTTCATCTGATGACCCACTTCCATCCCTCGGACCTACCCATGGAGCGGATGCGGCTCAGATTCGAGCCCCATATCGTGGAGGCCCCTGCCGAATTGGTGGGCTTTTTAAAGGGCGTCCTGGAGCCGGTGGTCGAAGATCGGATCTGCAATGCCAGCGAGGCCCGGGCCGTGCTGAAGGGCAAATCCACGGCCAATCTGCCGGTGGCCGTCGGCAATGGCCCGCCGCCGGTGCTGCATCGACCGGTGGGAAGCGGGATCAAGATCGAGGAGGAGGGTCAGAAGTTGACGGTCTGGATACCGGCCTCCGGCCGCTATCGCCGCGTCTACTGGGGAAGCGCCCTGATCCTGGTGGCCATCCTGGCGACCTTGCTGCCCTTGATCACGACCAAGACCGCGCCTCTGATCGCCGGAGCCCTGGGCACGGTGCTCCTCGTTGGCCAGCTCTTTATCTCGCCGACACGGCTGACCATCGAGCCCGATACCTTCTCCCTCAACCGCCATACCATCAACGGCCTGCACCGGGGTTGGACCGAGGACCTGGCCGACATCGAGGTCCGCGAGGTCGGGGAGGAGAAGTTCATGGCTTTTCTTCCCATGCCGGCCCACCTGGTGCTTATGGAAGGGGTCTATCCCCTGCACTTCGGGTTCGGGCTGACCGCCGTGGAGAGGCGGTGGGTCCAGGGCGTCATCCGAGGGCGCCTCGGGAGTTGAGAGAGCAAAGAAAAATATTCACCGCAAAGAGCGCAGAGGGCACTAAGGGGGGCTGGGAGGGACGTGTGAGTTAGCGGGTTGTTGACGGTCCAGGCTTCGCTGTGACGGACAACGATGATGATCGGCGCTTACCAGACAATCGACCGGCGAAGACTGGTCCACCAAATAACCCCACTCGCCAGATCCCCACGCGGTCAAAACCTCTGTGAACTTCGCGCCCTTCGCGGTTTCATTGTCACTCCCAAGCTCTATTTGTCTCTTCCAAGCTCTATTTGTCTCTCCTCTCCACCGTGAATTTGGCCAGGTCTCGGGCGATCTCGGTGTTGGGGAAGATCTGGCGAGCACCGTCGATAAATTCGTCGAGCTGGAGGTATTTCTGGGAGATATGGGTCAAGATGAGGCGCCTGGCGTTGGCTTTGAGCGCGCATTGGGCGGCGTCTTTTGCCGTGGAGTGGCCGCGGGCGTGGGCCAGCTCCTCTTCGCCAGGGGGATAGGTCGACTCGTGGACCAACAGGTCGGCGTCACGGGCCAGATCCAAGGCGCTGCCGCAGGGGATGGTGTCCGTACAATAGGCGATCTTCAGCCCCGGCCGGGGCGGGCCCAATACCTGGGAGGGCTCGATGACCCGGCCGTCATCGAGGGTGACCGTCGAGCCCTTCTGGAGCTCGCCGAAGAGCGGCCCCGAGGGGATGCCCAACTCTCTGGCTCGTCCCACGTCGAAGCGGCCCGGTCGAGAATCCTCAATCATGGCGTAGCCCCAGGCGGGCACGCGGTGCTCCAGGGGATAGGCCTCGACGCGATAGCCCTCACCTTCGAAGACGGTGCCCGCCTTGGTCACCTCGATTAGCTTGACCTGAAATCCGGGCCGCAAAATATGTAATTCATGCAGGCATTTGAACCACTTTTTGAGCCCCCTGGGGCCGACGATGGTCAGCGGGCGATCGCGCCGATTCAAGGTCAGGGAGCCCACCAGGCCGGGCAGACCGTTGACGTGATCGCCGTGAAAATGGCTCAAGAATATCGCCTCCAGGGCGCCCGGGCGAAGATCGGAGCGCGTGAGCTGGATCTGCGTCGCCTCCCCGCAATCGAATAAGAAGAGCTCGCCCTCGCGAAATAACGCCATGGACGAGACGTTGCGACGGGGCATGGGCTTGCCGCTGCCCGTGCCGAGGAAAACGAGTTGGATCGACATATCGTATCGCTTTTAA
>SLJM01000128.1 GCA_007135085.1 Myxococcales bacterium
TCGACACCATTCGCGACTATCTGACCTTCCACTTCATCTCCGACCGAGCCGCCTGGCTGCCCCGCCAATTTGACCAGGCCCACTTCGAATTCTTCTCCCGCACCCTTCGCGGCACGGAAGAGCAACGGGAGCGCGACCGCCGCGGCGCCCAAGTAGTGGGTCGCTACCTGGGCCACGCCGTGGGCCAGGAGTACGTGGCCCGTCACTTCCCGCCGGAATCTCGGGAGCAGATGGAGGAGCTCGTCGACAATCTGATCGTCGCCTTCGAGGGCCGCCTGCAGCAACTGGACTGGATGGACGACCAGACCCGGGCCGAGGCCTTGAGCAAGCTGGCCAGCTTCGAGTCTCGCATCGGCTATCCCGAGATCTGGAATTCCTTCGAGGGCCTCGAGATCAGCGACGACGACTATTTCGGAAATCGCATGCGCATCAGCCAGCATTGGTGGGACGACCAGCTCGAGCGTTTTCCCGAGCCCGTCGACCGCCGCCGCTGGAGCTGGCCCCCTCAGATCGTCAACGCCAGCTACCACCCCATGCTCAACCAGATCACCTTCCCGGCGGGCATCCTGCAGGCCCCCTTCTTTGATCCCCACGCCGACCCGGCCATGAATTACGGCGCCATCGGCGCGGTCATCGGCCACGAGATCGGTCACGGCTTCGACGACCAGGGACGGCGCTACGACGCCGAGGGTCGACTACGCGATTGGTGGACCGAAGAGACGGACGCCCTCTTTGAAAACGCCTCGGGCGCTCTGGCCGACCAATATTCGCAGTTCTGTCCCATCGACGATCTCTGCGTCAACGGACGGCTCGCCCTGGGTGAAAATATCGGCGACCTCGGAGGTATGCAGATGGCCTATGCGGCCTACCGAAACCACGTCGAACAGACCTATCCCGACGGCGAAGCGCCGGTCATCGACGGATTCACCGGCGACCAGCGCTTCTTTTTGGCCTGGGCCCAGGTATGGCGCTCTCTATACCGCGACGACGCCCTGCGCGCCCAATTGGTCAACGGCCCCCACTCGCCGGGCAAATACCGGGTCAACGGCGTGGTCCGAAATCTCGACGCCTGGTACGAGGCCTTCGATGTGAGCGAAGACCACGAGCTCTATCTGCCTCCCGAGGAACGAGTGTCCATCTGGTAATCCTGCCGGCCATTAAGGCGAGAACCCCTCGACTCTGAAAATACAGGTCGGGGGGTTCTTTCGTTGGACTCAAGACAACGCGAAAACTCCGGGCTTCGAAGTAAACGTGGTATAGTCAACGAAAGTGATTCAAACCCCAGAGAGAGGCTGAACAGGTTGAGCTAATTGCGGGTATAGCCGTCCCCTGGCCCTCCTCGGAAGTTGAGTCACAACTCACTCAACACGACACCTCCATTCTGGCTATTTTTCGACAGTCCGAGTATGATTTTTGATATTGGCTGCCCTCGAGTGGGCCAGAGAACTGTGGATTTTCACGGAGCAGGCTCCAGCCAATACGTACTTGGTAAATCTCTGCGACGATGATTATGAAATTGCCGATCTTTTCAGTACTTCTTCGGCTCGCAATCGCCCTTCTCCTCACGGGGGTTGGATGTATCCACGACCCGGCCGATTTATTTACCGATTCATCCCCTCCCTGCGCTGAGGACGGCGATTGCCCCAGCGAGATATGCGATGAGGGTCGCTGCGTGATAGCCCAGAGCTGCCACCAACTGACCGAGTTGGAGCGCCACCTCGACAGCGGCTTTTATCTCATCGACCCCGCAGACAATCCCGGCGACCCCTTCGAGGCCTATTGTGACTTCGACGCCGATGACGGCGTGGGCTATACGATGATCCGCATCGAGGATCCCTCCCTGCAGCATGATCAGTCCTTTTACCGACAGGCCTGTCAGGACAGAGGACTGGAGTTAGTGGTCCCCCGCACTCGAGCCCACGCCGCTGCGCTTATGGAGTTCAACGATGGATCGCCGCCAAATATAGTCGGCGTCTACCGCAAATTCCCAGGGGCTCAGGGCCTCCACAACTGGGAAGGACGCTGCCAGGGACAGCCCTGCAATTTTTATTTGAGCGACACCGACAGCGCCGGTTGCACTGAATTTCAGCCCGACGGCACCAATACTTTCGACACCGCTCTGGTGCGCTACGACGACGATTGTTTTTTTGGCGCCTGGCGAGACGATCCGGACCAGGCCGTGCCCCTTCGAGGCTCGGTCATCTGCTCCACCAATGACGCCGGACCGCCCGTCCAATCGAGCTGCCTCGACTATCGCCTCGACGACTCCGTCTACAACGCCGGACCTCACGGAATCAGCGGCGTCTATCCATTGGCCACCGAGGATGGCGAGTCCTACGAGGCCTATTGCGATATGACCACCCACGGCGGTGGGTGGACCCTGACCCTCAAGGTCGACGGTGACCAACCGACCTTCCTCTACGACTCCCCTCTGTGGACCAACGACGAGCTCTTCAATCCCGACGCTCCCGGTTTGAACCGGACCGAGGCCAAGCTCCACAGCTTCTCCGACCTCTCCTTTACCCAATTATTGGTGGGCCTCGAGGCCCCGAAAGAGGACGACTCGCCCCCTCAATTTCACTATCTTCCCGTGGTCGCCGCCGGCGAGTCTCTCCAGGAGGTCTTCGCCCGAGAAGAATTCGTCGCCACCGACGAGGGCCGCGACGCCTGGCGAGGAATCGTCACTGACCCTTCACTCCAGCCTTATTGCAATCGCGAAGGGCTCAACAACGCCATCGCCGATGCTGACGCCGACGATGACGATGACGATGACTTCTCCCGGGTTCGAATCGGCATCATCGCCAACGAACAAGAAGACTGCGAGACGCCCGATTCGCGCATCGGACTCGGCGGCGCCGGCACCTCTTGCGACCAGGAGAATTTGAGCGCCGGCAACACCGCCCGCTGCGGCGGCGACGAGGGAGACGTAGCCATCTCCGCCATGGGCGCCCTCTTCGTGCGCCATATTCCGGTCCTGGAGAGTTGCCAGGCCCTTCTCGACGCGGGATTTACCGAAAGCGGGGTCTATCCCATCGATCCCGGCGGAGCCGGCCCGTTCAACGCCCATTGCGAGATGGAGCTCGCCGGCGGCGGCTGGACTCTGGTGGCCATCAACGGCCTCGACGATCGCCCCGACTATTGGTCCGATAACGACTACCCCCGCCCCGGCGCCAGCCGCTACGGTGATATCGGCCGCGTCAGTCGCGATATAGCCCGCACCACCGCCGGCGACGACGAAGAAATCAATAATTATAGCATCGACGCCCAATCGCTCTTCGAACAATCAAGCGGTGAAGTTCTGGCCTATGTCGGCGGCTCCACCACCGATTTTATCACCGTCGAGCTTCCCCAAAATTGCAACTTCTTCGACGGCAGCTCAATCTGCGAACACAATAGCTACACCGAGCTGACCATCTACCACTCCGACGGCTCGGTGCTCACCGACCAGGGCCAGGCATGCACCACTGGCGCCGGCCTTATTGACGGAGATATCTACGACGAATTTGGCCTCCACCTCCTCGAGGGCACCTCCGTGGACTCCCACCACTGCGCCAATACGGACTCCACCATGGGCCACTTTGAGCTGGGCCGCCTCTACACCACCTTCGAGTCCTCGCAGGGCGCCTACTGGGACGCCGGCGTCCACGGCCACTGGCGAGAGGAGGGCGACGACTCCCAGCCCGGCTTCCTATTGCTCCGCTGACCCGGTCTCGGTTCGAAGTAGACGTGGTTTAGCCTCTGCCGCCTCGCTCGTGACCTGTCTGACCATCTTGCGGACCTGGGCCAGCAAACGATCAGTGTCGGTGCCCCCCTTGGTGAGTATCTCCGTGACCTGGGTCTGTAGCCGACGCTCCTCTTCGGCGGTCAGCTCCTTGGCGGTGACGACGATCACCGGAATATCTTGATTGGTGTCGTCTTCTCGAAATCGCCGCAAGAACTGGATACCGTCCATCTCGGGCATCATCAGATCGAGCAACACCAGGGAGGGAGTCATTTCGTCGACGATCTCCAGTGCCTCCCGGCCATTGGTCGCCTCCCTGACCTTCCACCCCTCATTGAGCAGCAGCCTCTTCATCAGCGAACGAGTCGGTTCATCATCTTCGACGATCAAAACCTGCCCGGCCTCGGAGCCATCGCTTCCATATTGGCCTATTAACTCCACCAATTCCCGCCGCTGGACGGGCTTGACCAGATAGTGGTTCGCCCCAAGGGCATAGCCCCGACTCTGCTCGGCGTGCATGGTGACCATAATCACGGGAATGTCTTTGAGTTCCGGATTGGACTTTAATTTTGTCAGCATCGTCCACCCGTCCATCGACGGCATCATCACGTCCAGGGTGATCGCACAGGGCTTTAGTTTTTCAGCCAATAATA
The DNA here is from genome assembly GCA_007135085.1 of Myxococcales bacterium. Lineage (GTDB taxonomy): Bacteria > Myxococcota_A > Bradymonadia > Bradymonadales > Bradymonadaceae > SLJM01. The sequence continues at coordinate 4,375 of SLJM01000128.1, forward strand.
GCCCTTCCGATCCCGTCGCTGCCGTGGCGACCGCAAAGCCCTCGCGCTCGAGCATTCGCCGCAATAGATCTCGCACCGATCGTTGGTCGTCGATGACCAGGACCGTATCGGCGTCCTCGTCGTATACCCGCCCCTGATCGAGGCTCTCCTCTCCATCCTCACCCCCGCTCCCACCTTCTCCCTGCCGAAGATCCCTTGTCAGACGCACCGTAAAGGTCGTGCCCTCGCCAGGTGTGGAAGTGACATCGATGTCACCTCCGAGAAAGGAACAAAAGTGACTGGTAATAGTCAGGCCAAGACCGGTGCCGCCGAATTGACGAGTTGTCGAGTCATCGGCCTGCTTAAACGCCTCGAAGACATCAGCCATCTGCTCTTCCGTCATGCCGATGCCCGTGTCGGTGACGTGAAAGACAACCTGATCGGCTGTGTCGTCCAACTCGACGCGAAGGTCGATCGTGCCCTGTTTGGTAAACTTGCAGGCGTTGCTCAGCAAATTGAACAGGATCTGACGCAGCTTTGTCTGATCCGATCTCATCCTCGAGACCCCATGGACAATCTCAACTTCCAGGCTATTGCCGTTCTTCGCCGCCAGGGGTCTGACCGTCGCCATGATATCGTCGACCAATTCCTCGACGTCGAAAGACTCGATATGGGTGGTCATCTTACCGGCTTCGATTTTAGAGAGGTCCAGAATATCGTTGATCAGCGCCAGAAGATGCCCCCCGGCAGATCGGATCCGCTCAACGTCGGGCAGCAGCGTCAAGGCCACATCGCCATCGATATCCTCTGATCGCTGCACCTCTTCGATCTCTTCGATGAGGAGCTCCGAATAGCCGATGACCGCGTTGAGAGGAGTGCGCAATTCATGACTCATATTGGCCAGAAAAGTGCTCTTCGCCCTGCTCGCCTCCACAGCCTCGTCGCGGGCATCGCGAAGCTGTTGCTCCCCAGCCTTTCGGTCGGTGATATCGCGCAGCACCAACACCACTTTTGGCTCCCCCGTGTCATTGAGGAGCCCAAAGGCGATCTCCAGAGGGAATTCCTCTTTGTCGCGCCTCCCCCGATGTTCCTCGGTGACCCCAAATTCGGTGAGGGTCGAGCCATCGGTGCCAAGATGGTCTGCGGAAAGGCTACACACCAGGTCTTCGATGTGGGCGCCCAACAACTCTTCGCCGGGGCACCCAAAAATTAGGCTCGCCGCCTCGTTGGCATTGAGCACTTTGCCGTCGACATCCATGGTCAGAATCCCGTCAGGCGCCGTCTCCAACACAGCTCGGGTCTCCGCCTCCTTTTCCCGTAGCGAGGCGACCAACCAATCCTGCAGGTTGTCCTTGAGGTAGAACATCCCCGAGATGGTGCCGGCCAGGATCATCAACTCCGTCATCCGACGTACCGGATAGCGTTCGGGGTCAAACTGGCTCGCCCCGTCAAACCCGGCCAACTCGGCGCCGAACATGGCCGCCCAGGTGGCGACGACTATGACTAGCCAGATCCCCGCCGCTCTCGCCCCCAAAAAGATCAGGGCCATCGGTGGCAGGAGCAGCAAAATACTGACCGACGGGCCAAATAAGCCCCCTGTGGCCAGAGCATACCAGGTCACCACCCCGTAGACCGGCGTCAGGATAAACAAACTGGCCAACTTCATACTGCCCGTACGACGAAGGGCGATGGGCGCCATGGCCAGACTCAAGGGCATTAAGAAGAGTCCAAAGGTCATCGCCGGCGACGCAAATAACCAATGAACAAATAAGGTGCCCAACAGACCAAAGGGGAAGACGACAAAGACCATCTTTATCGCAATTTCGGCCCGTCGCCGCTCCAGACTACTCTCGGTGTAGTCATCGGGTATGAAAAACTCGGTCAACGACACTGCCAACCCCATCTCTGATTTTTGGCGATCATGACCATCGGATTTGCCTTTGCCACAATGAATTCACATTATCCACCACACCGCCTCACCAGCCAAGCGCCGTCGCACCCATCGCCATTCGCCCAAAGGCGACTAGGTTTGTGGTGTCATGACTCTTCTCACCCTCTTTATCGCCGTCTTGCTCGGCCTGGTGCACCTCGTGGGCGGTCGATTCTCCTTTTTGGAGATCGAGCCGCGAAGCCGCTGGCTCTCCGCCGCCGGCGGGGTCACCGTGGCCTTCGTCTTTCTCTTTCTCCTGCCAGAACTGGCTGACTTCGGGCAAGTCCTGCTGGCCCACCATGAGCTGGGACTGGTGGAGGAGTTGATCTATCTGACCGCCGCCGGCGGCGTGGTCCTATTTTACGGACTCGAACATCTGGCCTTTCACGCCCGGCCCCATCACCAAAAGGCCGATCCCGACGAACCCCCTTTCGGTCACGACTACGTCTTCTGGGTCCATATGGCCTGGTATGCATTATACAACACCATCATCGGCGTGCTCCTGTCCTACGGAGCACAGGAGACCATCGCCGGCCTCTCGATCTACGGCCTGGCCATGGCCATCCACTTTGCGGTCATCGACGCCACGATGCGAAACCACCACCGCCACGTCTACCGCGCCACAGGGCGCTGGCTTCTGGCCATCGCCATTCTGGTCGGCTGGGCCGTCGGCGCCTTTTTATCGATTCCCTCTTTCGTCCTGGCTCTGATCACCGCCTTTTTGGTGGGCGCCATGTTGGTCAACGCCGTCAAAGACGAATTGCCCTCGGGCAAGGAGACTCGATTCACTCCCTTCCTGGTGGGCGCCCTGATAAGCGCCGCACTCTTGATGCTCCTTTGACTACCAGGCCCAGAGCACGTCCAGTGTCGGCAGAATCCGAAAGTCCCCGCCAAAGGGATATTCTCCGTAGCTCGCCAGATACCCTGCCTGAACAAGCCATCGCGGCGAGGACTGCCATCGCAACTGACCCGTCCCCTCGATGGTAAATCGGCCGTCGGCCCCTGGATAGATAAATCCCTTGAGCCCCGACCTATATCCGATCGGCCCCACAATCGGCCCCTGTACTTCCACCCTGGCCACCGCGGTAGCAACCGTAAAAAACGCCGCTGTCCGCGCATAAACCACGGGCACATCGATGGAGACCATCTGGGACTCACCGAATCGAGGCGCCACCTGAAGTCCCAGCGCGCCCGTGACCAGATGCCCCTCCACAACCCCGGTGACCACCAATTCGTTAAAGAGCGAGATGATATGGGGCACCGCCCGATCCGGCGGATGAACTCCACCTGCCCCCTCCATCGACAACAGGCGCAGCAGCGGCGTCGGATAGGTCAGCCCTGAATTCCAGCTCAACTGGACCGCACCTGCTCGATAGAAGGCGTATTTCGCCCTCAAATTGGGAGCCACCAAAAACCAGAGAGGATGACTCGACAACTCGAGTTTATCCGTGAGCCCATAGCGAAGGGGGGCGAATATGCCTACCTCGAATTGCCCGTGCTCCATGGTCATCGCCGTGGAGCTGACGAATGAACGGTACTCATCGTAATTCGTTTCCTGAGCGACCGCCGAGCCTATCGTGAAGAACAGCGACGCACATGCCAGAACCAAGACCATCCGCAGCCGTTTCATGGCCCCTCCAAAATCAAACGCACCGACAGCGGTGCGTGGTCCGACAGGGCCATCGTCTCCACTCCCCCGCTGCTCTCGTCCTGATGGGTCAGCCCCGAGCCCTCGACGAATTGGCCGTTCGTAAAGATATAGTCCAGCTTCCGGTTCCAGAAGACACTGTCATGAACGGAATGACTGAAGTAGGGCTCGTTGTCGGCCTGATAGTCAACCAGAGGAATGGCTGGCTCGTAGTCGTCGTAGAATTCCTGGAGCCAATCCTCCTCCTGGCGATAATCATCGGCCATAAACTCCTCGAGCTCGCAGACCGCATCCTCGAAGACGTGCTGTTCCTCCGAGCCCGGCGGCAGCGTATTGAGGTCCCCACCGCCGACGAAGAAGACTCCCTCCTCGTGGAGTCGGTCGAATTCGTCTTTGACCATATCGATATGGATCTTCTTGGTCCCGTCATGTGAATAGGCGTCGACGTGAAAGGTGAGAATTTCCACGTCTTCGGCACCGGGCACCTCTAATCTGGCAGCCAGGATATTGCGGTTGAGATAAAAATAGCGCTCCAGCGAATCTTGCTCCTCACTCTGCGGCAGGGCGAGGCGCCGCCCATCAGATAGGGGGTGCTTCGAGAAGATGGCGTTGCCCATATCCATCCGCCCCAACCCATCGGAGGGGATGAAATCAGCTCGCCACTGCGAGGCGTACACGGCGTAGTTATAATCCGTATTATCCAATATCCACTGCACCTGGTCGATATAGGCGCCGCGCTTGGAGTCGATGTCGATCTCCTGGACCATCAACACGTCGGCGTCGACGAGTCGAATCTTTTCGGCCAGCGCCTCCAGATTCTCCAACACCTCTTCTCGCTCCATCAGGACCCGGTCGCCCCAGCAATCGAACCAGAAGTCGATACGCCCCCCGGCGAATTTGATATTCCAATTCAGGATGAGCAGATCCTCACCCACCGCAGGGGGTTCGACATAGTCTCGAGCCTCGTAGAATTGAGGCTTTTCAAGGTCTTCAAAACGGGTGTTAAAGGGGTCGCAACCGGTCAAAACGACGACCGTCGCTAGAAGCGCCGTAATGATGACGACGGGGATTTGATTCACCACGTCTCTTTCTCCTCGGGCGGTCAGATTATCCACAGGAAAGGGAGATTTCATTTTAGACCAGAAACTGACCCTCAGGGCAACTGACCCTATCGCTGCATCTCTTAACTACTGTGGGGCCATATGACCGTGATATAAAGAAGAAATCAATCACCCACCCCGTAGTGAGGCGCCCGTCGTGATGATACAGCCCACAAAGCTCATCATCCTATTCGTCGTATTTGCCACAGGTTCACTCTTTGCCGCACCGGCCTTTGGAAATGACTGGACCGGCCTGCCCGAGCTCGAGCCCCGAGAGCAGATCGCCATTCAACGTGGCTACGACGGACCGCGCTATAACCCGCTTCGCCAGTGTTTCCGCCAGGCAGACTCCCTGGTGGACGCCGGCTATTACGGCACGTTGGTCATGGTCACAGACCCCGGCGGAAGCTCCAGCCGAGATCATAGCCAGGCCCACGAATACGCCCAATTTGCCGCACAACAATGGTCCCAGGAGGGTCGAGTCGACCTGGAGACCGACGTGGTCATCGCCGTCGGGTTCCGAAACCGCTCCCTCGGAGTATACGTCGGTGAGCGCTGGCAGAAGATGGGCTGGACCGACGACTTACTCGCCCAGACTCTGGCCGCATCCAATTTTGACCGACATATGCGCCGCCAGTCCTACGGCGACGTCATGTGCTCCGCTCTCCACGCCATCGACCACCGGCTGGCCATCCTGGAGAAGGAACACGGCGAACGCCTCGAAGTCGCAAAGAAGACCTTTCCAGAGGCTCAAGAGCGCTTTGCTGGCGTACATGACGCGGTTGAAGAGGCGCTGCCCGCCGACAATGAGATGCGCGCCCTTCTCACCGATCGCCTTGATTCGGCCGACCAGTGGCTGGCCATGAGTGAACGGATCGAGGAGGCGCCCCACCAGGTCATCCCCGCAGCAGAGCAGATCACGAGAGTCGCCGACGATGTGGAGGCCGATCTCGAGCGCTACCTCGAGAAGCTGGACCCCCTCGACGACCTGGAGAACAGAATCGAGGCTGCCCTGGCCGCGATTGGCGACCGTGACGATAGCGACTGGGACGGGCCGGTGGCGGCCACCCAGATCCTCGAGGAGTGCCGGCAGATGGCCACCCACACGCGATTGGCTAAAGACCCGGACCTGCTCGAGATTCAGGACTGTCTCCACGGCGCTGAAGTGGAGTTGGCCCGAAGCGATGAGCGTCACTACTTCCTGGCCGGTGCTATCCCCCGGGCCATATTTATCCTCCTGGTGGTCCTGGCGTTGGCCCTCTTGGCGGCTCGCATCTTGCGACGACGACGCACCTCCCATGTCCTTCGCCCCGACCTGGAGGCATGGCGAGGTGGATTGGAACAACGGGGTGAACAACTGGCTCAGCTCCGATCGGATTTCCCCTGGTATTTCGCCGACAGAAACCAGTTCTGGCAGGGTGAAAGCGCCGACGTCGATCGAGCTATCGCCGACGGAATCAACCGGGCCTTTCTGCTCCATAAACGAGGGCTGGAGCTCTTCGAAAAAGCAAATACACTTCATTCGAAGTCGAAGATTCTCGACGTGCGAAAACTCGACAAGGCCCTCAAACTTCTCCGTCAGACCACTATCGGCCTGGCCGGAGGCGCCGCCGAGAGCGAAAGACCTCTTACCCTTCCCCTGACCGCCGACTCCGAAACCCAGGCTTGCGAGCTATTCAACGAACTCGACGCCGCCTACTTCCAGGCCCTTCAAGGGCTGCGCCAAGCGGCTCCGCTCCAGGAGCAGCTCGACGCCCTGTTCAGAGACGCCGAAGCCGCCTATCGCGCCGCCGCAGCGGAGATCGAAACCCGTCAAAACCTGAATCTTCCCACGGAGCATCTCTCCGCCAGCCTCGGCGCCGCCCGCCAGATCTGGTCACAGGCAAAAGACCTGGCCGACCAGCGCCCCGAACAGGCCGCTTCCTCTTTGGAGGAGGCCGTGCAGAGTCTGGAAGAGGTCCGAGAACGCGCCGCCGACGGCAATCAAATACTCAGCCTGCTCCAGGAGGACGTGGCCGGCCTTCGCCACAAGGTCAACACCCTCCTGGACCAGGCCAAACGCAAGGGAATCGAATTCGCCGACACCGACTTTGACCCCACCATGAGCTGCGAGATTACAGAGGGAGTGACCGCTCAGATTGTCGATTTCGTCGCCTCGGGACACGAAGACCTGGCACGGGAATCGCTGGAGCCCCTGATCGCCGATCTGGAAGACACAGTGCTGCGCCTGTCCGTATGCATCGAAGCATCGGGCATCATCCCCTCCATGATCGAACAGGTGGAGTCGGCAAAGCCGAAGTTCAAAGAGCCCTTATTCAAGATTCGCATGAAATTGCAGCGACTCGACGACGACGAGCGGGGGGAGCTGGCAGACCATATCTCCGAGCTCGGTCGGCTCCAACAGATCAATCCCCGCATCGACCGCGTCCTCAAGGGCATCGACGACGCCCACTCCAAGGGCAAGACCCTTCGCGCCATCGCCGATCTGGCCGCCCTGGTCCAGGTCCTGGAATCGGGCGCCCAGAGCCTCGCCGAATTGGAGCGCTGCCTCGAAGAGGCCGACAGCGACGGCCCACCGGCGCCACCGCCGGCGCCGCTGTGGATGCCGCCCCAGGGGTGGCATCAAAACTCGGCCTCCATCTGGGGCCGCTCGCCAGACGCCGACCACTTTCGCACCCTGTCGCTTCCAGGCAAGAGCAGCGCCAGATCTAGCTCCCCGGCCACTTCGAAATTATGAGCGAAGTCGCTCGCCAATCGCCGACACCATGCGACGAAGCCCCTCCTCGCTAAAGCGAAAGAAGAGCGATGGCTCCAGCACTTCGATCTCGGCCACCAAGGGCTGCTCATCCTCGTCGTGGACCAGATCGACACGCCCGTATAACAGCGGTTGATCCGCCACCGCATTGGCGGCGTCCATCGCCGCATCGGCCACGGCCAACTCCGAGCGCGTCGGTTCATAGGGGCCGGTGATCGTTTCGTCCTCTCCGGCAAACCTGGGATGCTTTCGCGCGCAATGACTGAACTCGTCGTCGATGAAGATCAACGACCGTTCACCATACTCATCGACGCTGTCCATATAGGGCTGCACCAATACGTCACCGCCGTCGATCAGGCGGGCAAATATCTCCTCATTTAGATCCCCCAAATCCATGGCGTGAGTCTCATAAGAGCCGGCCGATACCGCCGGCTTGATCACCACTGACGACCACTGCTCATTGGCGCAGATCTCGCCCAACGACACCTCGCTATTGCGCTCCACCATCACCGTGGGCACCACGGGAATTCCCTTGAGGGGAAGACTCAATAGATAGCGTTTGTGGGAATTCCACCGCACCACCCGGGCGGGATTGCACAACCTCGAGACTTTCTCGACATCTTCGGCCCATTTCACGAAGGCGTCGCGTTTTCGATAATAATCCCAGGTCGACCGGATCAGCGTCAGCCGCCCCTTCGCCCAGTCCACCGCCGGGTCATCCCACACACATTTTCGCACCGACAACCCCGCCTCCTCCAGCGCCTCGGTGAGGGGCACCTCATCCAGGTCGGGCTCCGGCAGGGGGTCACAGGTCACGAGGGTGACGTCGTATTTTGACACTTCATTTCTCCTGGCGGCGAAATCGCTCTCAATAGATATCGAAGGCCCACAATTTATGGAGCAGCCGCTGCTCCTGCTCGGCGATTCCGTCGGCCAACTGGCGATGGCCCTCGACGTCCCAGGTAAAAAGGCTCTGCCCGGCCCGGGCGGCGACCAGCGCCTGGTATTCATAATCGTCGGGATAGGCCCAGCGCATCAGTTGCGCTACCGCCTCTTCCCGTTCGCTATTGGACAGGTCGGATAACGTCGCCCCATGGTGGAGGCCCGGCGCCACATAGAGGCTATTATCGCCGTGCTCATTCAAGGTGATCATGCCCCCGCTCCAGGGATCCCATTCACCGTAGAGGGCCAATACCCGATCGGCCTGATGGCGAAGGTATTCGTCGATATCGACCATGGCCTGGGGATCGAAAGTAGGATTATCACCCCAGGGCATCGGCCCCGGAGCAAATTGCTGAAGTCGCTCGAAATCTATGTATTCGAGCACATCCTCCAGCTGAGGATTGGCATAGGCCGGCTGGCCGAGCTCATTGGCCACCTGATAACTATAGGGCCCCACCGTTGGCTCGAAGCCGTATTGATAAAATAGCGCTGCCGGCTCGCTGATAAACCAGGGCGCAAAATCCTCCATGGCCGTGCCCCAGTGAGGCAGATAGGCGCAGGCGTAGTTCGAGCCCCAATATTGCCAGAAGCTCATCGGGTAGCCTATGGCTCGAGAGGCCACCAATGATTCCAGGGTCTCCCGATCCACCGAGTCCGCCTCCGAAGCCCGCTGAGCCACATAATCGGCGGCCTCGTCACGACGTTCGATAAACTCCCGCGCCATACCCTCGACGCGCTCCCGGCACAGACCGTCTGCGGGCCCGATGCTATCCATATGGATCTGATAGCGCTCGTCGTCGAAGCCAAAGGTGATGGGCGTCACGTAGGGCACGATGCCGTCCAGATCGTCTGGAAAGAACCGATGATGGAAGACGGCGGTCATGCCCCCTTTGCTCACTCCCGTACCGATCCAGGGCTGCTGATAGATCGACGCGAATGCCTGGCGGATTTGATGGGAGTCGTTTGCGGACTGCCAGATATTGAGGTGGCTCCAGTCGGGCTCATCGGCGACGGACACCCCGAAGTACCGGTGTTCCACCAACAGCTCGTTTGCCTCCAGTAGCTGGGTGGGCTCGGTCAACCGCTCCGTGGCCGTCGAGGGATTCGATCCGTATAGCCCCAGCCCGTATCCCAGAGTGTGGAGGACCAACGGCGCATTCACGTCGCGGTGTATCAACACCATACGCTGCCGAAAGGAGTTGCCCTCCGGTGCGCCATGGTCCTCTGGCTGCTCCAGATGAAGCAAATAGGCCTCGGTCCCCGGCTCGTGAGAGGTGATCTCCTGGACGGTCAGCCCCGAAATGGACTCCAGCCGCTCCACCAGATCCAGGGCCACACATTGATTCTGCTCGCAATCATAGCCCGCCTCGCATTCCAGACAATCAATAGCGTTGCCACAATTATCGGTCTGCTCACCGCAGGCATACCCCAGCTCCTCGCAGGTCTTGGGCTCGCACTCCAACAGGATGACCTCTTCTTCATTGCCGCCACAGCCGACGACGGCGATGAGCAGAGCGCTCACGACAAATTTCGAAAATACAGAGGGTAACTCAGGGATATTCATCGACTCACCATTTGAAACAAATAACTAAGAATTTCGCAGAGCGCAGGCTGCCAGCCCTCACCCCACCTGCAGGACTTATGCCGAAAGAATATTAACGACCCCACACCAACCTGATATAACTCTCTCCAATTTCCCTACGACAGCGCAAGCGCGCCGAAGCTCAAGCGCACCTCAATAGAGCAACGACCTCGCCATCGACGACAAGATGACTGAACACCGACAACTCATCACCAGGTCGCGACTGGTCGGCGACCTGGAGCGTCTCGGCCTCACGCCTGGGATGGTCCTTATCGTCCACGGCTCGCTGAGCAGCCTGGGCTGGGTCTGCGGCGGCGCCCAGGCAGTGATCGAAGCCCTCCAGGAGGTGATCGGGCCCAAGGGCACTCTGGTCATGCCCACTCATTCGGCCCAGTTGAGCGACCCCGCCGATTGGGAAGACCCGCCGGTGCCCGA
>SLJM01000325.1 GCA_007135085.1 Myxococcales bacterium
ACATAGGTCTCGACCTCGCTAGCCAGATCGCACCATCTGGACCACTCGTGGCGTGCTGCCAGACAGGTCATGGAGATGAGTTTGATATAGACGATCTCCCGGCTTTTTAGAGGGGCCTTTGCGAAATCCTCAGCCTGGCTCAGGTAGATTTCGGCCTGAAAAAAACTTCCCTGTTCGACCAGCGCCAGGGCCAGGTTTATCTGAGCCATGACCATCAGGTGTTGATGATTTTCCTGCCAGTAGTAGATGGCCCTATGGTAGGCGTCCTCGGCTCGTTGCCATTGACGGCGGGAGCGATAGAGCTCTCCCAGGCTATTATAGATGCTTCCACGCGGCGATGGGCCCAGGGCGTTTTCGTGGTTGAGGATACTCCGCAACAGGAGCTCTGCTTCGTCGTAGCGCTTCAATTGGATCAGCACCGTGGCCGCCTGCTGGGTGGCGATGAGCGTTCCCGTGGGGTCCTCCAGTTGTTGGAAGATGTCTCTGGCTGCCACAAATCGTTGGTGGGCCTCCTGGAGCTGACCGGTCTCGCGACGATAACTGCCAAGCCTCAACTCGCTCTTGGCTACTCCCGACAGATCGCCCTGTGCCTCGAAGAGCTTCAGGGCCTGTTTCAACTTTTTCTCAGCGGTATCCAGATCACTGACGTCGAAGGCTATTCCCGACTCCAGCCACAAAATTGGGGCCAGAAACTCCTCTTCGTCCTCCCGTGGAAGCCGGCGTCGTACATCGGCGATTGTCCGCTGGGCGGCGCTCCTATCACCCAGTGAGAGATGGGACCAGGCCTGGCGCAACAGGCCGCGTATCCGTCGGCCGTCATCGTCGGGCAGCTCCAGGCGATCACAGACCTGGTGATAGCGCACCAATAAGGTCAGGGATTGACGAGGGTCGTCGTGATTGCCCTGCCGGTGAGCACCATCGATGAGGTATTCCAGCGCTTCTTCAAAGGCGCCGGCCTCGGCGAGGTGGACGCCCATCCGGCCCGGCCAGGACCAATGTTGGTCATCGCCCTGGTCGGCCAAAACCTCGGCGCAGACCTGGTGGATTCGCCGATGAGTTCCGGTCTCTTTGCTCCGTCGCTGGAGTACCTCGCGGGCCGGTGAAAAGTCGAAGGAAAAGGATTGTTCTTCATAGGCCTCGGAGAAGATACCCGTATCAAAGAGGCCCCGTATAAATAGGGGCGGCACGTCGACGCCCAGGCGATCACAGACCTGTCGCCACTCCTCGAAGGTCACCTCCATGCCCAGGGCGGCGGCCACTTCCAGAGCGGCCAGGGCATCGTCGGCCTGGTCTTCGAAGCGGGCGGCGAAGCGTTCGATCTCCCACTGGGTGACCTCCAGGAGCCCCCGGGGCATATCGGCGTCGTCGAAGTCGGCCAATTTCAGGCGATTCGTCCGGGGGCCCAGCGGTTTCAGAACTTCGCTGTCCACCCAATAGCGGAGCAGTTGCATCACGAAGAGGGGGTTTCCCGCCGTGCGTTGAGCTACCTCGTAGGCCAGCCCCTCTTCCAGGGGGGCCAGGGCATCGATCAAGTCCACCGTATCGTTTTGACTCAGCGGAGTGAGCTCCAGCTGGTCTACCTGCGGGTAGTCCAGTAATTGCTCGAGTTGAACCCTCTCGATGGGCTGGTTAGCCAGCTCCTTCTGGGCGACGACGAGGACGAAGAGCAGGTTGAGATTATTGGGCGATGCCATGAGCTCGTCGAGCCAATCCAGCGTGGTGCTGCCCAGATGAGCATTGTCGATGGTGATGACCAGAGGGCGGCTGGTGCTGAGTCGCTCCAGGATCGTTCGCCATAGGGCACCAGGGGGTTCGCAAAACTCGCCATTTCGGCGCTGGTTCCGATTCTGGTTAGAGCCATCTCCCAATAATTCGAGCCATTGATCGAGTTCGGATTCGCCGATCTCGGCACCCCAACAGCGAAGGCCCAGGCGAAGTGATTCGGTCAGGCTCGACGGGTCTGTCAGGTCTGCCGCGAAGGCCCTGGCCAACATGGCCATCGGCCCATCGCCGGGGCGCAAGGTCACGCCGTGGGAGATGGTCAGCGTCCGAGCGGCGCCCAACTCCATGGCTCGGTGACCGAGCCATCTCGACAGCCGGCCTGCTCCCATCCCGGGAGACCCGCTGATGATCATCGCTCGGGCTCGCCCCGTGCGGCGGACCTCGTAGAGCGATTGCCACAGGGCATCGCATTCGGCCCTTCGACCGACTACCGGGGGTTCTCGGCAGGAATAGAGCTCGCGGAATTTCCACCACCAGTGGCAACCCGACGGTTGTGGCCCGTCGCCCACCTCCCATCGAGCGGGCATCCTGGGGCACCCGATGGAGGCCATGGAGATGCTCGATTCGGCCAGATCCAGGGTTTCCAGCGCGGCCAGAGCATCGGCGGCCAAATGGAAACGATCTTCAGGAAGTGGAGACAGGCATCGGTCGATCCAGGCGGCCAGGCGACCGGGGACGAAGTGGTTTTGTTCACGCCGGCTCGGGGCCTCACCGAGCTCTGTCGGCAGCCGCCCGTAAAGCCACTCAAAGGCGATGAGCCCCAGGCTATAAATATCGCTGTGGGCGCCGATCGCCGAGATAGCTCCTCGGCGCACTTCCGGGGCCTGGTAGCTGTCGATGAGATCGCTGAGCGCCGGACTTTCCCGGTGCCAGAAATCTCGGGGGATGAGCCCGAAATCGAAGATCTGAACCGCTGGTCGACCATCCCCTGCTTCGCTGTAGGCAACCAGATCGGGATGGAGGTGGCCGTGAATCACATCTCGGGCGTGGGCGTGTGCCATGGCCTCCAGGAGGGCGGCCAATATGTGGGAGAATTGGGACCAGCTCAGCTGAGCCAGGACCTGGCCGAGGCGTTGGCTATTTACTTTGCCGGCGCTGACGAAGAATAAGGCGCCCCGTTCCAGGGGGCCCTGGCCTTGTTCGACCTCTCCCATCTCCAGAAGGGGAGCCACCCCTCGGTGATTGAGCCTCGCCCAGCGTCTGGCCTGGCGCCGGTATGCCATGCGCTGCTCGTCGTCACCCGCCAGGGAGGGAGAAAGTATTCGACACCGAACGGGCATCTCCGTCGGAATATGCCATCCATCCAAGATGGTGGAATGCTCCCCTCGCGCCCTATCCGGGACGTCGAACCGGTACGTCTTGAAATGCACGGGATGCGCCTTTGAAGCGAATTATTTAATCGGCGACTTTAGCCGCTGAGCCGCAGGAAAGTCCGGCTTCGACGGCGACGGCCTAATATAAGGAACGGGCAATAAACGTAAGATTTGCCACAAGATAGCCGTAGTGACCCAGAGAATCAATACTCTTCGTCTCTCGGCGCCTGGGGGCAAGGGAAGGCGCAGGGATTCAAGACCGCAGAGAGGGGAGCACTTCTTCTGCAAAGGTGGAGATGAATTGGCGCTGGTTTCGCCCCACGTTGTGTAAAAAGATCGCATCAAAGCCCAGCTCTTCGTAGGCTCCGATCCACTCCAGATGTTGCGCCGGGCTCGACGAACACCGCACCGGTCCCTGCATATCGTCGGGCTCGACGAATTCGGCGGCGGCCTCGAAGTGGCTCGGTGTGGGAAGTTCGGTCAGTAAGGGGCTGTCGAAGATATTGGTCCGCCATTGCTGGTGGGCGTTATCCAGCGCCTGTTCGTCGGTATCGGCGTAGGAGAGCTGCATCTGGAGGTAGATCGGCTTGTCGGCGCCGCCGTTATTTCGAAAGGCGTCGATCACCTCTTTGAGCTCGTCGATGGGATGAGCGATGGTGATCAGGCCGTCGGCCCATCCGGCGACCCACCGGGCGGTCTCCGGGGTGATCGCTGCCGCAAAAGAGGAGGGCATCTCGTCGGGACGAGTGTGCAGCGTCGCCTGGACGATATCGACGAAGCCCCGGCGGTCCACGGTCTCTCCGGCCCACAGAGCTCGCATGATCTCCACACATTCCAAGAGACGCTGGTTTCGCTCTCCTTTGGCCGGCCAGCGCCCGCCCGTGATCGATTCGTTGAGGGCCTGGCCGCT
>SLJM01000348.1 GCA_007135085.1 Myxococcales bacterium
AGCCGCATTCGGTGAGGCAGCCGTAGATGATCTCGCAATAGGCCTTGCACAGGGCGCTGTCGGTGAGGACACAGCGATCGGAGGCGGAGTCGTAGAACTCCTCGTCGCTGTCGCAGGCGCAAATCACGTCGTCGTCGCCGTCGCATTGCCACATGCCCCGGTCCTGGGCGCAGGGGGTGTCCGGTTCTTCGTCGAGGGGCTCAAAGCCACCGCAGAGGTTTTCGTCGAGCTCTCCCTCGTCGGGAATGCAGACGTCGTGTTCTTCGTGGCAGAACTCATCTGCATCGCAATGATCGTCATGGTCACAAATTGGCAGACATTGTTCCTCGCCGGCGAGGGAGACGAGTTTTTCATCTTCTTCACAGGGTCGGCAGTAGATGCCGTCTGTGCCGTCGCATTCCCAGGTGGTGCCGTCTTCGCAGTCTTCACCGGGTTCGACGGGCAGCAGAGCACAGCCGCCGCAGCTATTGAGCTCGCCGGCGCCCTCGCAGGTCAGGGCTTCTTCTCCATCACATTCCAAAAGTCCGTCGCTGCAGGGGCCGCAGCTATCGCCGGGCTCAGCGAGGGCACCGTCATAGGTCAGTTCGCCTTCGCCGCCGCAGGCATTGGTGTCGTCCTGGTTGTCTGCGTCGGGATGGCCGGCGTCTTGATTCTGGTTGTTGGTGTCATCCGGGCATTGGCAACTGGTGAAGGTCTCGTCGTCCATGCACTGCCGCTCACCAGGTGAGCCGTCGTCGCAGGTACAGGTCTGGATTTCACCTGGTTGGCAGCTATCCTGGGAGTGGTTACCTCCCGGATCGTCGGCGGAGCAGGCGGTGGTGGCGAAGACCACAAAAAGGCCGGCCAATAAGACAAGAAGCGGTGTCGATAGGTTTTTCGTCGAGGCAGACATGAGAAACTTCTCCGGTTAAGGTGCTAAAAACTCCCGAAATTACTGAGAAACATCGCCGCAACATGCCACGTCGGCGCCGACGTTTCAACTGTCGCCGGATTCGAAGCTGTAAAGGGCTTCGACGAGGCCGGGCAAGCCGGATTGACCGCCGTCGCTGTCGGCGCCGGGGCAGTCGGAGGTGCCGCTGCCGGCGTCGCCCCCGTGGCTGGGGTCGACGTCGTCGTCGATGGTGTAGTCTTGGCCCTCGATCTGAGAGTCGCCGACGAGGGCGATGCCGATGGCCGGTCCGCCGATGCCGCCGGCGCCACCGCCACCGGCGCCGCCGGTGCCGCCGTGACCGCCGAAGCCGCCGTTGCCCGGCGACGTGCCCTCTTCGTTCGTATAATAGTTTTGGGCTCCCGAACCTCGATTCCCACCGCAGGCTCCGTCACCGGCGTCTCCGCCGTCGCCTCCGATTCCGATCTCAATATGGACATCGTCGTCGAGGGAGATCTGGGAGTGGATGAGTATCAGCGCGAAGGAGGCCCCTCCATTTTGACCGGCTTCGCCTCCGCCTCCACCACAACCGCCGCCACCGCCTGCGTTGCCCGTATCTCCCAGGTGAGTCTCATTGTAGTACACGTTCGATCCGCCGGCGCCGCCGCCACCACCGCCGGAGCCCGATTGGCCATTTTGGCCGGAGGTCGATGCAAGGGGAGTCCAGAGACCGCTCGTTGATAAATAACCGGCGGCAGGCGCGCCCACATCGTTATGGCGAGTGCCCGGGGAGCCGGCGTCGCCGGACTGGCCAGACGTCCCGTGTTCTCCCTGACGGTCCAGGGTATAGGCCGGATTTTCGTAGATGAAGTCATTCCATCCACCGTCGCCCCCATCGCCGCCGTCACCGGCGTCGGAGGAACCACCATCTAGTCCACTGCCGTTATACTCTGGGGTACCCGCGGAATAATTGGCAAAATATACAGTGCCCCCGTCCCCGCCCTGACCGGCGTCGGCGCAGCCGGCAGACCCACCTGCGGGGTTGTCGATTGGCAGATCGCCCACGGAATGATCACGATTTCCCTGTTCGCCGTTTCCACCGTCGTCACCGACACTTCCGTGATCGCCGTGAATACCGTGAGATGCCTGGCCGCCGACGATGGTCGTATTCTCAAAGCGCAACGCGCCCTCGGACACGTCGTGGGCGCGCACGGTGGCGATGGAGGCTCCTGATTCGGCCGGTGTGGACGGAGGCTCGATGGTCAGATTGGCGAAGACCGACAGGGTGGACTCGTCGTCCAGCTCTTCCAACTGGTCGAAGTCGATGAGCATCGTGGTGGCCAAGCCGTCGTCGCCGGTGCCACCGTCGGTGATGGTGGTGCGGGCGTCGTCGTCGCGGCGCCACTGGTTGTCGGGATCGAGACCACCGATGATGGAGACGTGGAAATCGAGGGTCTCTGAGAGCGCAAAGGTTCCCTCTTCGACCATCAGATAAGCTGTCCCTTCGCTGCGGGCGCGGCGCACGCCCTGGTCCAGGGTGGCCACGGGAGAATCGGTGCTCAGGCCATTATTGCCGTCGTTGCCGTCGGTGGCGGAGACGAAGATGGCGTCGCATTTGGGAAGGGCCGTCGGGTCGTCGCTGATATTGCACTCGCAGCCGGTGGCGAAGTCGCCGTCGGCGTTGAGCCAGCCCTCGTCGCAGTCGGCGACGCAACCGCCGTCATCGCAGGTGGCTGTGGCGTTGGGAAATTCCACCTCAAACTCACAGGTCACATCGCAGTCGCCGCAGTCGGCAACGGTGGTGATATCCGTCTCACATCCAGCCTGGCTAGTGCAGCTTTCAAAACCGTCGAGGCAGAAATAGTGGCACTGATCGTCGTCGCAGCTATACCCCTGGTTTAGCCGGGGGTCGCAGGTGCAGCTCTGATGGTTGGCGTCGGGCTCAGCGTCGGGCTCGATATCGGCGTCGGTGCCGGCGTCGGGAGCGTCGAAGGGGCCGTCCTGGGTGCAGACCGAGCGTCCGTCAGGGCGCTCCACGCATTCGAAGCCGTCGGCGCAGTCATCGTCGGACTCACAGGCGAAGTCGACGCCCGTCGTATTGAGCTCGCTCGAACAGGCGCTGACGATGATGAATAGCAGCGTCAAAGTGATGACCGCGAAGAGTCGTTGGGTGGAACGAGCCATGGGGGGTACTTCCGTAGAGTTCGAAGGAGAGATCAAAATCGAAGCGACCAGTTGATGGCCCAGGCGCCGTCGCCGACGTGAAAGCTCAAATTGGGCTCGTCGGTCGCCATATCTTCGCCGGTGAAGAAGAGGTAGGTGCCCACCAGAAGGGCGGTGCCGCCGACGATAGCCGAACCGAGGGCTACGGTGTCGAGCGTATTGGCCCGGGCTTCGATGGATTGGACTTCGGCCTGGGTGATCGCCGTATTGACGCCATTTTCAAAAGAACTGTCGTCGTTGATGCGGGTCATCGCATCGTGTCGCTGCATCCTGGCCGCCGTATGCATGCCGCCGCCGGCCAGCAGGACCACCCCGCCGGAGATGGCCGTATACAGACCG
This sequence comes from Myxococcales bacterium, assembly GCA_007135085.1. Taxonomy (GTDB): domain Bacteria; phylum Myxococcota_A; class Bradymonadia; order Bradymonadales; family Bradymonadaceae; genus SLJM01. The sequence goes on from SLJM01000348.1 coordinate 3,431, forward strand.
ATCTGTTTGAGGTTTGAGCTCTCTTCGACCACAGGAGGTTCCTCGACGACCGGTTGGTCTTCTTCTTTCACCTCCACGGCGATCTCTACTTCATCTTCGCAGGTCTCATCGACGTCGGCCAGGTATTCGGCGGCCCGCTCGTTGACCCGTTCGGCAGCCGGGCGCTCCACGGCGGGCAGCTCGGGGACCGATTCCAGAACCTGGCGGGCGCGCTCGCAATTACCGGCGGCGTGGTAGGCCCGTCCCAGGTTGAGAGCCAGGATATTGAGCTCTCCAAGACGTTGTGCCTCCGTCAACAGGGCCACGGCTCGGCCCGGGTTTCCGGCCACCATGGCCTCCACGGCCTGCTCGTTTAGGCGAAGCTGCTCTGAGGTGGCCTCCACCTCTTCGTCCTGAGAAGGAGAGTCGGCCACGGCCACGGGGAGGAGCAGAAAAAAGAAGCAGAATACAGCGGTGATGAAGGAGGGGGGCAGAAAAATAGGTCGCATTATTTCTCTCGGAGGTAACGGAAAGTCATCAAATTCAAGGCGAAGATATGTCCTTTACCGTCCGGCGGTCAACGGTGGGAG
>SLJM01000140.1 GCA_007135085.1 Myxococcales bacterium
GTGAATTCTCAGTGATGATCATCTCCCCACGCAACAACACAGAGCTCATATGGGTGAGCCCTGCCAACATCATCTCTTCGATCGTGCCTGCCACGGTGACCGTCGTTCGCATCGGTAAGGGATCGACCTCCAATGGCTGGTTGAGATCGACGACGAGCCAATCAACTCCATGCTCCGTATCAAGGGCCGTCCAATCCTCGCCGGGAAATACGCCGGCGTCGGTCTCGATATCCTCGGCGGGATAGATGATCAGGGTCGTGGAGATGGCCACGATCGGTTCGTCCTCACCGCGGCTCTGATCGCCATCGACATCCTCATAGACGGCGATGAGCCACCCCGCCCCTTGAGCGCCCTCGATGATCTCGCCGAAATCCTCGCCGGCGGGCTCCGGAATCGTCAGGGTCACCTCCTCACTATTGAGCTCCGTCGAGACGTACTCCCCGGCGATAACTGGAAAAATCCCACCCGTACCAGGAATGGCCTGCTCGTCCTCTTCATAATGAGTCAAGAAAGCTGCAATTCGCCAATCTGCTGATATCTCCCCGCCATAGCGAAGCTCCACGGTGAGGCCCGCTGGATCCTCAATCGCATCTAAGCCCCCCCCATCATCAACGTCGTTCTCAGCAGACTCGGTATCGGTGCCGGCGTCGACTTCGTCTGTGGACCCTCCCGGCTCAGTGGAGCACCCCGCCAAAAACAACACCAACAAGACCGCAATTAACTGACCATATCCCATAATATCCTCGAAATTGGTGATTCCGAACAAAAACACCACGAGAATATCACGAGTTAAATCCCCATCATATAGCCTTCATCAGTCTATAAGCTCTATGCCTGCACTCCTCTTCGGAGCCTGGTTATTGTATCGTTATGTTGAATCCAACGTTGCCTGCATCCCTGCACCTATCGATCCTGAGTATAATTTCTGCCCTCCTCTGGGAGGACAATATCCCCATGGTATTCTCATGAGAGCAGGCTCATTGACTGGAGGATACCTATATGAAGACCCTGGTATTTGGTGCGGGACCGACGGGCTCATTATATGCAGCGCGGCTATTTGAAGCAGGTCATGACATCACCTTACTCGACCGAGGCCAGCGCCTGGAAGACCTCCGCACCCACGGGGTGGTTCTCGACGATGCCTTTAGCGGCCGGCGAGAGGTCCATCATATTCCCTTGGTCGAGGAGTTTGGCGAGGATGACGACTACGACCTGGTGATGGTGGTGATGAGAAAAAACCAGGCCCCGCAGCTCTTGCCCCTCCTCGCCAAAAACCGCCGCGTCGGGACGTTTCTCTTCTTGATGAATAACGCCGCCGATCTCAACGGGGAGCGCTTCGCCAGGACCCGGGATGCCATCATCCTCGGTCTTCGCGCACTGAAGGAGGCCATGCGCGCTCAGCGAGCAGCGGGGATCCCCGTTCGCCCGCCGACCTTTCGAGCCGTCAATCTCGTCCCCGAAGCCTTTATGGTGGCCATGATGCGGCCCGTGGCCAAGACCGATCTGTATAAGGCCGGCATTATCGGCCATGCCCGGGCCGCCCGCGACGAGATATCTCACCTGCTCGACGAATTCCGAGACCGTGTCGCCCCCGGCGGAGTGGCCATGCCGGCCTTCGAGACGCTCGCCAGATACTCGATTTTCGGCTGACGCCTGATATTTGCTGCGACGCTCTGGCCCGGCCCGCTCAATCTCGACAATGACCCAGTGGCCATTCGGCACTACTTGCGGGCTACCAGGTTGATGACGCTCGTCTTGCCTCGGTGCTCTCCGGCCCGTATGAACCGCACTTCTTTTTCGAGACGACAGGTAGTCAGCCCCGAGAAGTCCCGACGGAGAGTTTCGACGTAATAGAGAAGTTCCCGGCGGTCGGGACCACCGGACCGGCGACCGAGCTGGTCGGTGCTGAGCGCTTCGAGCAAGACCAGGCCGCCGCGACAAAGGGCATCGACCATACGCCCATGTAGACGCCGACGCTTTCGGGGCGGCAGGTGCATATGGAGAAGTACGACAGCGTCCCAGGATTTCTCGCCGAGGTCGAAGTCCATCACGTCCGACAGGTAGGTGCGCACTTCAACTCCATGGTGGCGTGCCAGAAATCGCAACTTCTCCAGGGCCGGTCGAGAATAGTCCACGGCGGTGACGTCCAATCCCTGTTCTGCCAGCCACACGGCGTTTCGCCCTTCTCCCTCGCCGAGGGTGAGAATTCTCTGGCCTGCGGCGAGGTATTTCGGGACCTGTTCGACGAGAAAGCGGTTGGGCTCCGTGCCATAGACGAATTCCTCGCTGTCGAATTTGCGATCCCAAAATGACCTGCCCTGTGACATCGCGACCTCACCAAACTCCCCGCTGGCGACGGCTAATCTACTAAGCCCGCGGCCGATGCTCGGGTATCTGCTCCTGATCGGAACGTTCCTCCCGTGAAACCTGGGCTTTCCGAATCTTTACGAATGCTTGCTCCGGCAACTGCCCCAATTGGCTGAGCAGACTCATTACGTCGAATTGGTTCCAGGCCTCGACGATCTTTCCATTCTCGATTCTGGCGAGGTATACGCCCTGGATTTCCACGGTTTTTTCCGTCGGTTCCAATTCGCCCACGCTTCCCGTCTGCGTGCCCTCGACGGTGTAGTTGTAAGAAACGAAATTATCATTGGCGATCATATTGTGTGCCACGATTCGGAAGTCGTCGTAGGTCTGGTGAATGGCCGTGACGAATTGGCGCATTCCCTCCGGGCCGGCGAGCTCACCGTAGGGATTGTGTTCAACGCTGTCGTCGGTGATGTACTCCTCCACTTTATCGAGGTCTCCCCTATTCCAGACCTCTTCCATTATTTGCTCGATGATTCGCTTGTTTTCCGTGGCTCCCATGATCGCTCCGTCGAAAGTCGCAGTGATGTTACTCCTGCGGACCCACTCTTCGTGGGCCGAAAGAGATGCCTCCACGAAGAAGTTATGCGCCGCTCAGGGTTTCCAAAGTGGTCAAACCCTCCGTCCACCAGGTCGTCTCTTCAGGACCTTTTTGGGAACCTTCCCGGGGGGGTTAGGTTCAGATGCGTTTCCTCCCGGCGGCGAGGCGAAGGAGCTTCGCCATCAAGAGTCAACCGGCGTTTTCTCAATAGAGACGTCTGCAACCCATAAGGAGATCACAATGGCAACACAAGACCTCGAGCAATTCATCACCGACTTCGTCGAGCATATCTGGAACCAGCAAAACTACGACAAATTGGGGGACTTTCTCCACGACGATTATTTGACGCATCGCTCCGACGGGACCGTCAAGGGAATCGACACCTTTCGCAAATTGGTGTCCCAATTCCACCACTCCTATCCCGATTTAAATGTGGAGATCGACAATGTGGTGGGCAGCGGCGACAAGGTCTCCGGGACCTACGTCTTCGAAGGCACCATGGAGGAGGACTTCGGAAGTCTCAAAGCCACGGGAGAGCATATCCGGCTCGAGGGTTCATTCTTCAGCCGTCTGAAGGACGGAAAGCTCTTCGAGAATGTGAACCGTTGGGACAATCTCAATATGATGATCCAATTGGGGCTCATCGAGCCTCCAAAGGGATTAGAGTCCGTTGAGGATGTACTCGAATCGCAAGAGTTCGAAGAGACCGGTGAGCGTCGGCCCGGAGTCTGAGACAATAGAAAATATCCCGGTTTCGCCGACGCAGGTGAGCTCGAAGAGCTCTGGCATGCCCGCTTCAGTCAAATCGACGAAGTCTTGGGCCATCCCATTACCAGCGAGGAATAAGATTATGCCTATTACCAGCATTTCTTCGGCCCCCGAAACTCTGACCCTTACGGTCGTCGGCGACTATTCAGTGCCCGTGGAGCGCCTCTGGGAGGCCTGGTCCGATCCTCGCCAGCTCGAGAGATTCTGGGGACCCGAGACCTGGCCTGCCACCTTCGAGCACCATGATATGACCCCCGGCGGTCGCTCGCAATATTATATGACGGGGCCCGACGCTCAGGTGTCCCGAGGGTGGTGGCGATTCGTGTCGATCGACGAAGGCCGAAGTTTTGAGCTCGAAGATGGCTTCGCCGACGACGAGGGAAACCCCAACGAAGCGATGCCCACCACGGGAATGACGGTGACCTTTGAGAGCACCGATGAGGGCTCGCGATTCACCATCGTGTCGACCTTCGTGAACCTGGAGCATATGGAGCAACTCCTCGAGATGGGAATGGCCGAAGGCCTGAAATCCGCCCTGGGTCAATTGGACGGTGTACTCGCTAACTCCGAGTGAGTCACCGCTGAGCGTTGGCCCACCAATTAGCGGCGTGCCGTTCAGGGGGAACTTCGTCGCCCTGAACGGTCACCGTCGAGGCGGCGACAGCATCAAACTTCTCTCGTCATCCTCGATTCCGTCGCTCGACGTTGAAGGCTCCACTTTCCCTTACGTCCGGATTATCGGTGTTCCCTGCCCGTAGGCCGGTAATTTGATCAGCGCCACGGAAGAGGTGGGTCGAATTCGTAGCTCGTCGCCCCGTAGAACATATCGTAGGCCTCCTCGACGGCCGAGACGTCCCAGGCGTCGAGCCGTTGGTTGAAGCTCGTCGCGTCGCGGAACATCTCGCGCATATCGACGACGGAAGAGACATCCCACTTATCGAGGGGCTGGTTGAATTTGGAGGCCCCATCGAACATGGACTTCATGGTCTGCACCGAAGAGACATCCCAGGAGTCTATTGGTTGGTCGAAACTCTCGGCCCGATCGAAGAGGTATTCCATATGAGTGACGGAGGACACATCCCATCTATCCAGGGGCTGATTGAATGCCCTGGCGTCGGAAAATAACCAGCCCATATCCGTCACGGACGAGACGTCCCAGGAATCCAGGGGCTGATTGAAGTTCTGAGCCCCGGCAAAGAGGCTATTCATATCCCGCACGGAGGAGACATCCCAGGAATCCAGGGGCTGATTGAAGCTTACGGCGTTGCTGAATAATCCCCCCATCTTCTCCACGAAGGAGACATCCCAGGAGTCCAGAGGTTGATTGAAGCTGCGGGCGCCGGAAAATAGGTTCGTCATATCCCGAACCGATGAGACGTCCCAGCGGTCCAGACTCGGGGAATTCAATATCTTGCAGCCGCCGAAGGCATTGGCCAGGCTCGTAACTCCACTCAAGTCCGGGGCATCCGTGGCGGGAATCTGTAGGTGGGTCGCGGCGATGAATTGATTTCCCCCGTCGCCGAGCCCGATATTGGCCCACTGGTGGACGGCGAGCAGCTTTCGCTGGTCGCCGTAGGGAACCCAGGCTTGCCGCCTGTCGTCCCAGCGACCGTGGAAGGCCCATCCGTCGAGAGTCCCCTCGATGCGCACCACGTAGACCCCTGGCTTTTCGTAGCGATGGGTCACCTCCGGCTGGTTCCACCCGGTGATGCGATCCGATGTGCCATCGCCCCAATCCACGGTGAAGTCGTAATTCCCTCCTTCGACGAGGGGGAGCTTTATGGAATTTGCGTCGGTGAAGCCCAAAAGCCCCGTATTCCACTCGGTGACGAAGCTATTCTCCGAAAAGTCCACCTCCTCGACGGTAGTCTCGGGAGAACTCTTACAGCCCACGGCAAATAGGAGAATCAACACCGTGGTGAACACAGAGAACAATCGTCGCTGAGTGAACATGGCAATTTCCCGGTTGAGCCAAATTGCAGACCGCCATCTTTCACGAATCGCTTTGCCCTGGCAACAAAGAACGAACGCAAGAGGTTCTCATAGCCGTGCGCCGACGCTCAGCGAAGCGAGGTTCAGGTTATTCCAGGTATATCGCGGGGTGGTTCGGCTCTGGGTCCACCGAGTTCGCGTACCGGCCGTGCCGTCGGCTCCGCCGCCGAGAAAGCGCAAACTGAGGAATACCTCGCTGTCTTCGTAGAGCGGCGTGCCCACACGAAAGGCCGCGTCGTAGAGCCAACCCACGACGTCGACGTCGCGCAGGTTCAGAAAGCGAACGGGGGCGTAAAATCCGTCCAGGGTTGCCTCCACGAATCGGCCTCCCGCCAGCTCGCGCCGAAAGGCGGTGGAGATCACCGGCACGGGCCCCAGATCCTGGCTTATCGCCCGGGCGTCGACGATGCGTCCCTCCTCGTCTTCCCGATAGCCGTCAAAGATGATGGAGGCGTTTCGGATCTGAAGGGCTCCCCCGATGGAAAAGCTGATGTCCTCACGATCGACGACGCGATATCGATAGGTCCCGCGATAAAAGTCAAAGCCGTATTGCAACTCCAGCGGGGTATCATCGGCGAAGTTGACGTCGTCGATCAGAATTCCCCCGTCGTTGTCCACCCGCGTGGCCGTCTTCAGTGTCAGGGGCTGATACAAGAACGAAACCTCGTGACGGCCACCGAATAAGGCGTCGACCTCAAATCGGTAAAAGGGCAATAGGAGTTCCTGTCCCCCTTCCTGGACGTAATCGAAGCGATACCCATCCTCGCCAATCTGAATATCGTGCACCAGAGGACGGACCACACCGATCTCGGCCTTCCCCGAGATCTCGATGCCCTTCGGGCTCTCTTCCTCGGCCGCCGCCGTAGTCAGACAAGCCATCACCAGACAGCCACATAGCCAACCAATCATCACTCGCATCGTCATCTCCATATTCTGATAACAGAAGTCCCTCCCCCGTGCTTAACAACTGTTAAACACGCCTCTGGCGACGGCAATGACTGGTATTCACTAATGTCGGCTCCCCCCGACTTCTCCCGAGGACTTACGAAAGAGGACGCCAGAGTTACTCTATCTCTGGCATACCCGTGATGGTGCGATGGCGCAGACGATGCGCTGGTGGCATCGTCTGCGCCATCGAAACGCCGCAATGGGCGCAGACGAACGGCGAGAGGGCGGCTAATCTACGTCCTGGACGGAAAAAGCGTAGGGCCCGCGGCTTCGGTAATCGCCGGTGCCATCTACATTATAATCATGACCCCAGGTTCCGCTAAACCGTAGATAATAGGTGACACTCGTATCCATATTGGTCAGATTGATATTCAGCAATCCACCGCCGGTGCTTGCTTGTTGCTTGCCCAGAAGCTGTCGATCCGGGCCGTAGAGAGCGGCGCCGATCATCAGGTCCGTGCCCGCTTCGGAGATAACCAATGCCATATTATCCGAGGAAGGTGTGAAAGAATAATAATCGGCCTCCAGGTTGGATACCAGGACGCCGTTATAGGTCTGACCCGTATCAATCGGATGGGCATCGTCGATGCTGTGATTTCCGGCAAATGCATCGTTGGCGTTCAGATTTCGGACCCTGAAGGTATAGCGACCCGTATTTCGATAGTCGCCGATACCGTCGACCACCCAATCATTGCCCCAGGTTCCACTGAACCGCACATAATAGGGGCCGTCGGACTGAAGATCTCGAAGTGTGCTGGTGAGGTTGGCGCCTTTTGTTCTACTCGTATTTTGGTGAATGATTTCACGGTTGGAATCAAAGACGACAATGCCAATGTACAGATCCGACCCCACATCTGTGACGCTGATTTCCAATTCATCAAACGTTTTCGACCCGTGTTCGGTCCTGAACTCGAAGAAATCCGCGTCGTTTTCGGAAATAAAAGCGGTGTAGCTTTCTCCCAAATCGATGGGATAGGCTTCGGAGATGGAATCATTGGGTTCATAGGGATCGGTGAAGCTTCCGCCAAGCTCGCAGGCCCCCAGAAGACCAACGGATGCGATCACAAGCACGGCAAGGATGGACGACGAACTTGTGGGGATGGTCTTAAAATAAGACATTTTTACCTCTGTCATGTACTGTATGGTGGACCTACCATCCAACCAGCAAGTTCTCTAGATTGCCGATCTGAATGACTTCGGCTCAGGGCACTCCTACGAGGTGGCCCACGAATAACGAGTGGCAGCCCTGAGCTTGCAAGCGAGAACTAAGCAGTCCCCGAAACCAGTCAAGTCACTCTCGATATTGACCGACCGCCGGGTGGCACTATCGTGGCGCAACAACACCTCATGGTACTGAAGCCTTTTTTTTCACAAGGTCTGGCATGACTCTCCATCTGACGGCGCGGCGTTTTTTCTACATCCTACTGGCCATCTGGTTGTTGGCGGGCTGCTCCGAACCGGTCACCGACAACGACGACGAGCCCCGGGCCGCCCCGCAGGTGGAGATCCTCGACGGACCGCAGGCCCGCACCAACGAAGCCGACGCGGTTTTCTCGTTCCAATGCCTCGACGAGCGTAGCTGTTCGTTTTTCTGCCGCCTCGACGACGGCCCGAGCGAGCCCTGTGAGTCGCCGATCACCTTCGAGGGGCTCGACGACGGGGAATATGTCTTCGAGGTCTTCGCCGTCGACGACTACGACCAGGAGAGCGAGGCCCAGCAGTGGTTGTGGACCATCGACACCGAGGCGCCGCAGGTCGTTGACTTCACGGGGCCTGCGGACCTCACCAACGAGACTTCGGCGACCTTCGAATTCGACTGCTCCAAAGAGGATTGTCAGTTCTCCTGCTCCCTCAGCAGCCAGGCCGGGGGCACCCTCGAGGCCGCCACAAACTGCACAACTGGCAAGACCTACACCGAGCTCGCCGACGACGACTATACTTTCTTCGTCGTCGCCACCGATGCTGCCGGCAATCTGAGCACTCCCGAAACCTACACCTGGACCGTCGACACCGAGGCGCCGGTGATCCACGTCCTCGATGCGCCGCCACCAGAGACCACTGACGACTGGGCTGCCTTCGAGTTCGAATGCATTAATAAGCCCACCTGTTCGTTTGAGTGCGCCCTGGACTACGAAGACGAAAGCGGCGTCGTCGACCAGGGAGACTGGGAGAATTGCACGTCACCTCATCTCGTCGATGAATTGGAAGCCGGCCAGTACACCCTGTATCTGCGAGCCACCGACGCTGCGGGCAACCAGGCCACGGAGAGCCTGGCATGGACCGTGGTGCCTATACAGTGGGCCGCCGTCTCTTCCGGCGCCCGCCACACCTGTGCCACCCGCAACGATGGCTCGCTGTGGTGCTGGGGTCGCAACGACAGCGGCGAATTAGGGCTCGGTGACACCTCGGACCGCTCCACTCCCCATCAGGTCGGCGACGACAACGACTGGGCCAGCGTCTCCGCCGGTGGCGCCTATACCTGTGCCATCCGCGACGACCACACCCTCTGGTGCTGGGGTCAAAATAATCATGGTCAATTAGGGCTCGGCGACGACAACGACCGCAACATCCCCCATCAGGTAGACGTCGGTATCGACTGGAACCATGTCTCCACAATTCGCAGCCACGCCTGTGCCACCGGCGATGATGGCTCCCTCTGGTGCTGGGGTCGAGGATCGGCGGGCATGCTGGGCCTTGGCGACACATCCAACCGCAACACGCCCCATCAGGTTGGCGACGACAACGACTGGAACGCCCTCGCCCCCGGTGGTTTCCACAGTTGTGCCACCGGCGAGGACGATTCCCTGTGGTGCTGGGGCAACAACTCCTACGGCCAGTTGGGACTTGGCCACCAGACCAACCGCAACACCCCACATCAAGTCGGCGACCGAACCGACTGGGACCACGTCTCCGCCGGAACCAACCACACCTGCGCCACCAGTGACGATGACTCGCTCTGGTGCTGGGGTTGGAGCAACGCCGGCCAGCTCGGCCTCGGCGAGATATCTCACAGAATCACTCCCCATCAGGTAGACGACGACATCGACTGGGTCACCGTCTCCGCAGGCTTCGACCACAGTTGTGGCATCGGCGACGTCGACTCTCTCTGGTGCTGGGGTAGCAACTCCGATGGACAACTGGGGCTTGGCGATACGTCCAACCGCAACACTCCCCATCAGGTCAGTGGCGATGAGCAGTGGACCGACCTCGCTGCCGGCGCAGACCACACTTGTGCCATCACCGAAGACCGCACCCTCTGGTGCTGGGGTTATAACTACTACGGCCAACTGGGAATTGGCGACGAAACCGACCGCACCACTCCCCATCAAGTGGAGATTGACACGGACTGAGCCCCCCAGCACACCACTCGTGATGTTGACCGGCCGCCGGGTCGCACTATTGCCGCCAACGCACAACGGGCATGGCGCTGCAATTGCCCTCGACGAGGGTCCACGGCGCGTCCGTCGTGCTGGTACGCGTGACCATATCGTGGACCGCCGCATCGTAGGCACCCCAGCGGTTCCGGTTGCGCCAGCCCTCCTGCTCGACCCGCTCCCTCCATTCCCGCCACGACGGAGTACGGAGAGTCCCCCAGATCGAATTGCCTGTTCAACGCAGCCAGACCCAGTTCCTCGGAGGTGAGATCATAGGCCTGCTGAAAACGAGGTGCTGATTGCCCAGCGAAAATCGGTCATCTTTCACCATCTAACTTCGGGGTCTACGTCCATGGGGTGAGCATCTCAACTCCAATCAGGTCAGAGCAAAATCATCTCTTTCTCATCTTCTCCCAATCCTCGGGGACCAGGCTGGGCTTGGCCAGTCTCCAGATAAGAAGATTTACGACCAGGAGAACAAGCATCCCTATAAGGCCTTGCAATCCCGTCACCCCAGCATATAGATCAGCGCCAACGCAAAGCCCGCCATCCCGCCGAATTCTAAGCCTGCGATGTAGAAGATCCCGGCCAGAAGCCAGCAGATGCCGAGGGTGAGAAATAGGTATTTGCCCAGATCGGAGCTGAAATTCATGGTCCGTTCCCGAAGAGGTCGACTCTTGAGTCAAGTTACCGCCCGTTCTTTAGGAGATCGGACAACGAAAAAGACAAGACCGGTGGTCGCCTCAGAAATTTCCGTGGCGCAGGAAATCAGCGGTCATGGCATGGACGTCGGGGCGATTCATGATGAATGTATGTGCTGCGCCGACCACGCGATAATCGTCGTGGTCGATGGCGAGGGCCTCGTCGACGGTCACTTTGTTGTCGAATTGTCCGGCGATGATTCCCACGGGGTGGTCCACTTCGGCCGGAAGTGAGGAGGCCGTGCTCTCCGAAGTCGTCAGGTCAGCGAGGGGCGGCAGCGCCCAGGAAAACCAATCCGCATAGCGGTCGGCCATCTCGGAGCCGCCGTTTGGTGGAGCGAGCATCACCACATGTCCGACACGTGTAGGAGGCTCCTCCTCCAGCAACCATCGCACGACGATATTTCCCGTGCTATGGCCCACGAAATGAACCTTATCGTGCTCATCGTCGACGCTCTCCGAGAGGCTCTCGGCGAGGTCTGCGCCGATCTCGGGGACAGTGCAACAGGTGCTCGAGTAACCCCAGGTGACCACCTCGAAGCCCTCGCGCTCCAACGCCCGGGCCATCATGGTAAAGGAGAGTTTCGTGCGCCCCAGGCCGTGGATGAGCACCACCACCTCCCGTGTCTCTTCGTCGGCCACGGACACGGAGTTACTCCGATGGTCAGGCCCACTGCATCCGACGACGAGAGATAGCAGAAGAATGCCGACGATTAACGAGGAGGAGAAGATAAAAGAGGTGAAATTCATGACCTTATCGCTTGCTGAGTAGACCGAAACGAAACCTGCACCGCCTCAGAACAAGCAAAAGCCGTGCCTTCGTTGGCGATCCGTGGGATTCGGTTTCCGAATCTACGCGGTTCACACCTGATACCGTCAAAAGTAAGAGGCCTCTCACTGCAAGGCTCGGCTGCGACGTCGGCCGGTCAGTTGGCCATGTACAAATCCCGAACACCTATCGTACATACCCTGCACTGTCGAAAGTAGTGCCCCCTTGGCCCTTAGGCCATCGGTGAGCCAAGATTGAGCAGCTCCTTTCTCTCGGGGGTTCACCCCCTTCTCGGGGCGATGTGGACTACGTCGTGGCCCCCGGTCAGTCGAACGAACGCAACGTCGCCGATCAGGAGGATGACTTCACTTCCGCAATTTTCATCTACGGTGATGCGTTTATTGATCATCGCTGGTAAACCCATACTGTCCGTTTATCCTCAGGGAGCGACCTTGGCAGCGAATACAGACAAACGGGATTCCGCCCCGGAGCATTTGGACGTGCTTATCATCGGCGCCGGAATCTCCGGCATCGGCGCCGCCTACTACTTGCAGCGCGACCACCGACAAAAGAGCTACGCCTTGCTGGAGGCCCGCGCTGCTATCGGCGGCACCTGGGATCTCTTCCGATACCCGGGAATTCGCTCCGACTCCGATATCCAGACCTTCGGCTACGAGTTCAAGCCCTGGACCGGCGAGGAGTCCATCGTTGATGGCCAGGCCATCCTGGACTACCTGCAGGAGACGGTGGAGGAGCACGGGATTGAGCCGCATATTCGCCTCCACCACAAGGTCTTGAGCGCCTCCTGGTCGAGCGAAGACGCGCGCTGGACCGTCGACGTCGAGCGCACAGACAGCGGAGAGCGATTTCAGATTACCTGCGGCTGGCTCTTCAGCGCCGGCGGCTATTATCGCTACGACCAGGGCTATTCGCCGAAATTCGAGGGCTCCCAGCGCTTCCGGGGAGAGATCATCCACCCCCAGCATTGGCCTGAGGACCTGGACTATCAGGGAAAGCGACTTGTCATCATCGGCAGCGGCGCCACGGCGGTAACCCTTGTGCCGGCGCTTGCCGAGACAGCCGAGCACGTGACCATGCTCCAGCGCACTCCCACCTATATTCTGCCCATCCCGGCGGTTGATAAATTCGCCTCCCTGGCCCGCAAATTTCTCCCCGAGCAAATGGCTCATCAGCTAACGCGCCGCAAAAATATCGCCTTCCAGCGCCTGATCTGGTCATTTTGTCAGCGCTATCCCGAGCTGGCGCGCCGCATCATCCGGCGCATCAATATCAAACAGCTCCCCCAGGGATACCCCGTCGACGAGCACTTCAACCCGCCCTACCAGCCCTGGAGTCAGCGCCTCTGCGTCGTACCGGACGGCGACCTCTTTCGCGCTATCCGTCAGGGAGATGCCTCGGTGGTCACCGACCATATCGAGACCTTCACCGAAGACGGCATCGCCCTCGAATCCGGGGAGCATCTCAACGCCGATATCATCATCACCGCCACGGGCCTACAGCTCTTGCCCTTCGGCGGTGTGGATCTGACCGTCGACGGCGAAGCGGTTGATCTGCCAGACAGGGTCGTCTTTCGGGGCATGATGCTCAGCGGGGTCCCAAATTTCTCCCTGGCCATCGGCTACGTCAACGCCTCATGGACACTGAAAGTGGGTCTGCTCTGCGAGTATTTCTGTCGCCTCCTCGAGCATATGGATACCCATGGGTATTCTATCTGCCGCCCCGAACTCGACGACCGAGACATGGAAACTCGCCCCCTGCTCGACTTCGACGCAGGCTATATTCAGCGCTCAATCCACATGCTCCCACGCCAGGGCGACCGCAATCCCTGGAAGATGTCTATGCAATATCACGCCGACGTCGCCCTGCTCCGCGACGGACCGGTCATCCACCCAAATCTGAAATTTGAAACCCGATGACTGCGGGCTGGCAGCCCGCGCTCCTTGGGGTGGCTGGCAGCCCGCGCTCCTTGGGGTGGCTGGCAGCCCGCGCTCCTTGGGGTGGCTGGCAGCCCGCGCTCCTTGGGGTGACTGCGGGCTGGAAGCCCGCGCTCCTCGGGGTGGTCAGCATCACCCCATATGCCGCTCGTAGAGAGCGGCGTAGGCGCCGCCCTGCTCCACAAGCTCGTCGTGGGTGCCGCGCTCGATGATCTGGCCCTGTTCGAGGACCAGGATCTGGTCGGCGTCGCGGATGGTGGAGAGGCGGTGGGCAATGACAATCGACGTGCGTCCCGCGGTTAGCTGCTCGAGGGCTCGCTGGATGGTCAGCTCCGTTTCCGTGTCCACAGACGCCGTGGCCTCGTCGAGGATGAGGATCGGCGGGTTGGCCACCAGTCCACGGGCAAAGCTCAACAATTGTCGCTCCCCGGCCGACAGGGTTCGCCCTGACTCCTCGAGGACGTGGTCCAGGCCATCGTCGAAGCGGTCGACCAGGCCGTCGGCGCGCACACTTTGCAGACAGCGCATCACCGTGGCGTCGTCCACGTCGGCGCCGAGGGTGACGTTGTCGCGCAACGTGCCGGCGAAGACCACCACGTCCTGGGGGATGATGCCCACGCCGGCGCGAAGGTTCGCCAACGTGTAGTCGCGCACGTCGGCGCCGTCGACGACGACAGTGCCGTCATCGACGTCGTAGAATCGAGAGACCAGGCTGACGATGGTCGTCTTTCCCGCGCCCGTATCACCCACCAGGGCGATGAGGTCGCCGGGCTTGGCCTCGAAGCTCACACCCCGCAAAACGTCGTCGTCACTGGCTGCGTATCGAAAGCGCACGTCGCGAAACTCCACCGCTCCTTGCTCGACGATGAGCGCCGGGTCAGCCTGCGGTGAGTCCTCCATCTTCGGCTCCCTGTCGAGGACGTCGAAGATGCGCTCCCCAGAGGTAAGCGCCACCTGGATGACGTTGATCTTCTCAGTGAGGCTGCGAATCGGCACCCAGAGCCTGGCCGTATATTGCAAAAAGGTCAGCAAAATCCCCACGGTGACCAGCCCCTCCATGGCCCGGCCATAGCCGATAAAAAGCACGAGAGCCGTGGCCAACGCGGTGGTCATCATCATGGCGGGACGCAAAAACGCCCAGGCTCGGATCTCACTGGTCACCGCCGCCTGGTGGGCCTCGGTGAGGGCGAAATATTCGGCCCGGCGCTTCTCCTCGCACTGATAGAGCTGATTCTCCCGCATTCCGGCGAGATTCTCGGCCATCCAGGAATTCATCCGTGACA
>SLJM01000339.1 GCA_007135085.1 Myxococcales bacterium
ATGGTCTTAAGCGTCAATGGTGAGGTGGTGGAGACGGGCAGCAGCGCCGCTATTCTGGAGCATCCGGCGCGTTCATTGGCGGCATTGATCACCATGCTCTCCAGCCGAAACGAGGGCTTGAAAGCCGGTCAAGTCGTACTCGCCGGCGGGGCCACCAAGGCGGTCCACGTCCACCCCGGCGACGTGGTGGAATTGGAGGTCGACGAGCTGGGGAGAGTGGAATTGAAGGTTAAGTAATTACTTCAGTCCCCCGTGGGGGCGCGGCCAGCTTGGCCGCAAAGCGGACTGGCAGTCCGCGCTCCTTAGGGCTGGGCTTCCAGAAGCCAGAGGCTGAAAAATTGGCGCTCGTCGGTCCACAGGGCGCGAGTGCGCCAGCCGGCGGCTTCGCCGAGCTCGATAAATCGATCGATCGTGAATTTGTGGGAGTATTCGGTGACGATATGGTCACCCTCATCGAAACTAAAACTCTCGGTGGGAAAGAAGACCTGTTGGTCGCGCTCGCTGATGAGTCGCATCTCGATCCGCTCTCGCTCCTCATCGAAGACCGCCAGGTGTCGAAATCCATCGGGCTTGAAGGTAGCGTCGCATTCCCGATTGATTCGGTGCAGCAAATTGAGGTTGAACTCCGCCGTGACGCCCTGGGCGTCGTTATAGGCGGCCTCGAGAATGGCCCGCTCTTTGACGAGATCGACGCCGATAATGAGGTTGCCCCCGGGGCCGGCCAGTTGTGCCAGGCGGGCCAGAAATTCCCGGGCCTGAGCGGGTAAGAAATTACCGATCGTCGAGCCCGGATAGTAGAATACGTTTCGGCCTTGAAAGCCCTTTCTGGGAAGCTCGAAGTCGGCGGTATAGTCGGCGCATACCGGCGAGATCTGGAGGTCGGGAAGATCGGCTCCCACGTTGATCACGCATTGGCGAAGGGCCGACGGGGAGATGTCGACGGGCACGTAGGCGTCGACGTCGAAGAGCTCGCGCAGCAAGACTTTGGTCTTTACGCCACTTCCCGAACCGAGCTCGATGAGGCGGGGCCGCGAGCCCAGCTGGGCGGCCAGGTCGGCCGCACATCTTCGGGTCAACTCCAATTCGGTGCGGGTCACATAATATTCGGGAAGATCGCAGATCTCCTCAAAGAGCCGGGATCCGCGCTCATCATAGAGATATTTGGAATCGATCGTCGGCGGCGTGCACTGCAGACCGGCGATAATATCGCGATAAATCTGGGGATTTCGAATTGGTAGTGGCTGTACGTCTAAGCTCATTGGTGGTCTCATGACGATGTCGCGTCTCAAGCGATGGTGTGGTGGTGATAGAGGCGTCGAGTCGTATTGATGGGGCCTGATTATTGGGCCAGTCGGAACCCCGAGAATTGCCAGCGCGCATCGGGGGGAAAGAAGTTTCGATAGGTCCGGCGAATATGATCCTGGGCGGTGGCGCAGCTGCCGCCTCGTAAGACGAATTGATTGCACATGAATTTGCCGTTGTACTCCCCCAGGGTGTCCGGCCAGGGTTCAAAGCCCGGGTAAGCCGTGTAGGGGCTGGACGTCCACTCCCAGACATCACCGAAAAAACGGCGGTCGTCGCCGACCAACGCCATGGGGTGGAGGCGTCGGGATTCTGCGAAATTGCCGCTCAGCTCCTGGTCGGCGCCGACCACCTCCCACTCAGCTTCGGTGGGCAGGCGGGCCCCGGCCCAGCGGGCGTAGGCGTCGGCCTCGAAATAACTGACGTGGCAGACCGGCTCGTCGACGACGACGGGGCGCATTCCCCCGAGGGTCATGGTCCACCACTGGTCGTGGCGGCGCTCCCAATAAAGGGGGGATTGCCAGCCATTATCCTGTACGGCCTGCCAACCCAGGGAGAGCCACCACCTGGGCTCGTCGTAGCCCCCGTCTGCGATAAATTCCATATATTCGGCGCAGGTGACCGGTCGTGTGGCCAGGCGAAAATCCTCCAAAAAGACCCGGTGTCGGGGCCGCTCATTATCAAACCAGAAGCTCGAGCCCTCATGGCCGATGCGATAGACGTCGCCTTGTCTTTCGAGCCACTTTACCGGCGGCAATTGCCCGGCCTCGGCCCCCCTCTGGTCGGCGGCACAATCCTGGCGGTAGGCCGGACGAAGGGGATTGGAGGCCAGCACATGCTTGATATCGGTGAGCAATAATTCCTGATGTTGTTGCTCGTGATGGAGCCCCACCTCGATGACCGCGGCCTGCTCCTGTCGAAGGGGGGCGGCGTCAAATAGGCAGTCGACGGCTCGGTCGACGTGGCGCCGGTACTCATGGATCTCGGCTACCGTGGGCCGCCCAATGGTGCCCCGACGGGGGCGGTCGAATTGGGGCCCCGCTCCCTGGTAATAGGAGTTGAACAGATATTCGAAGCCCTGGCGAAAGGGCTCATAATCGTCGACGAAGGCAGCGAGGACGAAGGTCTCGAAAAACCAGGTCGTATGGGCCAGATGCCATTTGGTGGGGCTCACGTCGGCCATGGACTGCACCACCTGATCTTCGACGGGAAGGGGCGCTGCCAGATCTGTGGTGCGCTTCCTTATAGCGGCAAAGCGAGACCGCAATTCGGCGGCAGAGTCGTGGTCATGCCACGCAAAGGGAGGCGAATCCATTGAGATGTCTCAACGCTGTGGTGACGAAATATCGAGATCCGGCCCTTTTGCGGGGACGGCTCCGAACTCCCGAGCTGTACTTAATGTCTAGGCGTCCGAAATATAGGCTCGACCCCCCTTTCGGCAAGCAAAAAAAAACGACCCTCCAGAAGAGGGCCGTTTTAAGGCGATGAAATGAGTTGCTTCGCAAGCACTTAGCCTACGCGCAGTGCTTCTTCGTCGTCGTCTTTATGGTCGCCGCAGGCGAGGGACTTGTCGTCGTCTTCGTCTTTGTCGCCGCAGGCGAGGGACTTATCTTCGTCGTCCTCTTTGTCGCCGCAGGACAACGACTTGTCTTCTTCGTCGTCCTTGTCCTTGTCGCCGCAGGCAAACGAGCTGTCTTCGTCATCTTCCTTGTCGCCGTCACAGGCGATGATGGACTCTTCTTCTTTTTCGTCGTCTTTGTCGCTGCCGCAGGTGCCGGCCATGGCGGTGGCTCCGAAGGCGGTCAGGCCCAGGAAGCACAGGGAGGCGATGAGTTTGATCAGCAGTTGGTTTTTCATGAAGCATGCCCTCTTGGTAATCGAAATAATGAACGCGCACCGGTGCATTGTAACCAGTGATCGGGGAAATATCAAAGGCGTAAGGAGGAGGGGGCGGCCTCGATGAGGACGGCCAGGGCCGTGGCGTTGTCGCGGCCGATATTCTGGAGGGCCTGGTCGACGATGGCCTGGCATAATCCCTGGGGTTCGTCGCAAAAGCGCCGCCCCAGGCGGCGCAGCTCGTCGTTGTCGACCTCGCCATGGGCGCCGTCGCTGGTGAGCAGGACCATATCGCCGGGGCGCAGGTCGATGCCTCGGTCCCGTCGGGAGGGGTTGGTCAGGCCCAGGCGAGAGCTGGCCTCGGCGGTGATTCCGTCGATGCGGCGCCACTCCAATTCGGAGCCCGTGCTCAAAAAGCGAGCGATCGTGCGGTGGCTGGCGTCGTCTTTGCCGCCCGTGGGTTCTCCCAGCCTTTCTAAAATCGCCGCCAGAGTGTGGTCCTCGGTCAGGGGGATCAACTGGCCATCTCGCAACAGAAAGGCCCGGGAATCGCCGACGTGGCAAAGGCCCAGGCGGTCGCCGGCCAAAAACACACCGGTAAAGGTGGTGCCCCCGCGGTTTTGGTCGGGGTTGAAGTCGCCATCGAGGGCCAGGCGCTGGCTGGTGACCTGGGCGATGGACCGGGCCACCTCGGTGGGGTGGTCGTAGAGGGTCTGGCCGTCGTAGTGGTTCCAGGCCCGTAAAAAGGCGGCGCAGGCGGTGCGCACGGCCAGCGAGCTGGCCCGCTCTCCGTCGTCGATCCCGCCGATGCCGTCGGCGACGCAGAAAAAACCGAGACCCATCGTCTGCGAGCCGCAGGTGGTCTCGACGACCACGTGGGCACAGGAGTCCTGGTTATTCTGGCGAAAGATGTGGTTGCCCTGGGTCGAGCGGGCGCCCACCCGGTAGGTGACCGGCCGGGTCAGCTCGGTGCGCAGGTTGCCCAGGCCATGCAGTAGATCATCTGTCGAGCCGTAGGCCAGATCGCCATAGGGGGTCACACAACCGGCCAAGAGTTGAGGCAGACCGGGAAAGACGATCCCCGTCTCGGCCATGGCCGCCGGCTCCTGCAGGAGGGTCACCAATTGATGACCGCCGGGATATTCGTGCTCCAGGAAATTCTCATAGGCCAGCTCGCCGAAAAGGCGCAGGTCTCGCCAGATGGTCTCCCGCTCGCCATCGAGGGGACGAAGGCCGTGGAGAGAACCCAGCAAAAGATGTCGGCGCCGGGGACAATAGAGCAGCTGGCCCCGCTCCAGGCCGCCCAGGGTAAAGCCGGCGCCGTGGATGACGCCCACGGTGGCGGCCAAAACCTGCAGGGCGGCGACGGCCTCGAGGTTGGGCAGGTTGCGCCATTTCCACAGGTCAAATGGTCCCACCTCCTCGCCGGCGCAGGCCAGGATGAGCCCCGGGTTCTGATCGTCGTCGAGGGGGCCGACCAGGCTGGGGATGGCCTCCAGATCCCCCTCGTTGAGGAGGCTTCGCACCTGGTGGAGCCATCGTCGGGGACCTCGCCAGTATAAGAAGCGCCGGCCTCCGGCCTCTTCGATGAGCTCCGAGGTGCAGTCCGTGGGCGCCGTATCGATGGTCGAGATACGGCGTGCGGTCACGGCCGGGCTGTTGACGGGAGTGTCCATTATTTCTTCTCCGGCGTCGGCGTCGACGGCGGACGGCCCTCAGACCAGTCGACCACGGTGGGTACGTGGCGAGGCCGGGAACTCTCCAGGCTGCGGTGGGGGTGATGGAAACGAATCAGCACCGAGCCAAGCCCTATTTCGTCACCGCTCTGAAGGGCGATGGTGCCGGAGATGCCGATGCGGTTGACGAAGGTGCGATGCCGACTCGACAGGGGTTCGATGGTCCACTGACCCTTCTTGAGAGCCACCCGGGCGTGGCGAAAGGAGATATGTTTTCGCTCCTCATCAAAAAGCCCGCTTAGATCCCATCGACGCTCGTCGGGCAGCGGCCACCTGTCGGTATGGGGCAGGGTGCCCGGTCGAGGAAAGCTGCGCCCCAGGGTCAACGGCGCCCCCTCGCCGAGCCCGATGAAGGGCCCGCAGCAACCGCCGTGGCGTTTCAAAAAGAGAGACGGCTCGGCGACGCGCTCAAATAAGCGCCCACGGGCGGCGGTCCACCGCTCCAGGGGCACCCCGGTGGGGCGAAATTCAAATCGGGTCACCCCTAAAGTGAGGATATCTCCGCCTTCCAGGCGCTGATCGTCGTGGAGATGGCTGACCATCCGGTCGTTGATCATCGTCTTGGCCTGGGGGCTCAATACTTCGACGAGCCATCCCTGCTCGTCCTGGCTCAGATGCACATGAGGCGCCCCCATGCGGTAGAGTTGGTGGTCCCGAAGCTGTCGAAAGCCCACGTCCACCGGGGCGTAATGGGATTGGAATCGACCCAGAAGCAGATCGGGGCCGTGAAGGTCAATGGGTCCGGAGTTCTCATCGCCGGGGCCCAGTGGAATCAATTGCGCCAGCGCCGGCAATTGATGCCGCCAGCGCAGCGCCGGGTCTCGATCCTCTCGCCAGCCGCGAAGGACATCGAGGTCGATCGTGGGCGGTTTGTGCTGAGGTGATGACGCTTCGTCTTGACCGGTAGTCATGCTGGGCCAGCTCGATTGGGGGGGCGCCGCGGTGATAAACGTCTCATAAAGACGGGGCTATACGATGCCATTGATGGTAGTAGGCCCGTGGGCATGGGGCAAGCAGCGGCGCAACGGTCGACAGCGTGGCCCGCGAGCGTTAGGATGGCCCCGAGGTTTCCAGTTCCTAATCTCAGGTCCCGATCGAAGATTGTCCATGAAGCTCGAGATTCCCGCACCCGGTGAGTCAACTCGCCAAGATTCATCGGCCCTGGCAGATGAATTGTGGATCGGCATCGTCCTCTCTGCGCTGGTCGCCTTTTTCGGGTGGTTTTTATGGATCGAACCCCAGCGGGTGGCCGAAGAAGATCCCTACGCCGACGTCGAAGATGAGGAGGAGCGCCAATATCTTCGAGACCTGGCCGTCTTCGAAGATATGGTCCGCCTGGAGACCATGGATCGCGTGGACTGGCATGAGGAGCAGGACAGGGCGGCCCGGCTCTTCGAGATCGGCCCCCGTCAGGCCGCCGAGATTGTCTGCGAGAAATACCGGGCCGAGCCCGGCCTGGGGCGGCTTCCCCAGAATGTGTCGCGGGCTCTGCTCCAGCGGGTCAGCCGGCGCTCCAACGACGCCCCCTGGGCCTGTTTGAGCGACGCCTATTGGAGCGGGGAGTTGCCCGAGGAGCGCGAGATCTTCACCGAGGTGGCCGCCTTCTGGGAAGAGGCCCAGTCTCTGGAGCGCCACGGCCGCCTCATGGACGGCGTGGTCAGGGAATTGCTCTACCGAAATGCCCTCCCCGACGACGACCGGTTCCGTAGCTGGGTTAAACGATGTGCTCTGGCCATGGAATACGGCGCGGTCACCGCCTGCCAGCAGGTCTTAGAAGAGCTCTCTCCCCGGTTGGGCGAAGATATCTTATTGACCGCTCTGGCCATGCTCGACGATCCGCAGTTGAGCGAGGGCGACCTGGACCTGGTCATCGACGCTCTGGCTCATCTGGCGCGCTACGGCCAACCCGACGCCTGGACGATCTTGGAGACGGCACAGTTGCCCGATTATGACGTCGATTTTCGACTGGGGGCGCTCTTTCAATTATGCCGCCTCATGCATATCCCCGACGAGGATATTCATTTTCAGGTGGCCCGCGGGCTGGGGCGAGTCTCCGGATATGCGGTCAGTCCCACGACGCCCCATCTGCGCTATCGCTGGCGCAGCTCGTGCAGGCTTGCATTCGGAGATCCGGACCGGCCCGATCGTCCCGTCGATCTGCTCCACGTCGCCCACGAGACCGATGACGGCGAAGAGGTTCTGGAGTTGGGCCTTCGCGGCGCCGTGGAGCACGGCCATTGTGAAGTGGAAGAGGGCCTGCCCCTGTGGTTTTGCGGTGCCCGTCGCTGGACTGGAGGAAACCGCACCATCCAGACCGTGTTGGGCGATTATTTCGCCCTCACCGCTCACGCCAACTGGTATGAATTGGATTATCTACCCCAGGATTGGGCCGACTCATCGCGCTCTGCCGACGGTGAGTAGTGGCTTTCCGATTTCCGATTTCCGATTTCCGATTTCCGATTTCCGATTTCCGATTTCCGATTTCCGATTTCCGATTTCCGATTCAAATTTAAACTAATTTTAAATTCCTGAAATTCAATCGGAAGTCGGAAACCGTGAATCGGAAACCAGGCTGGTGCGGGGCTTTAGGATATTTCCCTCTTCGAGTGATGTCCGCCGATCAACCAGATGCTCAGCCACCACAAACCGACGGCGATGGGCAAAAAGACCACCAGCCCGCCGATGATGGGCAGCCAGCCAAGCTCGTCGGGGGCGGTCATTTCGAGGTCGCTCAACAGGCGAAGCAAGATGACGCCGTTGACCAGGTTGAGGGCGGCGTGGCCCAAAATGGCCCCCCAGATCGAGCCCGAACGAAGGGTGACATGGGCCCAATAAGCGCCGATGAGGGAGAGCGACAAAAAGCCGATGGGGTTGAAGTGAATGGCCCCGAAGAGGGCGCCGTTCAATACGATGGCCCCGGCCGCCATCTGGACCCGACGTTGCTCGGGGAGCAGGGTGCCCCGAAAGAGCACCTCCTCGCAAAACGGGGCGGCCACGGCGACGCCGATGATGCCCAGGATCTGTAAGCCCAGCGACTCGGGAAGCAGCAGGTCTTGAAGCCCTTCCTGATAGCTCTCGGCCAGTGATTCCAACCCGGGAAAGAGCTGCAGCGTCATGCCGTTGAGGGCCATACCCAGAAAGCCGATGGACACCGACGCCAGCAGTACTACGATCAGCGCAAGGGGCGACATGCCCAATCTTTTCAGGCTGGGCCAGATCGTGTCGGACTGACTAAAATGCTTTCGGTAGACCAGGGCCAGGCCCAGAATGACGAAGACCTGGGTGGCGATGGTGCCCACCCTGACGTCTATGCCAGAAGCCACCATCCCCACCTGGAAGAGAATGAAGAAAAAGATGACCACCAGATATAAGATCAGGGGCCTGGCCATTGCCTGAGGCGGCAATGAGGGCGGTCCGGCAGGCCGGTCGGACTGGCTGGAGTTGGTGGACATGGAAAATTCGATCCTGGATGAGTGGGGCCTGATCGAGGTAGGCAGGCGTCTGGGCAAAGATTAATACAGATAAGACGATTGGCAACATCGCCGAGGACCAATGAATGACCCAGCGACAATTGAAATTCAAGATTCCCCGTGAGTCGGAGCGCCAGAAGACGGCGGCCCAGCATTTTGTGGCCAGGGCCTGGCCGGAGGGGAGCTTCGAGCAGATAAAGGCCCTCTTTTCGGCCGGGAAAGTGCGGGCAGACGAGATCATCGTCACCCGTCCCGAGGCGCCGCTGGCGGCGGAGGCGGAGGTGACCGTCGAGATCGGCGAAGAGGGACAGGAGACCTTCGGCCTTCCCGAGGTGGAGGCTCTATTGTGGGACGATCGATGGCTGGTGGTGGAAAAGCCCGTGGGCATTCCCGGCCGGTTGACCGACGACGATCCCATGGATCCCGTGCGATTCATGGCCGATATGCTCGGCGTGGACCGAGAGTTTTTCTTTCCCGTCTGGGATTTTCCGGCCGCCGCCGGCGGGCCCTGGCTGGTGGCCAGAGGGGAAGAACACCGCCGAGATTTGAACGAAAAGCTGCGCCGTGGCTCTCTGCAGACCACCTGGTACGCCATCACGGAGCGTCCCGACAAAGGGCAGGGGCGATGGCAGAGCGATTCGGGGATTGTGGACTATGCCACAACCCGCGCTCAGGGCGGGCTGGCGGAGCTGCAGTTGATGCCCCGATGGAAGGACGAGGGTGAAGGGGCGACCCTGGTCGAAGAGCTGCTGGAGTCATGCGCCGCCGCCGGTTTTGCCGTGCTCGGCGACGCCCGACGCGGGGGCTACCTCGTCGACGGCGGGATTCGCCTTCGCCTGGGGGCGATCTACGGCGACGACGATTTCGCCCATAGCTGGCCGGCCCCCCGCGATTGGTGGCCTGACGAGCCCGTGACCCCGCCGCCGGTGGTCGAGGAGCCGGCCGCCGAAGAGAAGACGACCAAAGAGCGCGCGCTGGGCCGACTGGAGGTGTCCAAAAAGACATTGGAGATCGTCGGCGATCGAGGGGGCCATCCCTGGGTGTTGGGGGACCGCCATACGGGATCCATCGAGGAGTTCGAGGCGGGCCAGCCTGTGCAATTGGAAGGGCCCGACGGTCCGGCGTCGATCTACGCTCTGGTCGACGGCACGGGGCCGGTGGTCGCCCGCTATTGGAGCCACAATAGAGGCCAGGCCACAGCCATGGACGACGAGGTCGAGATCCGTCTCGACGAGGCCATCGGACGGCGGCGCATACATTTTCGAAATATGGCCCATACCGACGCCTTTCGCGTGGTCTATGGCGAGGCCGACGGCCTGCCCGGATTGTGGGTCGACAGGCTGGGGCCGATCTGGCGGGTGGTCACGGTCGCCCATTGCGCGAAGGGATTTCGCAAAAAGATCTACGAATTGCTCCGTGACCGCGACCCGTCGGCGATGATCCTGGAGGTGGAACACCTTCGCGATCTTCGCCAACGAGACGAATTGCCCGGCGCCCGGATTATCGACAAGGGGGAGTCCTATCTCGAGCCCGGCCAGTCGCTGACCGTGCGGGAGCAAGATCTGCGCTTTCGCGTCGAGCCCTGGGAGGGAGTGGACGTCGGGTTTTTCGCCGATCAGCGCGACAATCGCCGCCAGGCCGTCGAGCGAGCCGAGAAGGGACAGCGCTGGCTCAATCTATTCTGCCACACCGGCGCCTTCAGCGTGGCCCTCGCCGAAAAGGGGGTCCACACGACCAACGTCGACCTGTCGAAGCGCTATCTCACCTGGCTCGACGAGAATTTCGAGCTCAACGGCCTGTCCCTGGACCTGCGCGAGAACTTCGCCGGCGACGCCCGACTCTTTCTCGACACCAACCGAGAGCGCTTCGACGGCATCATCGTCGATCCGCCCACGGCGGCCAGCAGCGACCAGGGTTTTTGGTCGGTCCGCGACGACTATGTCGCTCTTCTGGTTCAATGCTTCGAATCCCTTGCCGACGGCGGCTCGATGCTGGTCTGTCGAAACGATAAAAAAGCCAGGACCTCGCTGGAGAAGCTGGTCAAAAAGGCCGCTTCTCGCGCCGGTCGTAAGGTGGGGAGCATCGAAGATGCCCCGCCGGCCGATGATTTTCCGTCGGTGGAGGGGTTCCCGGAAGGGGTGAAATTTGAGGGATTGTGGGTGGTGGGAGATTAAACGAGGCTCGGTAGCTCGCGGAGGCTTCGATGGGCCTCGTTTGGTCTGCGGCGAGCCCCCTGGAGCGCCAAAGGCGCTGCCGTCCCCCAGAGGGGGATCAAACGTCCCACGAGCGACCAACTTAGGGTGGTTTGCCCGGGTACCGACCATGGGGGTTAAACGAGGCTCGGTAGCTCGCGGAGGCTAAACGAGGTGCGGTAAGTCGTGGGACGTTTGATCCCCCTGTGGGGGACGGAGCGCAAAGCGCTCAAGGGGGCTCACCGCAGACTCAACGAGATCCACCGAAGCCCCCCGGAAAACCCACCTGGCCCACGGCTATTGGAGATCCCTCACCACCGGCCGTTGGCCCTGCACAATCTCATACCGATGGCCCGCGGGCAGGCGGTAGACCTCACGGGTATTGTCGGCGTCGGGCCAGGTGATGACCACCTTTGCGTGGCAGGCGTCGCCGAGGCCGAAATGCTGGACCAGGTCGTGCTGGATGCCGTAGTGGCCGTGGCCGCCGTCGACCTGGGCGACCCGATGAAGCTCATCGGTGACCACGTCGATCCGGGCGCCGATGGCGGCGCGGTTGGTGCCCTGGCCGCCTTCCAGGTCGAGCTGGATCCAGTTGTTGACGCCGTCTAATTGGTTTTCGAAAAGCCGCACGTGCGGTTCGTCGAGGCAGTGATCGCCGGAGCTGCAGCGGGCGCGGGAGTGGCCGATGGCCACGTCGAGCAGCCCGTTTCCGTTGAAGTCGGCCACGGCCAGGCCGTGGGCGCTGGTGTGATCGATACCGAGCTCGATGGGGACCAGTTCGAAGGTGCCGTCTTCCTGCTGATGATAGAGGTGGGCTCGGGTTCCCGGGTAATCCGTGGAGGCGATGAGGATGTCCAGGCGGCCGTCGTTGTCGAAGTCGAAGGCGGCGGCCGTGATGTCGCCGTCGTCCCAGACCACGCCGGGGCGCTGGCGGGTCAATCCGGTGGCCTCGTTGCCGGGACGCTCGAAGCGGGGCGGCGACTCGCCGGTGTTGTATAGAATTTCGGAGGGGTCGCTCGATGAGCCCACGTCCCAGTGGACGATCTCCGTGGTCAGAAGATCGAGGCGGCCGTTATTGTTGAGGTCGGCGCAGACCGTGGTGCCACTATTGCCGCCCAGGCGATAGGGGTGGCGGTCGGAGCCGTGGGTCCAGCGAATGGCGTCGGCGGCGCTGTTGCACACGATATATTGGGGCTCCGGGACGTCGGCGCAGTCATCGGCGTCGCGGTTATGCATGCAATAGCAACGGGCCGACTCGTTGTCGGTCCAGTCCATGCGGTGATCGTAGGCGTAGCCCGAGTCCACGGAGTGGTTGTCGAAACGAGTGATGCCCTCGTCGAGCCAGGCATTCCACAGATGGTTGGGGGCTCGGCCATAGGCCGCAGACAGGAGTTCCTGGCGACCGTCGCCGTCGAGATCGCAGGCGGCGACCGACCAGGTATTGCCCGGTGCCAGCGCCTGGTTGCGGGCCTCCGTGCTGCCCGTCGAAGGGGTGGACAGGCCCCGATCGTCGGTGCCGTCTTCGAAGCTGCCCGTGCCGTCGCCCAGCAGCAGGAGATCCTGGCCTCCCTGGCCGATCCAGAGATCGACGAAGCCATTTCGATCGACGTCGACGAAGGCGGCGCCGCTTCGGGCCACCATCATCCCTGCCGAGTGAAGGGGTTCGGAGACCGGTCCCAGCGTAAATTGGCCCGACCCGTCGTTGAGCATGATCTCTGCCCCTTCCGGGCTGGCGGCGTTTTGATTGGTAAAGAGGGTGACCACGTCGAGGGCGCCGCTATTGTCGACGTCGGCAATGGCGAAGACCTCGGCGGGGCGTCCTCGGTCGGGATCGACGTCGTGGCGTCGCTGGAGCAGCCCCGATTGCTGGGTGATGTCCTCGAAGGTGCCGTCGCCCTGATTGGCCAGAAACCAGCTCTGCCGCGCGCCGTCTTCGCCGAAATCATCGGCCCCGGCCAGCCCGTGACGCACCAGGAGGTCGGGATAGCCATTGCCCGTCAGATCGGCGGTGGCCAGGCGAATTCCGCGCACGTCGAGTTCGGCCAGGCCGGCCTGGTCGGAGACGTCGGCAAAGATCGGCTCGTCGCCAGACCAGCCCGTCCCGTCGATGCAGCTTCCGGCGACCTCCTCGAAGAGACAGCGCTCCTCGTCGGCGCAGCTCCAGCCGTCACCGTCGCAGACGTCGGGATCGCATTGGCATCCCTGTCCCTCGACGTAGGTGGTGCCCCATTCACAGAGGGTGTGGGGGGCGTCGACGCAGCGATCGCCCTCTTCACAGAGGGCCCCTTCACCACAGGAGGTCTCATCGCAGACACAGTGGCCGGTGTCACCATCGCAGAATAGACCGTCGACGCATTCCACGTCGGCGCACAGATCGAGGGTCACCGGTTCGGCCGACGAGCCGCAACCGGCGATGGCCCAGATGGCCACGAAGAAAAGAGAGAGGGCGACAAGAGTGGAGCGATAAAAAGACATGATCTGATCACGATGTTGGTAATGGCACACGACGAATTGGCCATGTTGCGCCGATTACTGCCGATCTTCAAGGTTGTATGACCAGAGAGGTCGATCGAGTTTCGCCATTGCAGTGGCCGTAGTTGCTGTAGCAGTGTCGTAAGTAGTTGCCGTTCCCACCACCCACCACCCACCACCCACATTTTTTTTCCCGCCAATTTGCGCCTCCAGTGACGATTTGGTAAATTCCGGGCGTCACAGAAAGGTCGTGTGTATCAATTAAGGCGCCACTCGGCGCCACTTTATTGCCTGATCGAGGCCTCAGCCATGGCTGCACCACTTCGAAATTTGTTGGTTTGCTCTCTTTTTCTCGCCCTTGCCTTTGTCATGGCCTGCGGTGACGACGTCGTCGAAGGCGGGGATAATACTCGGGAGGCCGATAACAACGGACAGTGCCCGGCGGGCTATGAGCTCAACCCCATCTCCAATGAATGCCAGCCCTCCAGCTCGAGCAACGGTGGGACAAACAACGACGATCCCAACGATAACGACGATCCCAACGACAACGACAACGACGACCCCAACGACAACGACGATCCCAATAATACAAATAACTACACTCCCGGTGAGTGTGGTCCCGGTGCCATCGAGGGTCAGGCCTGTCGTCCCGACGAGACTGCCCTCGGCGGCGCTCAGGTGACGGTCACCGGCGTCGACTGCGACACTGGTGAACCCTTCACCATGACCACCACGGCCGACGAAAACGGCATCTATACCTTCGACGACGTGCCCGCCGGTCAACATACGGTGGAGATCGAATCCGGATCGTTTAGCGGCGAACGTCAGGTCACCGTCGAGGCCGGCCAGACGGCGCGCTTGTTGGCTGAGGGCGCCAAGCTCTGCGTCACCGGCGACTCCGTCAATATCGCCGTCATCGAGGGGCAATGGGACGATGTGGGCTCCCTGCTGGCCGGCATGAATATCGACTATGACGTACGCGGTTCAGACGCAGATACTGCCACGGCTATTGCGTTTCTCGAAGATCTGAACGCCATGCAGGATTACAGCATCATCTTTATCGAATGCGGAACTCTGTGGGGTGCTGTCGCCGATTCCATGCAGGCCAACGAGACTTTGATCAAGAATAATATCCGTCAATATGTGGAGAGCGGTCGCAGCCTCTATGCCTCTGATCAGTCTCAGGCCTTTATCCAGGAAGCAATCCCGGAAGCCGTCAACTTCTACAACCAGAACTCTGGGGTTAATGGTCCAAGGGTTGGAGACTCTCAGACGGTCACCGCCTCGGTGCAGAGCCCGGAGATGCAGATGATCATTCCCGGTGGGACGACGACAATCAGTTTTAATCTGCCCGGTTGGGCTGTCGCCGAAGCCAGTCAGCCGACCAATACGAGTGTTCATTTTAGCGCAAACGTGACCGTCAATTTCTTCGACGTTGTCAACAATGCATCGTTGATGGTCAGCCATAGTGCGCAAAATGGCGGTCAAGTGATCTTCACCTCCTTCCACAACAGCGCTCAAGCCAGTGGTGATATGCAGGAAATTCTAGAGTTTATGATCTTTCAACTTTGAGGCGATGGCCGACGAGAGGACCACGGTCCTGCCCGCTTTTAAAATGTGAGGAAAACGATGCAGATTGGAAACTTAAAGAATTTTCGCCTGTTGGCCGTGGTATTTTCGATGGCCTG
>SLJM01000016.1 GCA_007135085.1 Myxococcales bacterium
CCGGCTCTAGGTGGCTGTCGGTCATGGCCCGGATCTGGGCCAGATTCCACAATAAATTGCCGTGAGAGAGCATCCCTCCCTTGGCCACGCCTGTGGTGCCTCCCGTATATTGCAGGAGGGCCAGGTCGTCGTGGGTCTTGTCTTTCCAGAAAACCTGGGCCGTCTTATCGCCCTTTTTTTGTCGCCCCTCTTCCAGAGCCCGGGGGAGGCGAGTGACCTGCAGGTTGTGGGAGGGGATGGCCCGGTTCCAATATTTCATCACCCAATAGGTGATCTGTTTGACCACGGGGGGGAAGAATTCGGGGACCCGCATGCTCACCACATGCTCGATGGGGGTCTGGTCGAGGATCTCCTCGAGTTTGTCGGTGAATAGATCAACGACGACCAGGGCGCGGGCGCCGCTGTCGTTGAATTGATGCTCCATCTCGTCCGGGGTGTAGAGCGGGTTGGTGTTGACCACCACGCAGCCGGCCTTGAGGATGCCGAGCATGCAGACGGGGTAGCTCAGGCAATTGGGCATCTGAAGGGCCACCCGGTCGCCGTCGTCGAGGCCCAATACTTCGCGCAGATAAAAGGCGAAGCAGTCGCTCATCTCGTCGACCTGAGCATAGGTCAACGAGCCGTACATGCCGTTTGGCATGACCGTGGTAAAGGCGGTGTGGTCGGCGAATTTTTCAGCGGCCTCGACCATCGCCGAGGGCAGGCTGGGGTGAGAGGGCGTATCGAGCATCGCCTCGATATGGTCGCCGTATTGTGCCAGCCAGGGCCGTTTGGCCTGGCTTCGCGCGGTCTGCTCCATGGTCACGACTCGGTCAGATGGGGTGGCCGGTGGGCTGGTTCAATCTCATGAGCGCCTATGCTGCCCTGAAAACAAAGAAATGCCAAGGCATTTTGCCGACTCCGCCCAGGGATGATCATTTTCGAATTACTCCGGGAAGTATGATAGTGCATCAGTTCGCCTTTTAGCCGTTGACTCAAGAGGAGTAGCAATTATGGCTTATATGCAAATCGCTCGGAACACGTTGATGCTCGGAGTCCTCCTGTTGGTCGCCTGCAATCAGGAGCCCCTGGAGGGGTTTATGATCTGCGACGACTCGATGAACCTGCCCGACGATTCCTATTATCTGATCGACACGACCTACGCCGGGGACGATATATTTGAGATCGAGGTCGGCTATAGCGGCGGCTGCGAGCCCCATCACTTCGTATTGTGCTGGGATGGTGAATTTATGGAGAGCGATCCCATTCAGGTAAATCTCGATCTGCGCCATGATGCCAATAACGATGGATGTGAAGCGGCGCTGACAGAAGAACTCAGCTTTGATCTGAGCGACCTTCGCCAGAGCTACGAGTCGAGCTACGGCGGGGAGTCGGGGATCATCGATATGAATCTGGTCGGCGATCAGCGCTCGGTGCGTTATGAGTGGTGAAGTGAGTGATGAGTGATTCTCGGTAAATTGAATTGAGATAAGATTGTTGTAATGAATTGGCACCACCTATCGACCGACGAAGTGCTGAGTCAATTGGAGACCACCCGAAAGGGGCTCTCCGACGAAGAGGCGCGGCGGCGCCTGGCTGAGCAGGGGCCCAATAGGCTGGAGGAGGCCCAGAAGGAGTCGCCTCTTCGGCGGCTTCTTCGGCAATTCCACGACGTGCTCATCTATATCCTCATCGTCGCCGCCGGGCTGACGGCCTATCTGGGAGAGTGGGTGGATACGGCGGTGATCGCGGCGGTGGTCGTCATCAACGCCGTCATTGGTTTCGTGCAGGAGGGAAAGGCCGAAGAGGCCATGGAGATGATCCGCAAGATGCTCTCTCCGGAGGCGGTGGCCATTCGCGGCGGCAAGCGCAAAAAGATCAACGCCGAGGAGTTGGTCGTCGGCGACGTGGTCTGGCTGGAGTCCGGCGATCGAGTGCCCGCCGACGTGCGTCTTCTGGAGGTCAATGAATTGGCCGTGGAAGAGGCGATTTTGACGGGGGAGTCCGACGCGGTGGTCAAGACGGCCGAGCCCGTGGCTGAAGATGCATTGCTGGGCGACCGGATCTGTCTGGCCTTTTCGGGGACCATGGTGGTCCGCGGGACGGCCCGGGCGTTGGTGGTGGCTACGGCGACCAGGACGGAGGTGGGAAAGATCGGCGAGATGGTCGCCGAGGTTCAGAAACTCCAGACGCCGCTGTTGCGAAAGATCGACCGCTTCGGGTTGTGGTTGTCGGCGATCATCCTCGTTGTGGCTGCAGCGCTCTTTGCCTTCGGCTGGTTTGCCAGGCCCTATGAGGTGACCGATCTATTCATGTTGGTGGTCAGCCTGGCGGTGGCGGCGATTCCCGAGGGCCTGCCGGCGATCATGACCGTCACCCTCGCCCTGGGCGTGCGCAGCATGGCCGGCAAAAAGGCCATCGTTCGCCGGTTGCCGGCGGTGGAGACGTTGGGGTCGGTGACGGTGATCTGCTCCGACAAGACCGGGACGCTGACCCGCAACGAGATGACCGCCCGGAAAGTGATCACTTATGAGGGGCTATTCGAGATCGGCGGGGAGGGGACGGCTCCCGAAGGTGAGATCAGATATGACGGGCAGGTCGTCGAGTCAGAGCAGGCGGAGGGCTTAAGGCGTGTGGCCCGGGCAGCGTTGATGTGCAACGACGCCGAACTCAGTCAAAACGACGACGGACAGTGGAAGATCGAGGGGGAGCCCACCGAAGGTGCTCTGGTGCTGTTGGCCGGGCGGGCGGGGTTATTTCGCGAGGGAGAAGAAGAAGCCTACGGTCGCCTCGATGCTGTGCCCTTCGAGTCGGAGCGCCGCTATATGGCGACCCTCCATGAGAGTCCCGACCAGCGGCGGGTGGTCTTTTTGAAGGGGGCCCCGGAGCGGATCTACTCCATGTGTTCTGCGCAACTGGGAGCCGACGGGGAAGAGGCCCTGGACGTCGAGACATGGCGCCACCGTGGCGAGGAGATCGCAGGCAAGGGCTATCGCCTGCTCGCCATCGCCGAGCGGCGCGTCGACGCCGATGTGGACACCATTTCGCCATCGACGGTGGGCGACGATTTTGTGTTGCTCGGTCTAGTGGGGCTGATGGATCCGCCGCGCGAGGAGGCCATCGAGGCCGTCAAGCAGGCCCAGGAAGCGGGAATCAAGGTCAAGATGATCACCGGCGATCACCGAAGCACGGCGCGCAGCATCGGCGCCATGATGAATATCGGGACTGAAACGGAGGCCCTGACCGGTCGGGATCTCGACGAGGCGGACGACGCGAAATTGGAGGAGCTGGTCGAGGAATACGATATCTTCGCCCGTACCAGCCCGGAGCATAAATTACGGATCGTCCAGGCGCTGCAGCGCAAAAAACAGGTGGTGAGCATGACCGGCGACGGGGTCAACGACGCCCCGGCGCTGCGTCGGGCCGACGTGGGCGTGGCCATGGGCATCAAGGGTACGGAGGCCACCAAGCAGGCCGCCGACATGGTCCTGGCCGACGACAACTTCGCCACCATCGCCGCGGCCATCCACGAGGGCCGCAAGATCTATGACAACCTCAAAAAGACGATCCTCTTCTTGCTGCCCACCAACGGGGCGGAGGCCTTGATGGTCATCGCCGCTCTGGTGCTGACGCTGGAGCATCTGCCGATCACGCCGGTGCAGATTCTGTGGGTCAATATGATCACCGCCGTCACGCTGGCTCTGGCCCTGGCGTTTGAGCCCGCCGAGTCGGGGGTGATGAGGCGGCCGCCGCGACCGGCAAAAGAGCCCATCGTCAGCGCCTACTCCATCCTTCGCATCATCGGCGTGGCCATACTCATCGGGGTTCTGTCGCTGGCGGCCTTCTTCGACGTCAGAGCGTCGGGGATGTCCGTGGAGGTGGCCCGCACGGCGGCGATCAACACCCTTGTGGCGGGCCAGCTCTTCTATCTATTCAGCAGTCGCTTTTTGACCGATCCCTCCTATACGCGGCGCGGTTTGCTGGGCAATCCCGTGGCCTTGATGGCCG
>SLJM01000261.1 GCA_007135085.1 Myxococcales bacterium
AGAACTAGTACCTGAGCACAGTGATTTTGATCGGTCGCCTATTCAAGCTCCGGCAACTCCTCCGGGTCGATCAGGACGCGAATCGTTCGACCTTTTCCGTGCTCTCGCGAGATCAGGCCCCGCGCTTCGAGCCGTACGACCATCGAATGGACGGTCGGTGCCGAGGTGCCGAAGTATCGCTGCATATCCGCTTCGGCGGGAGGCTGCCGGTTGAGCTTCGAGTACATGTGAATGAACGCGAGGTACTGGCCCTGCTTCGGCGTGAAGTTTTTTTCGGTCATGATCGACTTTCCCGCGTATTGATGATCTTTTGCATGCCTCTTAAGCCAAGGAGGCAGCATGAAGGTACGATGGATTGTGGAGTTGAGCCAGACGGAACGTGACGAATTGGAAGAACTCATCAGCAGCGGAACACTCGGAGCACGGGTCATGAAGCGCGCGCTGATACTGCTCCGCTCCGATGACGGTTGGACGGCCGAGCAGGTGTCAGACGCGCTGAGCGTGGGGACCGCGACGGTCTATCGCAGGCGGGAGCGATACGTCGAGGTCGGCCTCCCCGAAGCGCTTCATGACCAGCACCGTCCCGGAGCCGAGCGCAAACTCGACGCCCTTCAAGAGGCGAAGCTGGTTGCACTTGCTTGTTCCGACGCACCGGAAGGGCGCGCGAAGTGGACCATGCAACTGCTCGCCGACGAGCTGGTCGCCCTGACCGACGTTGACGACCTGAGTAGGTAAACCGTGCGCCGACGCCTCGCGGAGAAGAAACTCAAGCCCTGGCAGCGCAAGATGTGGTGCATTCCCTCCGTCGACGCGGAGTTCGTCGCTCGAATGGAGGATGTACTCGACCTGTACGCCGAGCCGTATGACCCGCGATTCCCTGTGGTGAACTTCGACGAGACTCCGATCCAGCTCATCGGCGAGACACGGGTCCCTGTGCCCGCTGCGCCAGGACGTTCTGCGCGCATCGACTACGAGTATCGACGTCATGGGACCGCGAACCTGTTCGTCGCATTCGACCGCCATCAGGGCTGGCGAAACGTCGACGTGACCGAGCGCCGAACCCTCGATGACTTCGCTGAGCAAATGCGCCAGCTCGTCGACGTACACTATCCCGACGCGGAACGAATCCGAGTCGTCCTCGATAACCTGAACACTCATCGAGTCTCGGCCCTCTACGATCGCTTCGAGCCTGAGGAGGCACGCCGCATCGCAAGTCGCCTCGAGTTCCACTTCACGCCGAAGCATGCGAGCTGGCTCAACATGGTCGAAATCGAGATCGGGGTGCTCTCCAAACAGTGTCTCGACCGTCGAATCGCCTCGACCGATGAGTTGGCCTCCGAGATAAATGCGTGGCAGAACGCCCGCAATGCTGAAAACGCGGGAATCGACTGGCTCTTCGACGTGGCACAGGCACGAACCAAGCTCGGACGGCACTATCCGATACCGACGTCACGGGAGGTGAAGGAGGATGTCGACCCCGTGGACTACGCTGTCGACGCCGATATCGCAGCGGACGAACGAAGCGAAGTCGAAGCGAAAGAACCACGCGAGGAAGAAGACCAGTCTGTGGCCCGCTCGACTCGCCCGGCTAGCGCCTTCAGGCGTTTGTGGGGAGGACTTCGCTGTAAGTTCGGGTACGACGCCGATGCAACCCAGGCCGAATGCGTGTAGCCTTGATTAATCAAAATCACTGTGTCCGTGTACTAGTTAGAAGAGCGATTGGAGTTCTCCCGGTTTTGTGGATACGCATCCTATCCCCTCAATGAATTGACGCGAAAACGTCTCGAACGCACCTTGGCGCTTGTGGTACGTCGCAAGGTGATGCCGAGATTTTTTCGAGATGAAGAGAACTTCGCCGACCTGTAGCCAAGCGATACAGGACGTGGCTGCTGGTCGGTGGCCCGCAAGCTGGGGATCCGTATTCTCCAGAGGCTTTTAGACCGCGGTGACAGAGCGACGATTCATGCGCTGTGCTTTTACGTGCGCTGGCTTTACAGGTTGATGCTCCAACCGGATGAAGCATATTTATCGGTGAAAACCTCTCATGGGGTTGCCTTTGGGTTGCGGTCGATCGCGGGGTGGCGATCGTGTTATGAGTAGCGCCGACGTGGGACCCCTTATCTGGCGAGGTAGGCGATGGAGTTGGTGATTAACGGAGAGCCGCGACAGATCAACGCCGTGCAGACTCTGGCAGACGTCCTGGAGGCGCTGGACGTGCCGTCAAAACGTGGCGTCGCCGTGGCGGTCAACGACGCCGTGGTGCCCCGGGGGAGATGGGCGGCTGAGCGCGTTGAAGAGGGCGATCGAATCGAGATTATTCGAGCCACTCAGGGTGGCTAAGCGAGGAGAGGCGATGGCAGATTTATTGAAGGTTGGGCCCTACGAATTCTCGAGCCGATTGCTGGTGGGCACGGCGCAATACCCGAATTATAAGGTCATGATGGACGCCCTCGATGCCAGCGGCACCGAGCTTGTGACCGTGGCCATTCGGCGCCTGGACATCGAAGCCTCGGCCAGCTCGGGGGTGCTCGACCTGGTGATGGGAAATTATACGCTTTTGCCCAATACGGCCGGTTGTTATACGGCCCGCGATGCCGTGCTCACAGCTCAGCTCGCCAGAGAGGCCCTGGAGACTGATCTGATCAAGCTGGAGGTCATCGCCGACGACGAGACGCTGTTGCCCGACGGCGAAGAATTGCTCTCGGCGGCGCGCACCCTTGTGGACGACGGGTTTGTGGTCATGGCCTATACCAACGACGATCCCATCTTATGTCGAAAATTACAGGACCTTGGATGCGCGGCGGTGATGCCCCTTGGCTCGCCAATCGGCAGCGGGATGGGGATTCGAAATCCCTATAATTTTCGAATCATTCGCGATCTTTTGGAGGTGCCCATGCTCGTCGACGCCGGTGTGGGAACCGCCTCAGACGCCGCACTGGCCATGGAGTTGGGCTGTGACGGCGTCCTATTGAACTCCGCCATCGCCGGTGCAGAGAAGCCGGTGCAGATGGCCAGGGCCTTTAAGCTGGCCGTCGAGGCCGGGCGATTGGCCAAAGAGAGCGGACGTATCCCACGCAGACTCTACGCGCAGGCCTCGTCGCCGCTCGACGGCGTGGTGACCCATGGCTCGGAGTGAGCATGAAGGGGCTGCCACGTCTATATCTGATCGCCGACGTTGACACGGCGCGTCGAGACGAGATCGATCTGGTTGAGGTGGTGAGTCGCTTCGTTTCGGCCGGTGGCCGGATGGTCTCTCTGCGGCCAGGTGGGGCAGACGATAAATCGGTGATGGAATTGGGTCGGGAGCTCTCGGCGTTGCTCTTCTCGGTGCGTGGAGTATTTCTGATGCATCGACGCCCGGACCTGGCGTTGTTGCTCGGCGCCGACGGCGTACATCTACCGTCGCGGGGCTTGAGCCCTCGAGAGGTAAAACGCCTGCTCGGGCCCAGCGCCGTGATGGGGCGGTCATGCCACGACGGCGACGAGGTAGGTCGCGCCATTTCTCGGGGAGAGACCTTCGTGACCCTGGGGCCACTATTTGAGAGCCTGTCGAAGAAGGGATACGGCCCGTCCCTTGGTGTCGACGAGTTTCGAGCCATCGCCGACGAGGCCGTCGACGGCGACCTTCCCGTCTATGCCCTCGGTGGCGTTCTTCCCGAAAACGGCGGACAATGCCTGGAGGCCGGGGCCTACGGATTGGCCGTGGTCGGCGGGATTCTCGGCGCCGACGACGTGGAAGCGGCGACCAGGGAGTATCTTGCAGTTCTGGAGGAATGCTAAACGATGAAGAGTTCACTCAAAGCCGTGGTGCGCACCATGCGTCCCCACCAGTGGGTGAAAAACGTCTTCGTTCTGGCGCCGCTTTTCTTCTCTCAGGCGTTCTGGGAGTTGGAAAATGTGATCTTTGCCTCGTTGGCGGCGTTCTTTTTCTGCCTCATCGCCGGCACGGTCTACCTGATCAACGATATCGTCGATTGCGAGCGCGACCGCCTACACCCGGTCAAGCGATTTCGGCCCATCGCCGCCGGCGAATTGGACGTGGGAACGGCCAAAGTGGTGGCCTTCGCCACAGGAATCGTCACCTTGGCCGCTGCAGCTTTCGTCAGTCCACTGGTGGCTGGCGTCCTCGCCGCCTATCTGGTGATGAATCTGGCCTATTCGAAGATTCTCAAAGCCTATGCCTTCGTCGACGTGGGGATCATC
The DNA here is from genome assembly GCA_007135085.1 of Myxococcales bacterium. Taxonomy (GTDB): domain Bacteria; phylum Myxococcota_A; class Bradymonadia; order Bradymonadales; family Bradymonadaceae; genus SLJM01. The sequence continues at coordinate 4,204 of SLJM01000261.1, forward strand.
GCCGTCGGATTTGTCCTGCGCGTGGCCGCCGGAGGCTTTGCGATCGGCGTCTTTTTGTCGGAATGGCTCATCGCCTGCACATTTTTGCTGGCCTGCTTTCTCGGCTTTGGAAAGCGCCTCCATGAGATTCAGCTATCTCAGTCGGGGCAGCTCGAAAAGGTCCGCAAGGGCTGGGCCCATGTGCGACGCGAAGTCCTCGAGGTGGCCCTCTTCGTAGTCGGCGGGCTCACCCTGGCGGCCTATACGATCTATGCGCTGACCGCCTCGTTGCCGGATCAGCCCTTTCGCACGGAGCTGACGCCCTTTACGAGCCCCTACCTTCCGGTGACGATTCCCCTGGTCTTGATAGGTCTGGGCCGATTCTACCAACTGGCCCGGCGAGAGACGCCGATGAGCCCCACTGAGCAGATGCTGCGCGACCCCGTGGTGTTGGGAACCGTGGTGGTGTGGGGTGCAGTGTTGGGGGCGCTGGTGGTGCTCTGAGGGGCTAGAAAAGCAAAAGCCGAGGCCAAAGGCCCCGGCTTTTTCGCTTACCTGAAGTCCCGGATCACTTGTTGACCAGGTCTTTGAGGTGCGGCGAGGGCTTGAAACCCACCGAGTAGGAGGCGGGGATTCGGATCTTCTCACCGGTGCGGGGATTGCGGCCGTCACGGGCTTTGCGGTGCTTGACCTTGAAGGTCCCGAAGTTCGGGTAGGAGAAGCGCTCGTCTTCTTTGATGGCGTCGGAGACGGTCTCAAAGAGGATGTCGATAAGAACGCGGGTGTCCTTTTTGGTCAGGTCAATATCTTGGTCCGCAGCAGCGGCGTTGACGGCGTCGATCAGGTCAGATTTGGTCATGGTATTCCTCTCTAGGGATCAGAAAGCTCGGTGAACGAAGTAAACAACTAAAACAGTTCGAGCGCAGTTTCTGAAACGACCCCGCTTGTCGGCACAGGGACTTCGAGGCCGCAGGCAACGAACTTCATCGGTGAAACGCGTGGGAGCATAGAAACGCCCCGATCCGATGTCAACCCTTATTTAAGCGGTTTTCTGCAATTTTCAAGCACCAATTCTAGGACTTTTGCTACCTTTTCGAAGTAGTGGATCGAATATTCATCGCATTGGGGTAAAAATTCGGGGTCAATCGTCGGCGATCCGAAGCAGGGAGCGGGCTTGCTCGGCACTGGCCAGGGGCCGGCCGACCTGTTCGGCGTATTCCACCACTTTTTCGACGAGCTCAAAGGAGCCCTGGGCCAGAACCCCGCGAGATAAATAGATATTATCCTCCAGGCCCACTCGAACGTGACCGCCCATCTCGATGGCTGCATAGGCCAGCGGAAGCTCGTGGCGGCCCATGCCGGCTACCGACCAGGTGCTGTCATCGGGGATGGATTCAACGAGAAATTCCAGATTTCGCCGCGATGCCCCCATTCCGCCGGGAACACCGAGAACAAAATCAAAATGAAGGGGCCCTTCGAGCAATCCCTGATCGACGAGCCGCTGTGCCGTGTCGATCATCCCCGTATCGAAGATCTCGATCTCGGGGCGGATCCCGAATTTATTGAGCCGATTGGCGATGGATCGAATGACAGGCAGGGGGTTTAAGAAGACGTCGTCGCCGAAGTTGACCGTCCCCGTGGTCAGGGTCGCCATCGGGGGACGAAGTTCGAGGGCTTCGATGCGCTCTTCGACGTCCATCCCCACATCGCCGCCAGTGGAGAATTGGACGATAATCTCGCAGCGCTCCCTGATGGCATTGAGGATGGCTCGAAAGGTCTCCAGGTCCTGGGTGGGCGTGCCGTCGTCGCGGCGGCCGTGGACGTGAACAATGGCGGCGCCGGCCTCATAGCAACGGAGCGCCTCGTCGGCGATCTCGTCGGGGGTATAGGGCACGTGCGGGGTATGGTCGCGCATGACCTCGGCGCCGACGACGGCGGCGGTGATAATGAGGGGAGCGGTCATCGCTGGAACTCCTTGGGTACGACACAGGTTCCGGTGGCGCGGCAGACGACGACGGGCTCGTCGAGGACGTGAGCCTGCGAGGGCTGGTCGGGGTTGCCCACAAGCTCGATGACTTTCTTTGCCTCAAAGCTCATCTTACGGCTCGTATTTCCAACCTTTGTTATCTCGCCGCTCACCTCCAGGTAGTCACCGGCGGTGACCGGGGCCAGAAATTCGACGTTGTCGTAGGCTCGAAATAAGCCCTCGTCGCCGTCGTGGCGGATCAATAACTCGGTTGCCACGTCGCCGAAGAGTTTGAGGACGTGGGCGCCGTCGACGAGGTCGCCGGCATAATGAGCCTGCTCCATGCCGATGCGAAGGCGGATCATCACTTGGTCGGACATTTTGGGGACTCCATAAGAGGGAAGATAAACGTGGAGGTCATGGTCGAGATTTTTCGGGAGAAATCAAGGCCTTCGATCCAACAAAAAAAGCCCGCCGGCTGCAGAGCAACCGGCGGGCAAAATTCAGCAGATATTCGACTCAGGGACCGAAGATATCATTGGCCGAGGTGATCTCGGCGATGGTCTCCTGGAACTGATCGATGAAGTCGAAGTAGGGGTCGGTGGGGTTCCACTGGACGTTTCCGACGTACCAGAAGTTGTCGGTCGCGTGGAGGCGACGCTCGTATTGGCCATAGAGATCGATGCCGTAATAAATCCGCACCGTGGCGTCCGTGGCGCCGTAGCCCTTGTCGTCGTAGTAGTGAACACCGACGCGGTAGAAGGCACCGTTCATGGGGTCGGCGTGGTTGATATTTTCCGGATCTTCACCCCACCAGTCGTCGATGTCGAGAGAGACCTCTCCGTGCTGTCCCCAGCTACCGGTTCGCTGGAGCCAGTTGACGCTCAGGCTGTCGCCCCAGTAGGCGTCGGGGTGGACGTAGTGGAGGTCAAGGTCGACGCCGATGCCGGCGTCCCCATTGGGTCCGCCGTAGTTCTGGTTGACCGTGGGCGTGCTCCAGACGAGCTGGACGTGGATATCTTCCTGGGGGGTAGCGAAGATCTGGACGATGGCGGGCTCGCAGTTGGTCAGGCCCGTGCCGTCGGTGACCGTCAGTTCGACCAAGAATTCGCCGACGATGTCGAGCTCCAGAGTGGTATTCTCGGAGAACGGGGAGTCCACGTCGGCCAGGGAGCCGTCGGGGCGCTGGATGACGGCCCACTCATAGGAGATGCTCGTGCCGTCGGGATCGTTGGAGCCTGCGCCGGAGAGGTTGACCACGTCCTGTGGTGCGGCGTGGACGGTGGGAGAGGCGACGGTGCCGCCCACGGAGCCCACGGCCACCGCGTCGGGGCACATGGCGTCCACACCCTGGCCGGTCAGGGGCAGGACCAGTTCGGGATCTCTTGAATCGTCGCTGGCGATGAGCAGCTCACCGTTGTAGGTGGTCTCGTCGGTGGGATGGAAGTTCAGGTGAGCGGTGGTGATCTCGCCGGGCTCAAGGACCTTATTTCCGCCGCTGGCCAGATCGCCGGGCAAAAAGGTCTCGTCGACGCCGAAGACGCCGCCGCCGGTGGAGATGACCTCGATATTATTCAATTCCAGGTCGGCCGTGGGCGAGCAGTTGCGAAGAGTGATCACTTCCTTGTTGTCCATGCCCATAGCGGCCAGGCCAAAGTCGACGCCGTCGGGGTGGGAGACTTCCAGGCAGGTGTCGCCGCTGTTGCCGCGAAGGTCGAGCTCATATTCCGGATCGAAGGGATCGTTGGTGATGATCATGATCGTGCCAAAGGCCGGATCCCAATCCTCGGGGCGGAAGGTGACGCGCAACAAGATGGGGTCGTCGTTGTGCTCCAGCACGGCCGGGTGAGTGTCGCCGTCGCTATCCATGTCGGCGGTGCGTTCTTCGGGGAAGCTCACCTCGAAAATATTGGCCCCGGAAGAGACGAAGATCTCCTCGATATGCAAGGGAGCGGCGCCGACGTTGTAGATCTCGACGTATTCGTAGTCGAAGGAGTCGGCCGGCGTCTGGTGGAAGTTGACCGCCGGGGGGTTGACGAAGAGCTCGCCGCCCACGCCCTGGGTGGTGATGGGGATCCGGGCCAACCCCTCGATGGTGGGGTCGTTGGTGTTCATCGTGATGACACCACTATGACTCTGCTCGTCGAAGGGCTCGTAGGTGACGGTGAGCCCGCAGCTCTCGTTTTCTTCCAGAGCCTCCGTGCTCAGGCAGCTTCCCTCGATGGAGAAAGCGCTGGCCGAGTCGTCCGATAATTTGACGTCGCGAAGGCTCAACGTGCCCCCACCGACATTGGTGATCGACACCACCTGGGTGCCCACTTGGCCGATGGGAACCTGGGAAAAGGAGACCGAAGAGGGAGTGGCGTCCCAGCGGGCGGTATTGCCGCCGGTGATATCTTCGTCACCGCAGCCGAAAATTCCCACAGACAGAAGCGTGGCTGCGAGAAGAAAAAGCAAATTCCTGCCCGTTTCGAGGCGACAAGAAGTGAAGTGAGTCATTTTTTCATCCTTCGGCGGCGGGTGGGCAAAGCCCGAAACCCTCAATGGTTGACCATGTTTTTTGCAAAACCCCGCTGTGGCGGGAAGCGCGTTTCTCAAGGAAATACAAGGAAATTCCGTGGAACAGTTTGCAGATTATAAAGACCGACTCGTCGAGAGTCAATTGACGCAGTGCATCGTAAGTATTCGACGATCGACAAGTCATCAAAAGATATCGTTTTGAGAGGGGATTTCGTCGATGGTCGCCTGGAATTGGTCGAGGAATAAGAAGGTGGGATCGTCTTCATTCCACTGGATGTTGCCGACGTACCAGAAATTGTCGGTGTCGTGGAGACGGCGCTCGTATTGGCCGTAGAGGTCGATGCCGAAATAAACCCGCACCGTGGCGTCAGTGGCTCCAAAGCCGTTATTCGTATAATAGTGCACGCCCACCCGGTAGAAGGCGCCGTTTAAGGGATCGGAATGATTGATATTTTCCGGATCCTCTCCCCAGCGATCGTCGATGTCGAGGGTGACATGGCCGTGCTCCTCCCAATCCTCGTCGCGGCGCATGAAGTTGACCGATTTGGAGTCGCCCCAGTAGGCCTCAGGATGGACGTAGTGGAGATCGAGGTCGACGCCGATTTCCTCCTCACCGTCGGGGCCGCCGTAGGATTGATTGACCACAGGCGTGCTCCACACGAGCTGGACATGAATATCCTCGGTGGGAAAGGCGAAGATCTCGACCACGGCGGGCTCGCAATTGGTCAGGCCCAGCTCGTCGGTGACGGTGAGCTCCACCAGGAAATGACCGACGATGTCGAGCTCGAAGGTGGTGGTCTCCGAAAAGGGTGAGTCCACGTCGGCCAGGGAGCCGTTGGGGCGGCCGATGACGGCCCATTCGTATTCGATCTGGGTGCCGTCCGGGTCCAGGGAGCCGGCGGCGGTGAGTTCGACGATATCCTGGGGCGCGGCGTGGAGCTCGGCGGTGGGGGAAGCGCCGTCGACGAAGCCCATGGCCACTGCCTCGGGGCAGACCCCGTCGACGCCGTGACCGGTGATGGGCAGGATCAACTCCTCGTTTCGAGAGTCATCGCTGGCGATGAGCAATTCACCGGCATAGTCGGCTTCGGCGGTGGGATGGAAGTTGATCTTCGCCGTGGTCACGTCGCCCGGTTTGAGCACGTGGTCGCCACCGTCGGCCAGCCCCCCGGAGAGGGAGTCGGCGTCGACATCGAAGACGCCGTCTTCGTCGCTGTAGATCTCGATGCTGTAGAGCTCCAGGTCTGCCGAGGGGGAGCAATTGCGCAGGGTGATGAGCTCCTTATTGTCCATGCCCATAGCGGCCGGGCCGAAGTCGACGCCGTCGTAATGGGAGACCTCCAGGCAGGTGTCGCCGCTATTGCCGCGAATCTCGACCTCCAGTTCGGGATCATAGGCGTCGTTGCTCACGATGGTGAACGACCCTTCGGCGGGATCCCAATCCTGGGGGCTGAACATGACGCGCACCAAAATTGGCTCGCCGTCGTGGGCCAGCACCGAGGCCGGGGTGTCGCTGTCCTGGGCGATCGGAGTGGTGCGTTCGTCGGGAAAGCTGATGTCGAAGATATGATCGCCGGAGGACATGTGGATGTCCTCGATCTGCAAGGGGGCGGAGCCCACGTTGTGGAGCTCGACGAATCGGTATTCGTCAAATCCAGGCGGCGTCTGGGGAAAGTCGACCAGCGGATGAGAGACAAAGAGCTCGCCGCCCAGGCCCTGAGTGGCGATGGGGATCGACACTTCCGGCTTGTTCGGATCGTTGGTGGCCAACTCGATGGCGCCCGTATGGTCGGCGACGTCGACGGGCTCGTAGATCACGGTCAGGACCAGGTGGTCATCTTCGCCCAGGCTGTACTCGGAGGGCCAATTGCCGGCTTTGATAAAAGCGCTGCCCCCGTCGTTGACCAGTTCAATATCGCGCAGCACCAGCTCGCCGTCGCCGTCGTTGGTGATCACCACTTCTCGCTCGGCCTGGCTGCCGATGGCCACCTGGGAGAAGGTGATCGATGTGGGGTCGACGTTAAACCGGGGGTTGTCGCTCTGTCCGATGCCTTCCCGGCAGGCCAGGGAGGTCACCACTACAAAGGCGGTGAAGAGGAGCAAAGTCCAAATCTTGCCCCGACTGATGCGATAAGAGGTAGAGCGAGTCATTTCATCATCCTTCGTAGCCGAGCTGATGGTTCAGGGAGCGAATAGTAATGATCGTCTCAGGCACAGTCAAAGGATTCGCGGCCGCGAAGCGCGTGGAAGCCAAGAAGAGCAAAAGCCCGACCGAAGCCGGGCTTTTGCAAGCAGGCGATCAGATCACTGGGGGATACCGCCGTCTTCGTAGAAGTTATCGACGAAGTCCAGGTCGAGGACGCCGCCGTGTTCGACGAGGATGTCGGCGGCATGCCAGAAATCACCGGTGGTGGACAGGATATTGCCGTTGCCGGGATTATTCATGCGTCGTTCTTCGTCGAGGACCAGGTCACCGCCGAGGTAGATGCGCAGTCGGGCGTCAGTGGCGCCGAAGTCGATGGTGTCGCTGAAGTAGAAGATCCCGATGGAGTAGTCGAAGGTCGGATCTGGATTGTCGTGGTTGATATTCTCCGGAAGGTCGCCGGTGAGATCGTCGATGTCCAGGCTCACCGTGCTGCCGTCGTTCCAATTGGGTTCGGGGTTATTCCAGAACACGCCATAGGGATGGACGCTCCAATCGCCGTAGGGATGCAAGTAGTGAAGGTCCAGGTCGGTGCCCGTGCCGTCCGGTGAGGAGGGCACTTCCCAGGTCAACTCGACGTGGATCGCCGACTCGGGCTCGATGGACACGTTGAGGGTGGCCGGTTCACAGGAAGAGATGCCGAAATCGTCGTAGACCGACAATTCGATGACGAAGGTGCCGGCGATATCGGTCTCCAGCGTGGGGTTGGCCGTATTGGCGCCGTTGATCTGGATGATGGAGCCGGCGGGCTGTTCGAGGAGGCTCCACTCATAGGTGACATCCGTCTCATCCGGGTCGTAGGACTGGGAGCCGTCGAGCTCGACCACGTCCAGGGGGGCGCCGAAGATCCAGTCATCGCTCCAGACGCCTTCGCCGGCGATGCGTCCCTGGGCGATGGCGACCGGGCATTCCAGGTCGGCGCCGTTGCCGACCACCCGTGCCTGGATGGGGCCGGCTTCGTCGTTGCTCACGACCTGCAAGGTGGCCAGGTCTTCTTGCTCGAATTGCGGGCTGTAGCGAATTCGGAAGGAGATGCTCTCGTTGGGGGGAATGGCCTTGATGCCCTCGTCCTGAAGTTCTTGAGGCAGCGAGGCCGGGTCGATCTCGAAATGGATATCGCCCCCTTCTTCGAACTGACCGCCGTCACCGATATATTCGCCCAGGGCGATGTCGGAGACCACCGTGTGGGCCACGCGGCTGCAGTTATGAAGGGTGACCGTCTCGGTGGTGGCGTTGCCGATGGAGGCCAGACCAAAGTCCACTTCGTCGCCCACCAACCGCAGGCAGGGGGCGTCGCTGTTGGCGATGACGGCGATCATATGACGCGGTTTGTCGGGGTCGTTGGACTCGATATTGATCTGGGCGGTCTGGAATTGATCGTCGGGAGCGGTGTAGTGGATGCGGAGCCACAGCGATTCACCGGCGGCGACGGTGTCGCGATAGGTGATGTCGTCGTCACTGGGCCCGTCCACGTCGGTGCCGGTGGCCGCCGGGAAGGTCATTTGGAAGTCCTCGGGGCCTGCCAGCTCGATATCGTCGATCTCCAGGTCGGCAGAACCGACATTTTGAATCCGAGTCAGGCGCCACTCCGTGCTGCCCGCCGGGGTGCGGTCGAAGATCACCACTTCCTCGGCCAGCAATTCCGGTCTCGGAGCATTGGCGCGGACTTCCACTTCGATATCTGTATCGTTGGCCAGGTTGGTCCGGAAGGTGACCAGCCCCTCGGAGGGGACTGTGCCGGTGGGGGCGTATTCGATATCGAGCTCGTAGGAATCACCGGGCTCCAGGACGTAGGTGTCGCTCCAGGGGTTGAGCAATTCATAGGCGTCGGCGTTGCCGGAGCGATTGGGGTTGTCCACTAGCTCCAGATCGGCCAGGCGGATCGTGGAGTCTCCATCGTTGAGCAGTCGGATCGTTCCCAGCGATGATTCACCGATGACGACGTCCGCGAAGTTGAGCGGCGACGGTGTGATGCTGAGCGTGCCGTCTGTGACTCGACCGATATCGTCGTCGCCGCAGGCGGCGAGGGATACAAAGAGGATCGATATCAGGGCAAGCTGTCGCCAGAGCGGCGTAATTCGTTTGGTCTTTGAAGTCATATCGGCACCGTGGCTCTTCATGAATTGCCTGGCTGGTGAATCGAAATTGCTATCAATGCAGCGGCGGGGGCGACCCCGTACCAGGTCGCAGGTCTCGATGTCTTGAGATCTAGATCGACATCTCAAGCAGCGAAGGTTAGCGGAAGGGGTCGGGCCAGTCAAAGGTGCGTTTTTTGCGCCGATGCCACCGAAATAAGATCAAAAAAGATGAATAAAAAAATGCTCTGCTCCGTCGAAGTCATTGTCGAGCAGAGAGCGCTGGCAGCCAGGTCCGTCTGGAGGACGGTTGGTTGTGGAGAGCAAAACAGGATATCTTGAACGTCGAGAGAGCTGAAAATGCCTGGACCTATCGAATATATCGAAAAGAGGAGACCCACGATGCAGGCCAAAATACTGAGTCGTCTGGCGGGATTGATGCTGGCGATGCTGCTCATCCCGGGATGTTTGATCATCTCCGAGGAACACCATCATAACGACGACGGCCATTGCTATACCGAGTGCTATGAGCACCAGGTATGCCAGCCCTATTGCGATGCCTATAGCTGCTGGGATGATTGCTGGATGCAGACATCGTGCGACACCGTCTGTGATGGCAGCGCCCCCGACGACGATTATTTCAACGAGCCCGCCTATTGCTTTAGCGATCATGACTGCAACGAGGGTCGAATCTGCGTGAGCGGATCCTGTAAGGCTGCCGACACCGACGATCGCGGTCAGGGCGGATTATGTCAGGCCTGTCAGAGCCGGCAGGATTGCGGCGAGCAAGACGCCTTATGCCTGCAGATCAATTACGACGAGTCCACGGGCTTTGCCGAGACCGTCTGCGGTCGGGCCTGCGAGTTGGACTCCGAATGTCCCAGCGGCTTTGAATGTCTGAAGGTCTCCGACGACGACAGCCTCTCTCCCCAATGCGTGCCCGAACAAGATAGCGGCGGCCTTCGCACCTGCGATGCCGGCGACGACCTCGAATGTGTGGGCGCCAGCGACTGCGCCGTCGGCGAGTCCTGTGTCAACAATACCTGCCAGGGGCCGAGTAACGCCGAATGCAACGCCGACAGCGACTGCGCCGGCGGCCAAAAGTGCAGCGGTTACCAATGTGTGGACCAATGTGTGGCCGGTGATTGCGGCGATGGCGAAATGTGCATCGACGGGGAGTGCGTGCGCGAGACCATCAGCTGCGTCTTCAACGCCGATTGCCCCGACGACGCCCGCTGCGTCGACGGCCAATGCGCCGCCACCTGCTCGGAGAGCGACGATTGCGGCGCCAACGAGCGCTGCCGCCAGGGGGTGTGCGAATATATCGAGTGCTACCAGACTTCGGATTGCTCGGCCGGTCAGGTCTGCGTGGAGGCCTCCTGTGAGCAGGGTTGCCAGCAAGATAGCGATTGCGGCTTCGGCTTCATCTGCTCGGGCTTCAACTTCTGCCAGCCCGACCCGGACGTGGAGTGCCGGTCTTCGGCCGAATGCAGCTCCGACCAGGCCTGCAACGACGCCGGCGAATGCGTTAGCTCCTGTGCCTGCGATGATCAATGCGGCACCGGTCAGATCTGCAACGAGAATAGCGGCATCTGCGAAGACGAAGGCTCGAGCGACGCCGACGGTATCCAGTGCTGAGATAGGTTGGATTGTCCGGGGGTAATCAAAAACCCCGCCGCGAGTTCGCGGCGGGGTTTTTTGTGTCTACCTCGATGTTCCGAATCGTGCAACGCAGGCTTCGATG
>SLJM01000286.1 GCA_007135085.1 Myxococcales bacterium
CACCTTCCGCATCGTCCTGCCCCGCCACCAACCCGTCCTCGCCGCCGCCACTGCGACGGCAGCGAAGCTCGGGGAGAGCTGAGGAGCGGAGCAGCTGAGAGCGAAAGGCTGAGAGCGAAAGACTGATGCTCGGAGAGCGAAAGATTCAAACTGATGAGAGCGGAAAAGCAAAGTTGCGAGCCCCTGCGAGAACCTGGATATTTTTGGGGTCCCCTATTCGCCTGCTTCCGCTGGTTGAAATAGCCGGGATATTCAAATTGGCCGCCGATCCCCCACATGCCGGAACAATCGCAACGGTCGAACCCTCAGCTTATTCGCTATTATCCGTTCGAATCTTTCGCTCTCAGCTCATCAGCTTTTCGATTTTCGCTCCTCCGATCTTTCGCTCCTTCGCTCTCTGACCGTACCTTTTGCGATTGGACCTGACTGATGTCTACTGATACGCCCAGTCTGCTCCTCGTCGATGACGATCGAGCGTTTCGAAATATTTACGGCAATCTATTGCGCGACGAGGGTTTTCGGGTCATCGAGGCCGACGATCGCTCAAGCGCGCGGGAGGCCTTCGTCGACACGCCGACGGATGTGGTGTTGCTCGATCTGATGTTGCCCCCCGACGGGAGCGTGCAGGCCGGTCTGGATATGCTCTCCGAATTTTTGGAGCTTCGTCCTCAGGCCAAGATCGTGGTGGTCTCCGGCGCCGGGGACAGGCGTTTTATGGTGCGCGCCGTCCGCGAGGGGGCCTATGATTTTTTGACCAAACCCGTCGATCCCGACGTGGTTCTGGTGGTCGTCGAGCGGGCGCTGGCAAAGCGACGACTCGAGCGTCAGGTCGACAATCTGCGCACCAGCCTGGAGCAGAGCGCGCCGGGGCAGTCCATGATCGGTCAGAGCCCTAGTTTCTTGCGGGCTCTCGAGATCGCCGAGCGCGTGGCGCCCACGGATCTGCCCGTTTTAATCACCGGCGAAAACGGCACGGGCAAGGAGCTGATGGCCCGCACTGTTCACGACCGCTCGAAGCGAAAGAACGCCCCATTTGTGGCCATCAACTGCGGGGCCCTGCCGGAAAACCTCCTGGAGTCGACCCTCTTCGGCCATAAGAAAGGGGCCTTTACGGGCGCCATCAACGACCGCCCCGGCCTGTTCGTGGAGGCCGACGGAGGCACCCTCTTTCTCGACGAAGTGGGCGATATGCCGCCCCACCTGCAGGTCAAACTTCTGCGCACTCTCGAGACGGGCGATATCCTCCCCGTCGGCGCCGACGGCACAGTGCAGGTCGACGTGCGCATCATCAGCGCCACCAACCGCGATCTATTGAAATTGCAGCGAGAGGGCCAATTTCGCGAAGACCTCTATTGGCGCATCAAGGGGGCCGAGATTGCCCTTCCCCCGCTGCGCGAACGCTCTGGCGACATCCCTCTTCTAGCCACCCATTTCTTGAACCAATCGGCCTCCATCGGCGCCGACGCCACACCGCGGCGGCTTACCGACGAGGCCATAGCCGCCCTGAAATCCCACCGCTGGCCGGGCAACCTTCGCGAGCTGCGCCACGAGATGCAGCGGGCCACGGTGATGAGCACCACCGCTGTGCTCGAGCCCTCTGATTTTGCCTTCACTGACGGCACGGGCCAGCCCACCCAGGTCGCCGCCGACGCCACGCTCAAAGAAAAGGTAGAAGCCCTGGAGCGCCGCGAGATCTCGCGCACCCTGCAGCGCTTCGACGGCAACCGCACCCAGAGCGCCGACGCCCTCGGGCTGTCGCGGCAGGGCCTGCTCAACAAGATGGAGCGCTACGGGCTTACATAGACCTACCGAGGCTACTTTCAACCTTTACTCTCCCTCCAATCCCATTAGGTTTGCCCTTCCACGCACCTACCGATCGACGAGGTTCATCATGAGCGAGCGATTTGAAGAACGCGACGAGCCGGCTCCCTATCGCCAGTGGGGTGTCGATCTCGATCCGGCGGCTTTAGAGCAGATGGACAACGCCTGCCGCCTGCCCATCTCAGAGCGCGGAGCGGTGATGGCCGACGCCCATCGGGGCTACGGGCTGCCCATCGGCGGGGTGCTGGCTACGGAAGGGGCGGTCATCCCCTACGCGGTGGGCGTCGATATTGCGTGCCGCATGAAATTATCGGTCTTCGATCTACCCGTGGAGGATATCGAGGAGAAGTCGGATTTTCTGGCCAACGTCCTCGAATATGAGACCGCCTTCGGGGTGGGCGCCGAATTCGACAAGCCCCGAGATCATCCCGTCATGGACGAGGATTGGAGCGTGTCGCCAGTGACGCGCAAGCTAAAAGAAAAAGCGCGGCGACAGCTGGGATCGAGCGGCTCGGGCAATCACTTCGCAGAGTTCGGGATACTCACCCTGGACGAGCCCGAATTGGGGCTCGAGCCCGGTGAGTATCTGGCCCTTTTGACCCATAGCGGCAGCCGGGGTGTGGGCGCGGCGGTGGCAAACCACTATTCGAAGCTGGCGAAAAAACTGCATCCCGAGCTTCCCAAAGAATTAAACCATCTGGCCTGGCTCGATCTGGATTCTGAGCCGGGACGAGAATATTGGGCGGCCATGCAATTGATGGGAAACTATGCGTCGGCAAACCACGCCGTGATGCATCATGAGATCACGGCCCGCCTGGCGGCAAAGGTGATCGCCGGCGTGGAGAACCACCATAATTTTGCCTGGAAAGAGGTCCACGACGGCAAGGAGGTCATCGTGCACCGAAAGGGCGCCACACCTGCTGCCGAGGGCGATCTGGGCGTCATCCCGGGCTCGATGACGGAGCCGGCCTTTGTAGTCCGCGGCAAGGGAAACGAAGAATCTCTCAACAGCGCCGCCCACGGCGCCGGAAGAGTTATGTCGCGCACTCAGGCCAGGCGCTCCATCTCCTGGGACGAGATCGAGGCCGAGCTCCAGGAGAAGAAGGTGCGCCTTCTGTCGGCCGATCGCGACGAGGCGCCCGGGGTCTACAAGAATATCGAAGAGGTCATGGAGGCCCAAAAAGATCTGGTCGACATTATCGCCCGCTTCGACCCCCGTATCGTCAAGATGGCGCCGCCCAAGCGAGGCCGACGATGGTAATTCATACCGACCACCTGCCCCGAGGATGGGCCTGCCTGGCCCTCTTCATTGCCCTCGCCGCCTGTGGTGAGCCCGACCCGGTCAGTCTCGTGGCCACCACCCCGGACGACGGCGCCACGGAGGTGGCCCTGGACACAGCGATTGTCGTCGAATTCGATCGGCCCCTAAACTCAGTGAGCGCTCAATTGTCGCCAGAGGCGCCGATGACCCATAAGCGGGCAGCGCGCCACAACGACCACTGGGTGGTGGAATACGAATTAGAGCAGCCGCTGGAACCATCGACCACCTACGAATTGACCGTGGGCGCCATCGATACGGCCCAGCGCTTCCAGGTCAGCTTCCGCACGATCGACGAAGAGTGATCGCGCGGCCAGCCTGGCCGCATTGCGGACTGGCAGTCCGCGCTCCGAAGGGCTCACGCCGCCTGCTCTTCCCGACCCTGTTTGAGATTCCAGGCCACCAGAGAGCCGATCAATAATAGGCCACCGGGGAGAATCCAGAATAGAGAGACCACGATAAACCCGCCCACTCCGGCGATGGCCATCAGAATCCCCGCCGGCAAGGGGTTGGTGCGGGCCATGGAGCCCCCGGCGACGCCGATCAACCCGAAGACGATACCCGTCGCCCCCAGCCAGGCCACGCCCGTGGGCTCGCCGAGCAGGAGCATTCCCGCCCCGCCGATGAGGATGGCCATGATCCCGGCGATCACCCCCAAAATACCTCCCGTGATCCCGAGAATCATCGCCGTCGCCGACTTTCCCTCTTCCTCTAACCGTTCCGTCATCCTCATAGCGCCTCCCTTCTTCCCAAAGTCGCGATGAATTTACGTGCCCCGAAGGCCCGGTCAAACGGACTTGGGCGATCCATCTGAATGCGTAGATTTAGAGACTCGGATGTCGGGAGG
>SLJM01000263.1 GCA_007135085.1 Myxococcales bacterium
CCCACCGGGAGGGGGAGCCTGACCTGGCGCGCTGCCGAGCGCTACGACCTGGCGGCCCACGCATCGACCTGGGGCGCCGGCCTCCAGGGAAATTTCGTCGTCGTCGACAACCCCAGCCTGCGCGTCGGCGTCGTCCACGGCGTCACCGGCAACGGCGGCGAACTCGTCGACCTATCGGGGCTTTTCGCCACGGCCGGGCTTTTCGTCCAGCAATCAGCCCAGCGCCCCTCCGCATGGTACGGCGGGCTACGCTACACCCACTACGTCGTCGGCAGCTCCCCACTAGACCCCTTCGCCGACCTGGCCGTCGGCTGGACCACCTCCCGAGGCGTCCTTCGCCTGGGCCCGGAGCTCCTGTTGACCGTCTACCCCTTCCCGGCCCCCTTTGTATCTCTGCACTTTCACCTGGAGGCCCGGTTTTGAGGATGAACGTATCGACGAAGATATGGGCCTTAACACCGGCCCTCATCGCCCTTCTCCTGCTGTCGGCATGCGCCACCGTCGCCGCCCCGCCGCCGGCGGTCTCCGCCGCCCCCTACGCCCGCACCGCCCCTGCCGACAACGCTACCCACAGCGGCAGCGTCCTCGCCAGCGCCGGCTACCTCGCCACCCTCGACGGCGCCCAGAGCGTTATTGGTCAGGGCGGCGCAGTCTTCTACCTGAGCGACGCCTACGACCTGACCTTGCTCACCCGCGGCGACGTGACCACCGCCGAGGGTAACCTCCGCCTTCGCCGCGGCCTCTTCGAGATCGGCTGGACCCACGGACTCGGCGCCGGCCTCATCGCCGACACTGGCAACGCTTTCTATACCTACCACGCCACCACGGGCCTGACCTTCCAGGTCGGCACCCAGAGCCCGACCCAGTTCTTCGGCGCCCTCCGCGTCGCCTGGGCCGACGGCACCGGCCCCTTCCACTCCGCCTGGTATGTCCTGGGCTCCCTGGGTTTTCGCCTCCCAGTGACCGGCTCCCTGGGCCTCAACCCGGAGCTTCAGGTCGCCTCCAACAGCGACGGCGATCTCCTACTGGCCCCCACGCTGACCTTCTCCGCCGGGTTCTAATCACACAAACCAACCGCAAACCGACGGGGCGCACATCAGCCGTGGTGTCACTTCGGGGAATCGCAGCGGAGGGCCTCGATGAAGGCGCTATTGAGCACTTCCTCGTGATATTCAATCGACGGTGACGGCATCGCGGCACCCGTCGGTTGTCCGAATCCACGGCGTCATTACACTGGTGGCAGGCCAGGCGGCCGCCGCCGTTGCGTCGTCTCAGTCAACAGCCACTTCACCTTCCCAGGCTCTAAGGGACTCCCCCCTATGTGCAAACTTCTAGCTGACCGGCATCTGAAACAGATTCTCTCCGCCACCGTCCTGGTGGCTTTTATCTGCGTCGGCATCGGCTGCGGCGACGATCCCCAACCGCTGGAGTGCGAGCCGGGCACGGCCGGGGCGGACTGCGATCCCTGTGAGGCAGGCACCTATTGCCCGGGAGGCACAGCCGAGGCGGTGGCCTGCGAGGAGGGCACCTGGGACGGCGGTGATCCGGCCACGCCATGTGAACCATGGACCGATTGCGGGGACGATGAATTCGTAGCCCAGGAGGGCACCGAAACCAACGATCGTCATTGTGAACCCTGCCCTTCGGGAGCTGTCAGCACCGGCCCCAACGCCCCCCACTGCCAATACCCTCCCGTCATCGATGGGGTCGACGATCAGACGATCTGCACCACGAGCACCTCCTTTCTGGTGCTGGGGTCGTATTTTATGGACGGCGCCACCGTGGAGGTGACCTCCGTCGACGACGGGACTTCCCTGGAGATCCTCTCCGCCGTGGTAGCCGAACAGGGCGATCAAATCGAAGTGATCTTAGAGGGCTTTCCCCGGGCCGGGCAGTATGCCGTGAGAGTCATCAACCCCGACGGGCACGAGCACACCGTCCAGGAGCTGCTCTCCGTGGTCGAAGGACCGTCTCTTCTTCTCGGAAGTGATCCGCCCCTGGCCTATCAGGGCATAACGACTCCACTTCACCTCTATGTGGCCGACGAAGACCGCGGCGAAGCCGTGGCCCGTGTACTCCTGGTCGACGAGTCCAGCGGAAGCGCCAGGGAGCTGAGCTTTGAATACGATCCCCTCCTGGCCCCCCATCGCATTGACGCCGAGATTCCCGCCGCCCAGCTCGACGCCGGCTCCTATAGAGTCCACCTGGAAGACCTCGAGGGTTGTCCCGACACCTTCTATGGGTCGCTGTCTATAGAAGATCAACGGACCCTGGAGATCGACACAGTGGAACCGTGGGCCACGTGGAGGCTGGTCGATACGAAGGTGGAGATTGATGGCCAGGGGTTTGAGGGCATTCCACGGAT
Organism: Myxococcales bacterium; assembly: GCA_007135085.1. Classification (GTDB taxonomy): domain Bacteria; phylum Myxococcota_A; class Bradymonadia; order Bradymonadales; family Bradymonadaceae; genus SLJM01. The sequence goes on from SLJM01000263.1 coordinate 2,366, forward strand.
CTACCTCAGCCCCCAGGCCGGCGGTCTGGCTCACTCGCTGGTGAGCGTCGACCTTCAAAGCCCGGAACGCCTCACGGCGGTGGTCCCCCGGGGACTCCCGAGCGGCTCCTATGACGTGGTGGTGCTCAACGGCGATGGCGCCCTCGGCGTGGCAGACCAGCCCCTGTGGGTGGTCGACGACTCCTCCGCTCCCCCACGCATCGACGATGTGACGCCCAGGAGGATTCGCTACTACTCTGACCAAGCGCTGACCATCAGGGGCGAGCATTTTCGGGAAGACCTGGAGGTGACCTACGATTGTCTTCCCCCTGAGGAGGACACCTCCTTCGTCATGACCGCACCAGACGTGGATGTGATCAGCGCCCAGCAGGTCGAAGCGACCTTCCCCGTCGCCTCCGAGAGCCTGGCCGTGGGCACGAGATGCGTCGTAATCGTAAGCCAATCGGCAGAGGTCAACGAAATTGTTCAGGCCCAGGTCAACGCTGAATTCTCCCTGGTCAGAGCGGTCGAGATCAATGACAGGCTCGACACCGCCCGGGAAGGCCCGGCCTTAAATATTCCCCGTCGCGGGCTGGTCGCCGCGGCGGGGCATGCCACCACTGACGATCGCTTTCTCTATGCCATCGGTGGCGACGATGAGCTCGGCAATACCCACAGCGCCATCGAGGCGGCCCGGCTGGACCGATTCGGGGATATCGACGACGAGGGCTGGGCTGTGCAACGTCGCCCCCTTCGTATCCCCTCGCCCGAAGATGGTGGCTGGCAAGAGGCGCCGCGCACCATGGCCGGCGGCGCTAAGGTGGGCCGCTTTATCTTCCTCTCCGGCGGCCACGACGGCGCCTGGGCGAGCCGCAAAGTACTTCGAGCCCAGGTACTCGACCCGCAGGCGGCGCCGAAATTTGAATCCCTGGATCTGCAAATCCTGGAGGCGTCGGGACTGGAGCCGGGCACCTGGGTCTACCGCATCTCCGCCGTCTTTGCGCTTGACGATCTCGTGAACCCCAGAGGCGAATCCTTGCCCGGTGAGCCGATCGTCGCCCACCTTCCCGAGTTGCCAGGCGGCGACGGCGACGCTTCGGCCCATCTGGCCCTGTCATGGCACCCCGTGGATCGGGCCGTGGGCTATCGCGTCTATCGCAGCCCTCATGAAGATGCCCCTCCGGGAAGTGAAAAGCTGATCGCTGAGGTGACGGAGACCTCCTTTTTGGACACCGGAGAATTTGTGGACCCCGAGCCCGACAAAGAATGCGAGCCCGGCCTCTATGATAGCTGCCCGCTGAGATTGGGCGCCCTCGGCGAATGGGCGGTGGTCGCCCTGTTGCCCGACTCCGCCGATTACGATGCAGCGCGTAACGCCCCCTGTACTCAGACCGCGACCGACCCCGACGATGAGGAAACTACCTATCTCTACACTGCCTTTGGCCATGACGACAGCAGCGGACGAAATACTATTTCGATCATCCCCCTGTACAATCTCAGCGATGATATACAGGTCGCAGACGTGCCTCGTCTAAGCACTGCCACCTCCGAGACCGATCCTCAGCCCCGTTGGGAATGCAATAGCTGGAAGACCGACGGCTGGGTCTACTTCGGCCCCGGCCGAATCGGTCCTCATGACGCCACCAACACTATCGTCGCCGGACGTGTCATGGGACAACAGGAATGCTCGACCCTCTGGCAGAGCTGCCTCGGCGACTGTGGTGACTCGACCTGTGAGCAGGCCTGTGACGAGGAGCTCGATCTCTGTGAGGCCACCTTTCCTCCCGGGGAGTTGGTCTGCGCCGACTCCATCGAAGGCCTGGACCAGCCATGTCTGTACTCCACGAGCGCCACGACAATTAGTCATGCCGCAGGGTACGCCGTGGCCAATACGGACCATTATTTTTCTTTGATTGGAGGAGGGCTGGCCAGTTGGCAATTGACCCATAGAGTTTACCAGACGGAGCTTATAGGCCCGCCCGAGCTTGGCCTCTGGAGCCTCAGCGGCGCTGTGGCGCTTCCGCAGGCGCGGCGCCACATGGGCTCCGTTGAAGAGTCGGGCTCATTCTTCATCATCGGCGGGGAAGAGGAGAGTCAGGGAATTTTAGAGGCCTCCGACTCCACATGGATCGTCGAGTGAACTCGACTGCTGAGAGAATTTAGCGCTGGCTCCACAGGCCGCCGTGGGGCCACGCCTTTCCACGGCAAACCAACAACCGACAGCTATCCCATTGCGGTCTGTCGGTCTGCGATCTGACTGTCGACGAGGTGGCCCTTCGCGATGCCATCTCGTCTGACTTCAGAGATTTTGAAGACGCCGTCATCGACAGCGCCGCGCAGCGAATTGGGTTAGACGCGATTCTCACGCGGAACACCACCGACTTTCGCAATTCGAGACTTCCCGTCTACAGGCCCCGCGAGTTTCTCGTCGCACAACTGACGGGATGATCGTGGCGTCACCAGTTCTGCACTTCGATGAGGTTGAGTTCTTCCTCGTTGAGATCAACAGAAACATTCTCTTCAATGTGTCCAAAAAATCGAAGCAACCTCAGGTGTTTGTTGTCGGTCGGTGTTTGTTGCCGAAGAAAAGCTCGGATCATAACGCATGGACGCTCGTAGCAAATCGCTGGACAACTCCGTCCAGGCATTGACCCAATAGACGCGTCTTACAGAGCTCGGCGCTGCACACGTTCTTGGGTCGACATCTCAAATAGGCGTCAAGTCTGGTAACGATGCCGGTCTCACAGGCGACGTCGAGCATTCGCGACATGCATCGATCGTAGTTCTCGGGATCTATTCTCCCCTGGTCACATTGGTCGGCCGGCCAGCGCCGATTGAAGGCACTTCGCATCTCCAAGACGCATTCCGAATGGGTTTGAGCAATAAAGGCTGTCCCCAGATTGCCGCATCGCAGGGCCTCGTCACAAAAGGCCTCGGCAGCAGCGTCTCGATAGTCCTCCCGTCCCTGCTCCAGACACCCGGTCAACAACACGACCATTCCCGCCAATAGCGCCCATACGGCAATGGCCGTTGAACTCACCGTCCAGCATCTTGTCGCATTATTCATGATGATGACCTATGTGGCTCCATGGCTCCAAATAATCCGCCGGTTAGACGCCTGCATGCCGCCATGAATTCATAAAGATTATCCCATTCCGGTTTCATATATCCCCCCAGAGAATGCCACAAAAAAGCAGACCGGGACACCTCCCCTGGGGGAATGGTGACCAATAAGTTCACCAACCAAAACTCCTGCAAACTCATTCACTTTGACCACTATTTGCATAAGCCCCACCAAATTGCGAAGATTTTTGAAGGAAATACGAAAACCACCGGGGGCCCAACGATGGTCGACACCTTAACTCCTGGTGAACGTTTACCCCTTCCCGCCGCCCTTAAACGTTTACCCCTTCCCGCCGGCCTTAATAGTACAACGAGCACAGGAGTTAACCCATGGCATTCGACATTCTCATCGGCGGTGTCGGTGACGCCTTCTCCGAGTCCGAAGCTCCCCTGGACGTGGATGACCTGGATGCGGTCTATCTCACCCATCTGCACGGTGACCACGTCAACGGTCTGGAGATGACCCTGGCCTCGTTAGCCTCGGTGCCCGGCACTTGCGAGCTCGCTCAGCAAAACGGAGCCGACCCAAAAACGGAACCGACCAGACCGGGTTAACTCCACGGCGTTCGTTTGGTATTCGGTTACCATAAGAAGAGTACGGCCACGCCGGCGACGGCCACCAGGGCGCCGCCGACAGAGCGCAGGGTCAACCGCTCCTTGTCGAAGATATAGGCCAGCGGGAGGATGAAGATCGGACTCGTCGAAGAAAGGGTGGAGGCGATGCCCACATAGGTATAGCGCAGGCCGGCGTTCATCAACCAGATCCCCAGGAAGGTCCCGAGGAAGGTCGCCGACACAACCATCATCGCCGTCTTCGGTCGCTTCATCGAAGCCAGAGTCCCGACCAGGCGGCCCGCCAGCCCAACCAGGATTGTCAAACCGAGGACGCCGAAGGCGAGGCGCACGATGCTGATCTCCAGAGCGGTGATCTGGGAGCCGCCGAGCTTGGTGAGGACATTGCCCAGGGCCTGGCAGAAAGCCGCGCCCACGGCCATAGCGATTCCCCATTTCATGGAGCTCGTCATACGACCATCGTCATGGCGAATCTCCAGGTGGTCCCCGCCGCTATGGCGCTCGGAGATCACCCATACCACGCCGCCCATGGTCAGCGTCATGCCCACGATCAGGGGCATTCCCAGTGGCTCCCCGAGGACGGGAACCGCCATCAAGCTCGTCATCGGCGGCGCCAGAGCCGCAAAGAGCAAGGTCCGGCGTGCCCCCAGCCGATTGAGGGCCCCGAAAAAAACGGTATCGCCCACGGTGAGCCCCACCAGACCGCTGATGGCCAGCAGCCCCGTCTCCATCGGGCTCAGGCCCCGGGGCCAGAACGTTCCTTCGAGGAGCACCAACACAATCAGCATCAACCCCAATGCGATGATGCATTTGAGCCAATTAAGGGCCAGAGCGCTGATCGTCTTACCGAGCCGCGAAAAGATAATGCTTGCCATCGCCCAGAAGGCCGAGGCCGATAAAGCTGCGATTTCACCCATCAATCCTACCCAGACTCGGAACCAATTTTGCCAGGCCTCAAAGTCGTCGTTCTGGGAATGGCAAGTCCAACAGGACACGCCCCTTATCGCTGGATCGTAATCGGCGCATTGCAATCACCGGCGGCATTACGCTCCTGTCCAGGAGGGCACGGGCTCGGTCGACGCGGACGTTGAAAAAAGCGCTGTTGACGTTCTTCGTTGAGAGCGTCTGCCTGTTCGAGGATCTGTTGCAGGCTAAGAGTTTCAGTTTCAGTGGTCCCCAAATCCTCGCGGTTGCGAACCAATAACCTCAGCTCGCCGCCACTTAACGCCAGAAAAATCAACTCTGCTTCTTGCGGCGTCATCGCCAATGTCACATCGTCCGCCCTGGCCTCGTCGTATTGCCCATCCCAGCCGGGCTCGGTGAGCTGCTCACCTACGGCGAGGACCGTCACGTTTTGGAGAAGAGAGGAAGCTAGGAAGTCATTCTCTGCGCCCTCCTCAACGGGAAAAACGCCAATAATATCGACCCTATCGCCAGGTTGTAATAAACCGGTCACACCGGAGATCTCGTCGGCGGCGAACGTCACCGCGCGCTCACCGTACGGAATTCGTCCGGAAAGAGTTCGGCTCATTGTTAAGACAACGAAATTACTGGTCAGGATCATATCTCCCTGGCGGATATCTTGGGCGATGGGCTGATCCAGATAAATGGCGATGTCTGTTTCGAGCAATGGATTAGCGGGCAGGAATTGCGACGGCACTTCTCGCGTCGAGAGCATTTCATCGTCAAGGGGTGTCCCCGCGGGAATATCTCTGGCGGCCACGATCACATTGTGCATTTCGTATTCCCTTTCGATGGCCAGCCCCGTCTTCTGCTCATCATCGTCCTCGACTGACAACGATTCTGGTTGCTCGACCACTTCCGGGTCTTCCGTTGTCGCCATGGAACTACATCCAGCCACGAAAAATAATAGGATGATCAGGAAAAAGACGATACGGCAATCAGAAATCATGACACATTTGCTCCGAACAACGGGAAAACCAGTCGAGAAGTCCGCATCGTAGAGTCATATAGCCGTTCGGCACAATGAAAGCCCCGAAATCGTCAGCAAATGGAGCAAAGGACGTTGGGCAGTCTTTGCCGGGCTCGACAACTGCGACCAACTGGGTCAGGCCCTCCAGGTTTCGTCGTGTGCTCGACCTCGACGGCGATTACACCTAAAATTGCCAATCCACACCCGGTTGAGGTCCAAGAATGTCTGATTCCAAACACTCCCCGCTTCGTATCGCCATCTGGGTCATGGCCGTTGCCCTGGTGGGAGCCGTAGTCTTTGCCTTGCTCGGTCCTGATCTGGGCGACTCCTCGACGCCACTCTATGAGGAGCCTCCACAAGACGCTCAGTGGGTCTTATTCGTCGGCAATAGCCATACCTTCTACAACGATCTACCCGATATGGTGCAGCGCCTGGCCGACTCCGATGAGAAGGGAGCGCCGATCTGGACCGAGGAGTTGGTGCGCGGCGGCGCCGACTTAAGCGATCATCTGGGAGCCCCCCAGCTTCGGGCCACCATAGGACGGGAAAATTTCGACTTCGTCGTCATCCAGGGCGGCAGCCTGGAGCCCCTGATCGATCCCGATAAATTCGCCGAATCCTTCCGAGAAATCGCCTCCCTGGCCAAAGCCGAAGGCGCCGTGCCCGTGCTCTACGAGGTATGGCCCCGGGCCGAAAACGACCCGCTCTATGACCACCCGATGATGCCTCAATCGCCGGATCTTTTCGCACGTGAGATCATCGCCGCCACCGACAAAGCGCTTGAAGGCAGCGACGCCCTCCTTGCGCCCGCGGGGCGCGCCTGGGAGCGAAGCCGACGGCAGGGCACGGGGATTTCTTTGTATATGGAAGACGGCAATCACGCCACGCCGGCGGGCACCTATCTGGCAGCCCTGGTCATCTACGCCACGATTCGCGACACCGACCTCTTAGACGACCTCTGGTATCCCCGCCGCCATCTCTCGTCTCAAGAAGCGGCGACTCTCCAAAAACTGGCCAGTGCCGTTACAGACCGAGATTGAAGTTAGATGACCTCCGTTGACCGTGAGAAACGCTCAGGATTCTTCGCCGGACTCGACAACTGCGGCCAATTCGGTGAGGCCTTCCTCAAAGTCGCCACCGATCCTCTCTTCCATATCACCGATAGAGATAAAGGTCTTCATAGGCAGGCTCATCTCCGATCGCATCGACCAGGTGACGCGGGTGCCGTCGTCGGCAGGTTCGAGGTTGAACTCCATGGTGCTCCAGGAACGCACGGGCTTGAGGGTCTCCAGCTCGATCGAGAGAACTTCGCCGGGCCGGCTCTCGACGATGGTCAGGCGACCCGCACCCTCCTCTTCATCTCCCGACCACTCAAAGACGGCGCCTTCACCGCGGTGGGCTCCGTCGAAGGAGAGCTCTCTGTCAGCGCCGGCGTAGGGGGACCAGTTTTGCCAGGCTTCGAAGTCCTCGATCTGGGAGAAGACCACCTCCGGGGCGGCGTCGATGACGGCGGAGCGCTCCAGGACCCACTCGGTGGGCTGCATGGAATAGATAGCGAAGAGGCCGACGCCGACGAATACGAGGGTTGCGGCGATGATGAGGATGACTCTCGTGAGCATAATTCGCCTCGGGGGATCAATACGACTGCCGCAAGGCAGCCTGGTAGCGAAGCGGTCGATCACTAGAGCTCAGCCGACCCGAGTCAAGGGAGGGGGCAAAATAAGACAAAAGTCTCATCTTGTGTCGGGCCACAAATCCCGACTCTCATCCCCACCGAGATTGACTGAAGATTGGCTGTTGGTTCTCGGAAAATCGAGTGCCCTTGTCAGGGCTCCTCACTGGTATATGCCTCTCGCTGTGGATCCTCACTTCTCTCCTCACGCTTTCTCCGCGGTAGCACGAAGAATAGCACGATCAGTCCGATAAATAGGACGATAATCAGTACTTCCCAGATTATCATATTCGCCTCCTCTCTTCCCTACGCGCGCTCACTTCTCGTCATTTGTCCCCTAATCAAAGGTCAACGCAATTCGGAGAACACCTAAATGTTGCAGGGTCTGAGACTGTGATTTGTCGCTGGCCAAAAGCCCGTCCGTGCTTTTAATCACTCCACTTCGACAACAGAGCTTCGGCAACGGACCACCCACAGCGGATCGATGACTCATGCTCTCAGAACGCCAGAAACGACTCTGCGACAATCACCGCTGGGACTTCTCCGATCTCAAAGCGGTCTTCTTTAACTGCACCCTCAAGCGCTCGCCAGAGCGCTCCCACACGGAGGGGCTGATGAAGGTTTCGCAGGCCATCATGGAGAAAAACGGGGTCGACGTAGAGATGATCCGATTTGTGGACCACGACGTCGCCAGCGGGGTATACCCGGATATGACCGAATACGGGTGGAAGACCGACACCTGGCCCGATCTCTTCGAGAAGGTTAAGGCCGCTCAGATCGTGGTGGTGGGCACCCCGATCTGGCTGGGGGAGCGCTCGTCGATCTGCTCAAAGCTTATTGAGCGCCTCTACGCCATGTCGGCGGAGCTCAACGACGAGGGCCAATACGCCTATTACGGCCGCGTCGGCGGCTGCGTGGTCACGGGCAACGAAGACGGGGTCAAGCATTGCGCCACGAGCATCCTATATGCCCTGCAGCACCTGGGGATGGTCATCCCCCCGCAGGCCGACGCCGGATGGGTCGGCGAGGCCGGGCCCGGCCCCTCTTATCTCGACGAGGATTCGGGGGGGCCGGAGAATGAATTCACTCAGCGAAATACGACCTTTATGACCTGGAATCTGATGCATATGGCGCGCCTGATCGGCGACGCCGGCGGCATCCCGGCCCACGGCAATCAGCGCTCCGAATGGGACGCCGGCTGCCATTTTGGTCACGAAAACCCGGAGCATCGCTGAGCCCTGCCCCCCACGCTCAATCCACCTCGATAAGCTCCACGTGGGGATCGAAGAGATAGCCCTCGGGGGTGCGCACAAGGATCGCCCGCAGTCCGGTGCTGCGCAGCCTGGAGAGGTGTGCGTTGAGCCGGCTGAGGGCGGCCTCATGGAGCAAGCGCTGGGAGGGCCAGGTATGGGCGATGAGCTCCTCTGCGCTCACACTTTCGCCGGGCCGAGTCCGCCGGGCGTCGAGGAGGGCGCGAAAGACCTTGAGAGGGGTCTGACTTCCCGACAAGTCGACCCACTCGCCGTTGGGGGGGCGAAAGGCAAGGCCGCGGCGAAAGACGATCAACGTCAGGTGTCCCCTGGCCCGCTGGTCGGCGCGCCACAGCTTGAGGAGCGAGGGGCTGAGGGCGGATTCGAGAAGGGATAATGCATAGCGCGCCGACTCGCAGCGACTCAGTTGTCGTCGGTGTTCCGAGGTAATTTTGTGCAACCCTTCCACGATGGCGAAGCCCGCTCGATAGGCGGCGCTCTCATTGCCACTCTTTGTGGCCTGTCGATAGTCGCACAGATCGAGGTGAAGCCGGTGGGTCGCCAGCATGGTGATGAGCGTTGGGGCCTCTCCTTCGGCCAGGGCTGTTTCGACGGTGTCGAAGATGGCCTTCGCCTCATCGCGCTCTCCTCGAAGAGCCTTGAAGGCACCCAGGGCGCTGTGGAGCTTGATGCGCAGCGGGAATTGGAGCAACTTCTCCTTTCCCTCCAGCGCATCCCCCATCGTCTCGATGGCTTCGTCGAGCCTTCCTTCCAATCCCAGGCTATAGCCGATGCAGAGCCGGCAGCCCGCAGAGATGTAGATATTCTCGTCGGCCCGGCACAGACTCAGGGCCTTGCGCGCCAGCTCGAGAGCCTGCCCGGGTCGGCCGGCGTCGAGGGCGACCATCCCCAGATTGCCCAGTGTCGTGGCCACGCCGAGGCGAAATCCGCTTTGACGGAAGAACTTCAGGGCGTCATTGAAACAGCGCCGCGCCTCGTCATGGCGACGGTGGTGCTTGTAGAGAACCCCCAGTCCGTTGAGTGTCTGGGCTTCGAGGTTCCTATTTCCGCAACGCCTGTGGCGGTCCAGGGCCATCGTGAAATAGATCCGGGATTGCTCGAAATCTGAGGCCTTGTCAAAGAAGAGCGCCAGATTCTGGATGGCCAGGGTTTCCGTGTAGAAATCCTCGTCTTCTCGAGAGATCTTGAGGCAAGCCTCCAGGCAGCTCAGGCTCTGGCTGCAGTGGCCGACCAGGTAGTGCAGGCGAGCTTCTTGGAGGGCCAGCGGGCCCTCGAAGGGCGCGCGCACCTCTGGCGATACAGCCTGTGCCAGCTCGAGATAGCGCCACCCATCATCGAGGCGCTCGCTATAGTAGCAAACCTGAGAGGAGAGCAGCGCCGCCTGGACGGTGTGAAGCTCATCGCCCGCTTCGCCGCTGCTCTGCAGCACCTGGTCCAGAAGGTCCAGGCTCGCCTGGTATCGGTGCAGATCCATGAGCAGCGACGCCCGCTCGATGCGCAGCCGGAGCAGCTGACCTCTGTCCAGGCCGTGATGGACACCGTGTCCTTCCAGGGTCTCGAGCCTCTCCAGGGCCAGATCGTGGTGCCCGGAACGACTTAATACGAAACTAAGGGCCAGCGCGCTATCGACAGCGCCTTCGATGTCGACGAGGTTTTCACTGCGCAACGCGGCGTCGATGGAAGCCTGGAAGTTGTCTTCTTCTCGCAGCAGGGGAATGATGAAGCACTCCTGGTAGAGACGTCGCGCCGGGGGCAGGCGCTTTCTGGCGAGCTCGCCGAAATATGCGATCAGGTGGGCTTCGACCTCGGCGCGCCATCCCTGCCGGATGAGCCGGTCGGCGGCGAACTCACGCACGCTCTCATACATCCTCAACCTGGGCGGTGTGCTCTCTTGACGGTCGAAGTGCAGGAGGTGGTGATCGACCAGGTTCTCAAGGGCGTCGAGGACCGGCAGATCACCGCTCGTTGCCATGACGGCCTCGGCGGCGGTGACGTCGAACCCGCCTCGGAAGACACTGCAGGCGGCCAGGAGTCTGGCTTCGAAGGGAGCGAGCAATCGCCAGGAGACCTCGATGGCGGTGTGGAGGGAAAAATGGCGCGCTGTTTCGGCGTGACTGTCGCGCAGGATCTCGAAGGTCTCCTCAAGCCGCCGGCATAGCTCTTCGGCGCCGAGAAGGCGCAGCCGCGCTGCGGCGAGCTCGAGCCCCAGGGGAAACCCGTCGAGGAGGTGAACCAGCCGGACCAGATCAGCTATATTGGCCTCGGTGACCTCGAAGTCAGGGCGGGCCATACGGGCGCGATCGATGAGGAGGGCCATCGCCTCGCTCGGTTCGGATAGCTCGCCCTCGACCTCTTCAAAACCAGGCAGTTGCAGACCGTCAATCTCGTGGACCCTCTCCGCTTCCAGCCCCAGCGGCCTTCGGGAGGTCACCAGAACGGTGGTCTCTCCGCGGAGGTGCTCCATCCAGCCCGCCAGCAGTTCTCGCAGCGACTCGAGAACAGTCTCAGCGTTGTCGATGACCAGCACACGGCGACGACCGTCGTCGATGGTGTCGTCCATGGCGTCGGCCAGTTGTGCGGCCTTCGCTTCCGCGGCCAGCCCCGCCTCAAAGGTCACGTCCAGGGCTTTGGCCAGCCGCGCCAGCATTTCACCCGGGGCCAGGGCCTCGCTCATATCCGCGAAAGACACCAGCCGTTTTTCGCTGCCCGCGAGCTGGCTGACCCATTCGTGAGCCAGCCGTGTCTTACCGGCGCCGGGAGGACCGCAAATTGTGATGAGCCTTTTTCCAGTGCCGTCTGCTTTTTTGAGAGCTTTCAGGTCCTCGGAGCGGCCGAAGAAGTTGCTGCAATAAGTCATGATGGAGAGCTGCGTCGATCCGTCGGAGAATGCATCTGTCGCTCAGGACGACAGGGAGCAAAATATGCTCCATTTTGGGAGGGGGGGGTTCACCAACAGAAGAAATAACCGATCTGGCCGGCCATTGTCCAAGGCCAAATCGAGGCCGAGCGCCACGGGGTGTGGCCTCGCGCCGAACACGACCCGCTATATGACCACCCGACCATGCCCGACTCCCCGGATCTCTTCTCCCGTCAGATTCGCGACAGCTGCACCGATTTCGTCGGCCGAAGGAGCGAGCTGCCTCAGGGGATGTCGAATTTACCCACTTGAGCTCGACCACAACCTGCCGACAGGAGCCTCCGGGGGACAAAAAAAAGCCGGGCGGCTCAATTAAGGGCCGCCCGGGGCAGAAGCTCACCTACAACTTAGCTCAGAACTCAGAACTGCTCTTCTTCGGTCGAGCCCTGCATCGCCGTGGTGGAGGACTTGCCCCCGGCGATGACTTGAGAGACCTCGTCGAAATAGCCCGTTCCCACCTCGCGTTGGTGACGCACGGCGGTATAGCCACGCTCCACGGCGTCGAACTCGTGGTCCTGCAGGTCGGCGTAGGCCGACATGCCGCGGTCTTTGAAGTCCTGGGCCAGGTCGAACATGCTCATATTGAGGGCGTGGAATCCAGCGAGGGTGATGAACTGGAATTTGTAGCCCAGCTCGCCGAGCTCGTCGCGAAAACGGGCGATGGTGTCGTCGTCGAGGTGCTTGCGCCAGTTGAACGAGGGAGAGCAGTTGTAGGCCAAGAGCTTGCCCGGATACTTCTCGCGCACGGCCTGGGCGAATTCGCGGGCCTCGCCGAGATCAGGGGTCGACGTCTCACACCACAGAAGATCGGCGTAGGGAGCGTAGGCCAGGGCGCGCTCG
>SLJM01000342.1 GCA_007135085.1 Myxococcales bacterium
GCCTCATGGGGGAAGGCATTAGTCTTGATCGGCCGTCGCCGCTCCCTGCTCTGTTACTAACGCGTGATAGGACTGGAGAAATCCCTGCAGGCGCATGGCGAGCACTTCCGAGTCATCCGATTCCTGTGAGCGCGGGGTGATACGGGCCAGAATATGGTCCAAGACCACGTCGTGGTGCTCCGGGCCCCGATCGTCGAGGAGTTGCTCCATTGTAGCTTCGGTTCGCACTTCATAGAGCGCCAGGTCGAGGCGAAGCTCCCGTCGATCGATGGTCAGCGGAGTATAGGTATAGTTGGTCATCTCCACGGGCTGAGTGGCCTGGCGTACTCGCCAGCCGTCGGCGCGCATGGCGATGGTGATGCCGTCGATGGAGAACCGAGAATCCTCCATAAATGAGGAGGGCCTGCGCGTGGTGCCCTCGATGATCTGAGCTCTGCCCTCGTCGCCGCCGGCGATGATCGTCGGCTCCTGGGCAGGGGGCGGGCTCTCGTCGCTCAGGAAGGGGGCGCCGAATAGGAAAAAAGCGGCTATGGCCAGGAGGATGAGCAAAAGGGGAATCAGCAGCTTCGGGCCGAATAGGCTGGATCTGGTCGCGGTCCGGGGGGGCGCAGGCTCTCGAAGATCGCCGGGCGTCGGGGAGGGCCGTCGTGTACGGCGTCGGCGGGCCGTCTCGTCGAGCTCCAGGGGCTCCTCGTCGAATGAGGGGCCCTCAATTATCGGTGGCCTTGCCCCGCGATCGGTCTTGCTCGTTTTGTCGTGACGCGACGGCGGGCGCAGAAGATCGGTGTTTGACGGCTCGTCTCGCCCGGGGCCAGGCATCGGGGGAGGGCTTTGTCGAGGGCCCGGGTTGAGGAAGAAATTCTCGCTCTCATCGGCGGCCAGAACATTTGGGTCGACGATGCGCTCCGATCGCAGGAGGCCGTCGTCGGCTTCAATTTCGGGAAGATCGCCGCGATCGATAGTGGTGCACGCCTCGAGGGCCTCCATCATGGCCTGCGCGTCTGGATAGCGATTGGCCGGATCTTTTTCGAGGGCCCGCTCGATGATATCGCAGAGTTGGGCCGGGAGGCCGGCCTCGTCGGGGACCTCCCAGGGGGCGGGGCTGGCGGCGTGGGCCATACAATCGCGGATATCGCCGCTTTCTATCATGGGCTTGCCCACCAGACATTGCCACAACAGGGCACCCACGCCGTAGATATCGGTGGCCAACGACAGGGGCAGACGCTTGAATTGCTCCGGCGCTGCGTAGCGGGGGGTGCCCAGAAAGATACGCGAATTTTCTTTGTTTTCCGCCGCTTCGGCGCGAATCGTCCTGGCGATCCCGAAGTCCAGGACCTTCACGATCTGCTCGCCCTTAAAATTTTCGGCGAGCATGATATTCGCCGGCTTGAGATCGCGGTGGAGGATATTTCGATGGTGGGCCTCTTCAAGGCTTCCCAAAATCTGGAGGAAGATGGGGATGGCCTCGTCGGGGTCCAGGGGGGCTCGCTTTCGCAGGACCTGTTTTAAGGTGGGGCCCTCGATAAACTCCATGACCAGGTAGGCCTTGCCGTCGTCGGCGACGCCGAAGTCGTAGATGGTCACCGTATTGGGGTGTTCCAACTGGCTGACCAGCTGAGCCTCTTGCTCGAAACGCCGGGCCCGGCGCAGGGCACGGGAGGAGTCCTGATCGAGTTGCTGCTGAGGATCGAAGATCTTGATGGCCACCACCCGGTCCATGGCCTTATGCAGGCCTTGATAGACGTGGCTAAACCCACCGCTGCCGATGGGGCGGACCAGACGGTATTTGCCGTCGATGGTAAAGCCCTTCGGGAGGTACTTCCCGGTCATGGAGCATCCTGCTTGGTCTGAGCTAGAGAGTCGAACCTGATCTGGGCGGCCAAGAGAGGGTTGCTCACAGAGCCCGTCAGCTTGCCGCCGGACTGGATGAAACGATAACATAGACCGGACGGTGAGGGGAACGGTCGGTGGCGAGGGGCAGATGATTTCAATGGAGACGGAGTGCATAGGCGAAGCGTAAAATCAGCCTGGGTGATGGTGCTCGTAGTATGGCTTTTAGGGGGATGCGTGGCGGCGCCGGAGGTGATGGAGTTGTCCACCGAAGAGCATCTGCGACAGCAAGAAGAAGAGGAGGAGGTCGTAGAAGAGGCCGACGATCCCTGCGCCGATGAAGACGCAAAATGTGGGGAGCTCGGCGAGTTTTTGTGGGACGGCAGGCCCTTGCCGGACAAGACGGTGGAGGCCATCCCCGTTCTGGAGGAGGCCTGCGAGGAGGAGCACGGCCAGGCCTGTCATTTGCTGGCCTCGCTCTACGTGCTGGGCCGCGACGTGGACCGCGATCTGGGGCTGGCTCGCCAGTTCTATGAGCTCGGTTGTGACGCTTATTCGGGCAGATCCTGTACCTCGTTGGGATGGATGCTATTTCACGGCCAGGGGGGCGCTCCCGACGGGTGGCAGGCCGGGCTGATCTGGAAACGTGGCTGCGACCTGGGCGACGGTACCTCCTGTCGGCACGTGGGCGATCTCTATCTGCGCGGCCGCGGCGTCGACGCCGACTCGGAGCGAGCGGTCACCTATTTTCTGCGCGGTTGTTTTGGCGGCGATCAAGACGGCTGCCGGTCACTGAGCCGATATTTTGAACTCGATTTTTTCGACGGCACCGACGATGAACGCGCTCAGATCGCCGACATCTTAGAGATCACCTGTAACGACGACGTGACCATGGGCTGCCTCCTGCTGGGAACCCTCTACGAAGAGGGCAAGGGGAGAGCCAAAAATCCCCGGCGTGCCGCCGAATATTACGAATATGCCTGTGAGACCGGCGAGATGTATGCATGTCATCTTCTGGCCAGTTTATATGAGCGCGGCGAAGGGGTTTATCGGCGTTACGACAAGTCGGCGCCCCTCTATGAGACGGCCTGCCGGGCGGGTAATGTGCAGGCCTGCACGGCCATGGGGGTGGCTCATTATCAGGGCCGAGGCGTGCGCCGCGACGGGGAGGATGCGATCCATTTTTTCGCCAAATCCTGCGCTCTGGGCCAGGGGTTGGGCTGCTTTAATCTGGCCCTGATGCGCGAGGACGGCGATCGGGTGGCCGTCGACCTGGACGAGGCCTATCGCTACCACCGTATCGGCTGCGAGATGGGATACGGGCCTTCCTGCAACAGCCTGGGATTTATGATCCGCGATGGAGAGGGGAGGGAGGCCGACGTGGAGGAGGGGCTGGCCCAATTTGAGCGATCCTGTGAGCTGGGCTACGGCAAGGGGTGCTTCAATATGGCCCTGGCGTATGACCGAAACGGCCACGCCGAGCATAACCGGCGTCGGGCCATCGAATATTATCAGCGGGCCTGCGACGTGGGTTTTGAGCGGGGCTGCAATAATCTGGGGCTGCACCAGATCGTCCACGCCGAGTCGCGCCGCGAATTATTGGAGGCCATCGAGGCCCTGGAGGTGGCCTGTGACGAGGGAGAGCGGCCCCGGGCCTGCGCCCGCGCTGGCGAGGCGCTCATCGACGACGAGCGCCTTCCCCCCAGCCCGGTGCGGGCCCGCCGCTCTTTGGAGTTCGGGTGCAACGGCAACGACGCCCGGGGTTGTCTCTACCTCGGCCTGCTCTACGAAAAGGGGCAGGGGGTCGACGAAGACCAGCGCGAGGCGGCCCGGCTCTACGCCCGGGCCTGCACCCTTGGCGAGACCCACGCCTGCAGCCGCCGCGGCAAGATCTTGGCCGCCGATGACGAGACCCGTGAGCAGGGCCTAGAGGCCCTGGAGCGAGCCTGTGACGACGGCGATCCGTGGGCCTGTGAGGTGGAGTAGGGGGCGCTATTGGTTGCCTTTCATCGTTCGGGTTTAGGTTGAGGCCGATAGGACCCGGCGTGGAGTTATAATGGTGACCGATGGAAGGATAAGCGATGGCAGTGTGGAGGAAGGGGGCAGGCCCAGGGTGGTGATCTTGGGCGGCGGGTTCGGCGGGCTCAA
>SLJM01000319.1 GCA_007135085.1 Myxococcales bacterium
GTGATCTTCCAGTCGGCGATGCGGGAGTCGATAATCTCTAAGGCGGGCAACACATAATCGGTGGCCTGCATCACCGCCGCGGCGGTCACGCCGGGGCCGACGAGGTCGTCTCCCAAAATAAAGGCCACTTCAGCCTCGACCCGGGGCTGGAGCAGCACCTCTGTGGGCGCTTTAGCGCCGTCGGGGACCACCATATCGTCTAGAAGAATACCGAAATCGGGCTCGGAGACGCCGAGCCACTCCTGGATGGCCGGGCTGGTCAGGCCGATCTTTCGGCCCACAGGCCGCGCCCTCCCGCCGCTCAGAGCGCGCTCGCTGCAGCGCCGGGCCATCACCTTGGCCTGCACGGCGTAGGCCGCCGCCACGTCCAGCTCCGGATGGTCTTGCGACGGCGCCCCACAGGGCTCGCCGGACCACTGGGCCGCCCACAACCGCTCTGCGATTTCGTCTACTAATTCGCTCATCCAAGCACCAACCACGCCAGATAGGTCACCCAATAAACCACGCCGAATCCCAGCGCCGGAAGAGCGTATTTCCAATTCGTGCGCGCCACCAGACCGGCGATGACCATGGTCGCCACGCCCATGGGAATGCTCACGAAGTGGACGGGAAGCTCCAGGACCAGTGCGTGGATCTGGCTGGTGAGCACCTCCATCATCAAGGTGGTCACGGCGATAAACCCGCAGCCGGCGGCCATCATGGCCAGCGTGGCGTGGGGATAGGACTCGAAGAGCTTTTCGTTATTCTTTATCTGCGGTCGCGGCCGCGACGGGGCCTTGAAAAATCGCGCCATCTTCATTCTCCGTGGTTGCTGCAAAGCGAGCAGGTTCGATTCGGGACAGAGGGTAATGGAGGGTCTCCTAAAATGCCAGAGTCTACGGTATTCAATCTCGCCACCGTAGCCCGTCGTGCAATTTTTGCGGCCTCCCGATCGCCTCATCGGGCCACACAATTTTGATGCTCCTCGGGCCGCTGTCGATAGGCCGGAGAGTCCACCTCGGGGCAGCGCTGACGAATGATCCGGCGCAGCTCGGTGAGCTCCTCCCAGCTCAAGGCCAGGGGCGAAAAGACCAGATCGATGACCTCTGCATCGGCCAACTCTTCGAGCTGATTATGGGGCCGCCCGGTCTCCCAGATCGCTTCAAAATTGGCCACGTAGTCGTCGACCAACTCCGGATAGCGCCATCCATGATAGACGACGACGTTCTCCATCGAGTTTCGCTCTGAATTATTTGATAAATTATAGCTTCCCGTGGCCAGGATCTCCTCGTCGATGATGAGATATTTATGGTGCATCTGAGCGGCGTAGCTTACATGCCATCGATAGGCGTAGGTCTTGAATCGAACGGAGATTCCCTGCTCATGGAGGGCGAAGCTGAAGCGCCGTCCGCTCTTGCGGCAATCAAATTGGTCGCCCTCGTCGTTGGCCCCGTCCAGACAACCTGCCAGCTCCCGCTGCTGGTCCTCATGCTCCTCGCTGCTCAGATATTCCGTCTGATCCACGTAGACTCTGATGTCCAGATCGGGCACCTGCCGGCTGCGCTCGATGATGGCCTCGGCGATCCGGGGAGAGCGCAGATAGCGGGCGGCCACATAGATCGAAGCGCGGGCCCCCTCGATGAGCTCTATCAATCGCGACGCCACGACCTCGCTGAATTCAATGGGCCGAAAACCAGACCCCCAGCGCTCGGAATAGGTGGTCTCGAAATTCTCGGAGGTCAGCAGCACCTCCAGACCATCGACGTCGGGGATCATCGCCTCTTCGATGGACAGGGTCTCCACATATTCGAGGTCGTCGTTCCACTCCAGGTTACGTGAATTTTCCCAGAGGTGATTGAACTCTCGCTGCATGGTCAATACCAGCGAGGGCTCACGGCCCGGATGGAAGACCGTATTTTCGTCATATTTTGTCGCTGACAGATATGTCAAATTTGCGCTCCCCGAGAAAAACCGGGCTCTTGAGGCCTGCAACAGATAGTCCTGAGGGCCATCGACGATCGCAAATTTATGGTGCATCGAGCGGTTGATATAGCGCACGTTCACCCCCCGATCTTCGAGCCTGGCCGAGGTGGACCCCGCCGTCCTGAGGTGATCGCCGTTGGCGCCGTCGTAGAGCATGCGCACCTCCACGCCGCGGTCGACGGCGGCGCCCAGCGCCGAGATGACCCGGTGGTCGCTCAACCCGTAGATCGCCATATCGACGGAGCGCTCGGCGCCGTCGATCTTGTCCACCACGGCGGCCATAAAATCGTCGCCGTAAGGGCGGGGCGAAAAGTATGCTTCTGGCGGCGGCGACGGCCCGTCGCAATAAGAATCGACGGCGGCGGCGAGCTGCTGCATCGCTACGGGGCCCACGTAGGGGACGGCGTCGACGTCGAAGATGGTGGTGAAGTAGCGACCTCCCCCTCGATGATCGGCGATATTTCGGGCCGCACGGCGATGAACGCCCCTGTCGCTAAGCGAGTCGGCGTCGCTTCCCGGATCGTTGAGGAGCAGCAATATATGCACTTTATGGCACTCGCCGAAAAGCTCGTCGGCCTTGCCCCCGCTGAGGGCTAGGTCGTCGGCGCCGTCCGGCGATGGCTCATGGTAACTCCCATCGACGTCGCCGCAAGCCGTGAGCAACCAGGCTGAGAATACGACGAATTTGATCCATCGAAATGCCAGAGCCATCGCTGCCTCGTCATCGAAAGTAGAAGATTTTCCCTCCTGATTTTATTATCGAGATTTTTCGACCGATCTTTCGTATTTTATGGAGTCTGCAAACCGACCACGGTCGATAACACCTCCCCCTAAATTGTAGTTTGGCTCTCAAATAGACGATGGTTGCATCACCCCGACCATCCAATACCTCGGCGAAAAACCTCGAATATCGAATTTCGCCAGACCATCACGGTTATCCCCGCTTCTTCGATCACCGGGGTTTACCAACCATCGTCTATTTGGGTGGCCAAACTACAATTTGGGGGGAGGCTTCGCCAGACCATCACGGTTATCCCCGCATCCTCGATCACCGGGGTTTACCAACCATCGCCTATTTGGGTGGCCAAACTACATTTTGGGGGGAGGCTTCGCCAGACCATCACGGTTATCCCCGCCTCTTCGATCACCGGGGTTTACCAACCATCGCCTATTTGGGTGGCCAAACTACATTTTGGGGGGAGGCTTCGTTTAGTCGTGATGGCCGCGCTGCCCTCACGGAAAGAAATCCCACCTGCCGCCCACGAAGAATTGCGGCATCTGCTTGAAGATCACCGCCCCGAAGGCGTTGACGGCCACGCCGAATAGGATCGCCCCTTTGAAGACCCACGTAATCGGCCGCCTTCCCAGCGCCAGCAAGGCCACCAGATAGATCGTATAGTCCAGGCTGAAGCGGTAGCCGAATTGCTCGAACCCCGTATTCTGGTAGAAAAAGCCGGGAATCGCCACGGCGGCCACGGTGGCCCAGAAGAGGCGGTGGACGAATTTCTCCCGTCCCTCTTCCCGCGGCCTGGGCCAGAGCAAATACAGAAATGCAGGGGTCGTCAACAAAAGGCTCATCCCGTGGCGGCTGATCTGCACGTAGGGATATTCGACCTGAATATTGGGCAAGAGCGTAAAGGCCGCCGTCAGGTTCTGGCTCAAAAAGGTCCAGTGAAAGAGCCCGTATTGCTGGATATGGCTGACCATCCCGCCGAAGAGCAAGGCGTGCCCAAATTCGGTAAAATCGTTGAACCGCACGTGGTTCATCCACAGCAGGCTCAGCCCCACGACCAGGCAGGGAAGACAAAATAGCGCCAGTTTTTTGGCCGCCCATTTGAGCCGCTCTCGCTCCAATCCGATCCAGGATCCGCCGGGAAATAAGACGAAGGCAAAGAAGAAGATCGACGAGAAAAGAAGCGGCGTTCGCGTCGAAAAGGCGAGGGCCAAGAAGAGCCCCGCCAGCAGGGGTCGGCGGGCGTCGATGGCGCAGATGACGTAGGCCA
>SLJM01000227.1 GCA_007135085.1 Myxococcales bacterium
ATCTGAGCGGCCAGAGCGGCCGTGGCGGCCATGGCGACCCAGCGAAGAGCCTGCTCGGTGGTCTTGCGGGGATCGACGGACAGAGTGTGCCACCCGTTGGGCAGAGCCTCGCCAAAGGCGGCCTCCCAGGTCGCGCTGAGCGTGGCATAGGCCGTGGGTTGGGCCAGGCGATAGAGCCCGGTGGGCAGGGGCAGCAGTTGGATCAGGCTTATCAGGGCCATCGCCGCAAAGCCCAGAGCGGGAATAGAGAGCGCGAAACGGGCGGTTTGGCTGTTGTCTTCGGCCGATTCGTCGTCAAAGGCCAGATGCCACCACAGCCCGATAATCGCCAGCAGAGCCAGGGCGGCGGCGCTGGAGGCGTGGACCCCGCCGATGGCCATTGGACTTGCCACAGCGATAATGGCGAGCAAGATCGTCGGTACTCCCCAAAAACGTCGGCGGGGGGAGGAGGCGCGATGGTGATGGCGAGATTTAAGTAGGCTCATTGGGTCTGGCCCAGCCGTTGACGCAGGTGCGACGACGCTTTACGATCGCCCGCTGCCGTGCCGCCGCCAAATAGGGGCGCCGACCCGCTTTCGTGTCGAGTTGAGAACATGTCCGATCAGTTTGGTTATCCAGAACAACGCGTATCCCAGCCTCTCGATGAGTCCGGGGAGTCGCTCGGTGAGCTGCTGGCTCGCTACTGGACTCTATTCAAGAGATTCTATTGGATCTTGATTCTCACCGCTATGGTCGGTGTGACCATGGCCTATCTGTGGACCGATCAGCAACCTCGGATCTATCAGGCCACGAGCAAGCTTATATTCCACGAATCTCAACCCAACGTATTCGGAAGTCAATTCGAGCAGGTGGAGTTCATCGATCCCGGCGGGCGATGGCAATTCGAGCAATTCTGGAATACCCAGCGCGAAGTCTTGAGCTCCAAATGGTTCGCCGAGCGGGTGGTGGACCGGGAAGGGCTGGCCGACGATCCGCGCTTTGTGCCGGAGAATCCGGAGGTGCAGCGAACCGACGAAGATCGGCGCCGCATCGCCGTGCGCCGCCTGCAGGGGGCGACCAATTATACGCTCCAGCGCGACAGCCGGGTCGGTTTGATCGAGGTGCGGTTTACGGATCCCGAATTGGCCGCCCAGATCGCCGACGGGGTGGCCGAGACCTACGTGGACTATATCCGCGAATTTCAGTCCGGGGGCATGGAGCAGTTGGCCAATTGGTTCGACGATTACGTGTCGACCCAGCGCGAGGAGTTGGATTCGGCCCACACCAACCTCCAGGAATATCAGCAGGCCCACAATATTCTGTCATTGTCCTACGAGGACCGCCGAGAGATGACTCGGCAGGCCCTGGATTCGGTCAGCGGTCGGCTGCGCGAGGTGGAGGCCAACCTCTATTCGGAAGAAGCCCTGCTCAATCAGATCACCGAGATGGAGGAGACGGGCGATGACTTAAGGGCCCTGGCCGATCTGGTGGAGAATGCCTCGCTGGAGCGGCTCTTCGGTCGCAAGAGCGAGCTCGAGCAAACGCGCGCCCAATTGGCGGCGCGATATCTCGATCAACACCCGAGAGTGCGCGAGGTGGACGAGCAGTTGGTGGTGGTCAACGAATCGATCGACGACGAGATCGGGCGTCTGCGCTCGGCCGTGTCCAATCAGGTGGCCGTGACCCGTCGAAACGCCGAACAATTGGAGGCCGAAAAGGGGCGGCTCACCCAGGAGGTGGCCGAGCTCAACGATATCGGCCTGGGTTATACCCAGCTCAAAGAGAGCACCGAGACCTTACGCCAGCACTACGAGGCGGTCCTGGCCCGGACCACGGAGCTGGACTTAAACGCCCTCTACGAACGAGATATCATCCAGGTCCTGGAAGGGGCCGACGTGCCGGGCTCGCCGGTCAGCCCTCAGATGCCGCTGAACCTGGCGGTGGGGCTGTTGCTGGGGCTGTTTTTTGGCGGCGCCATCATGGTCCTCATCGACGCGTTGGACAATACGGTCAAGAGCAGCGATCATATCACTCGCCATACAGATCGACCCATTTTGGGGACTCTGCCCACCGTCAATAAGAACGCCCTCAAAGGGGTGCAGGCGTTCGGGGAGTCCGCTCTGGACACCCTGGTCCATACGGCGCCGAGGAGCTCCTTTGCGGAGGGGATCAAGACCCTTCGCACCAACCTGATGTTCATGGCCCCCGACGACCCGCCCAAGGTGCTGCTCATGACCAGCCCCGGGCCCGGCGAGGGCAAGACCATCAATAGCGTCAATATGGCGATCGCTCTGGCGCAGTCCGGGGAGAAGACCCTGCTCATCGACGGCGATATGCGCCGGCCCCGGGTCCACAAGGCCCTGGGCGTAGAAAACGTCACCGGCATGTCTCAGGTCATCACCGACGAGATCACGCTGGACGAGGCCATCAAGCCCAGCCCCTTCGAGGAAGGCCCCGATATTCTGACCTGCGGACCCGTGCCGCCCAACCCCTCGGAGCTGCTCCATACGGAGCGTTTCCGAGAGATGGTGGCCGAGTTGCGAGAGCGCTACGATCGGATCATCTTCGACTCCCCGCCGCTGGCGGCGGTGGCCGACGCTCTGATCTTGAGCCACAGCGTCGAC
The DNA here is from genome assembly GCA_007135085.1 of Myxococcales bacterium. Classification (GTDB taxonomy): domain Bacteria; phylum Myxococcota_A; class Bradymonadia; order Bradymonadales; family Bradymonadaceae; genus SLJM01. Next base: position 2,604 of record SLJM01000227.1, read on the forward strand.
GCCGTGTTGCTGATCCTCAAATTCGGTCAGACCCGCCAGGAGCTGCTGGGCCGCTCCATCGAGCAATTGGAGGCCATCGGCGCCCCCTTCGTGGGCACCGTCCTCAACGATATCGACGACAGCGGCACCTACGGCTACGCCTATTATTATCGCTATCGCTACGACGAACCCACCGACGAGCTGGGCCCGAAGTCAGATCGAATGGCGAGTTGAACTACTGGATTTCCGATTTCCGATTTCCGATTTCCGATTTCCGATTCGAAGTTAAATTCCCGACTTCTTCGCGGAATAATTGAAAATACTGAAATTTCAATCGGAAATCGGAAATCGGAAATCCGAAAATATGGTGCGCCGGGGTCGGCGGAGATCCCGATGTTGATGAATCGCCGGTGAGTCTTAGATTCAACAGGGGCATTTAGAAATATATCATGTGGGGGGACATCATGGCGGTTGACCAACTGTCGAGATGGGTCGAGCGCTTCGAAGATCTGGCCAGACCGTGGCGTGTGAGCGCCCTGGTGATGGTTCATCTGATGATCTTTGGTGCGGCCTATGTGGGGGCCTTCGCGGTGCGCTTCGACTTTCAGATCCCCGCCGAGCAGCAGGCGGTGATGTGGCAGCACCTGCCGCTGGTGGTGGCCGTCAAAGCCGGGGTTTTTGCGGCGCTGAAGATGTTTCAGGGGTGGTGGAAATACGTCAGTCTCTACGACGTGATAGGGCTTGCCTATGCGCTGGCTCTGGCCTCGTTGTTGGTGCTCGGGGTGCATCTTCTATTCTGGGGGCCGGCGCCGATTCCCCGCTCGATTTATCTGCTGGACTTTATGCTGAGCCTGGTCTTTTTGGCGGGCGCCCGGGGGACGCTGCGCCTGTCTCGAGAGGCTCTGGCGGCTCACTCGGCGGGGCGACGGCCGAGGAATCTGCTCATCGTCGGCGCCGGGGACCTGGGCGATTTGCTGGTGCGAGAGATCAGCCGGGCCGAGCGGCTGCGCTACCGACCGGTGGCCTTTTTGGACGACGACGCCAATAAGCGCGGCCTTCGCCTCCACGGAATCGCCGTGGAGGGTCCCCTGTCGGCGCTGGCCGAGGTGGTGGAGGCCCACCGCATCGAAGAGATCATCATCGCCCTGCCCGCCGAGGACTCCCACAAGGTGCGGGGCGTGGTCGAGCGGGCCCGAAGCTGTGATATCCAGCCCCGGATTCTGCCCGCTGTCGAACCCCTGCTCGATGAGGAGATCTCCCTTCGCCAGGTACGGGAGGTGTCGATCACGGATCTGCTGGGGCGGGACCCCGTCGATCTGGATATCGACTCGGTGGGTCGTTTTATCGAGGACCGCACCGTGCTGGTCACCGGCGCCGGAGGGTCGATCGGATCGGAATTATGCCGGCAGATCATGCGATTTTCACCGCGGCGGCTCATCCTGGTCGAGAATGGGGAGACGCCCCTATTCAATATCCATCGCGAGCTGCGCGATCGCCACGGCCACCGGCTGGTGCCGCAGATCGGCGACGTGGCCGACCGGGAGCGGATGGAACATATCTTTGCCCACTGCCGGCCCGAGGTGGTGCTCCATGCGGCGGCCTATAAACACGTGCCCCTGATGGAGTCCAACCCCGGCGAGGCCATCAAAAATAATGTGGGCGGCACCCAGGTGGTGGCCGATCTGAGCGCCCGGTTCGGGGTGGAGACCTTCGTGCTCATCTCCACCGACAAGGCGGTCAACCCCACGAGCGTCATGGGGGCGACCAAGCGGATCACCGAGCTGTACGTGCAGCGTCTGGCGGGGCAGACCGAGGACACCCGCTTTTGTGCGGTTCGCTTTGGCAACGTGCTGGGCTCCAACGGCTCGGTGGTGCCCATCTTTCGAGAGCAGATCCGCCGGGGAGGGCCGGTGACGGTGACCCATCCGGAGATGACCCGCTATTTTATGACTATTCCCGAGGCGGCCCAACTGGTGCTGCAGGCCGCCGCCTTCGAGGACAGCGACGAGGAGCACCTCTTTATCCTCGATATGGGCCAGCCCGTGCGCATCGCCGACCTGGCCCGGGATATGATCCGCCTGTCGGGGATGACCGAGGCTCAGGTGCCGATCGTCTACAGCGGGGTGCGCCCCGGGGAGAAGCTCTACGAGGAGCTGACCCTCGACGAGGAGCAGGTCGATCGCACGGCCCACAAAAAGATCTTCATCGGCCGCGACGCCGCGCCGCGGGCCGCCGACTTCGACGTTCGCTTCTCGGCCCTGATGCAGGCTGCCCGTCGGGGCGATGACCGAGGGGTGCTGGAGTTGTTGGAGCTCATCATCCCCGGCTATCACTGCCCCGATGACGACGGCGATATCATCGATCTGGGAGCTGCCCGGGCGGCCCGATAAACCCTTATGATTGGTTGCGAAAGGATGAGAAAACATCTACATCTATCAGGCGTTTTTTTCGCATCACTCAAGAATTTGGAGAAGCAATGCGTCTGACCGTCATTGGCACCGGCTACGTTGGCCTGGTCACAGGAACCTGTTTTGCAGAGATGGGCAATCACGTGACCTGCGTCGATATCGACACCGACAAGATCGCCATGCTCGAAGCCGGCCAGGTACCGATCTACGAGCCCGGTCTCGAAGAGATCTTGGAGCGAAATGTCGAGCAAAATCGGCTGGAGTTTACCAGCGATATCAGTTCGGCCAGAGATGGGGCGGTCTTCTTCATCGCCGTGGGCACCCCGCCGGGACCGGACGGGGCGGCCGATCTGAGCGCTGTGGACGCCGTGGCCGCCCAGATCGGAAACGTGCTCGAGACCGACGCCATCGTGGTCAACAAGTCGACCGTGCCCGTGGGTACTGCCGCCAGGGTGCAGGCCATCATCGACGAGCGCCTGGAGACCCGAGGGGTGGACCTGAAGGTGGACGTGGTCTCGAACCCGGAATTCTTGAAAGAAGGGGCGGCGGTCACAGACTTTCTAAAGCCGGACCGGATCATCGTCGGCGCCGACAGCGCTCGGGCCCGAGAGGTCATGGAGGAGCTCTACGCGCCGTTCAACCGCAACCATCAACGGACTCTGTTCATGGGAGTGCGCGACGCGGAGATGACCAAATATACGGCCAACGCCATGCTGGCCACCAAGATCTCCTTTATGAACGAGATCGCCACCCTTTGCGAGAAGCTGGAGGTGGACGTGGAGAACGTGCGCGTCGGCATCGGCTCGGACCAGCGCATCGGCTACCACTTTATTTATCCCGGCTGCGGCTTTGGGGGATCTTGTTTTCCCAAAGACGTGCGCGCTCTGGCCCATATGGCCGAGGAAAGCGGCATCAAGCCCAGGGTTTTGCGCTCGGTCATCGACCGCAACGCAGAGCAGAAGAAGGTATTGGGCCAAAAGATCGCCCGTCATTTCGACGGCGACCTCGCCGGGCGTACCATCGCCGTGTGGGGGCTGGCCTTCAAGCCGGGCACCGACGATATGCGCCAGGCGCCGTCGCGGGTGTTGCTAAAGCAGCTCATCGAGGCCGGAGCCAGGGTTCGTGCTTACGATCCGGTGGCCATGGAGGCGGCGAGAGCGGACTTTCCAAAAGAGTGGTTCGAAGAGGAGAAATTGGTGCTCGTCGACCACCAATACGCCGCCGTGGAAGGGGCGGACGCCCTGGCGCTGGTCACGGAATGGAAGCCCTTCCGCCACCCCGATTTCGAGGCGATCAAGCGCCTGATGAATAGCCCGGTCATCTTCGACGGGCGAAATCAATACGACCCCCATCAACTGGCCAAACAGGGCTTTGTCTACGAAGGGGTCGGTCGCGGGGCTTATCTGGTAGAGTAGATCGTCGTACTGCCATCGACGGGCGCCCACAATCGACGAATCAATCCCCACCGAAGGGAGAAAAATCATGGGACTTCCCACGTTGAAGGACGCCAATATCGCCGTCATCGGCCTGGGCTATGTGGGCCTGCCGCTGGCCGTGGAGTTCGGCCGGCGCTTTGCCACCACCGGCTTTGATATCGATATGGCTCGCATCGCCGAGCTCAAAGAGGGGAAAGACTCCACCCGGGAGGTCGAGCCCGACGAGCTTCGGGCCGCCGAGATGCTGCGCTTTTGCACCGACGTCGACGATCTGGCCGAATGCAACGTCTACGTGGTCACCGTGCCCACGCCGATCGACGGGCATAATCAGCCCGATCTGTCGCCGCTGCGGTCGGCCTCCAAAATGCTGGGCCCCGTCTTGAGCGAGGGCGACGTGGTGGTCTACGAGTCCACCGTCTATCCCGGGGCCACCGAAGAGGTCTGCGTGCCTCTGCTCGAGGAATATAGCGGGCTGAGGTTTAATCGCGACTTCTATGTGGGTTATAGCCCGGAGCGGATCAACCCGGGCGATAAGGTCCACCGGCTGACGACGATCACGAAGGTGACTTCCGGGTCCACCGAAGAGGCGGCGCGCTTTGTGGACGACCTCTACGGGGCGATCGTGGAGGCCGGCACCCATATGGCGAGCTCCATTAAGGTCGCCGAGGCGGCCAAGGTCATCGAGAATACGCAGCGCGACGTCAATATTGCCCTGGTCAACGAGCTGGCGCTCATCTTCAACAAGCTGGGCATCGACACCGAAGAGGTGTTGGAGGCGGCGGGGACGAAGTGGAATTTCTTGCCCTTTCGACCGGGCCTGGTCGGCGGCCACTGCATCGGCGTCGACCCCTATTATCTGACCCACAAAGCAGAGGCCATCGGCTACCATCCGGAGATGATCTTGGCCGGGCGGCGCATCAACGACAATATGGGGCAATACGTGGCACGACAGGTGGCCAAGCTGATGACCCAGCGCCGGCTCCACGTGGTGGACTCCGATATTCTGGTCATGGGGCTTGCCTTTAAGGCCAATTGTCCCGACCTTCGCAACACGCGGGTCATCGACGTGATCCACGAGCTGCAGACCTATCATGCCAACGTCCACGTCTACGATCCCTGGGTCGACGGGCAGCGGGCGCGCCATGAATACGGCATCGAGCCCATCGAAGAGCTCGATGTCGGCGCCTACGATGCCGTGATTTTGGCGGTGGCCCACGATGAGTTCAAAGAGATGGGCATCGAGCGGCTGCGAGCGTTGGGCAAGGACGGGGCCGTGGTCTACGACATCAAGTCCGTATTGCCCCGCGACAGCGTCGACGGTCGTCTCTGACAGAAGTGGTCGGTCAGGTACTGGAAGTCAGACGAGGGGAAGTCGAACGGGGTGGGCGGCGGTGATCGACAAGATCGCGTGCTGAGTTAGTTGGTGAACTATGAGGAGCGAATTTATGAAGATTTTGGTCACAGGTGCCGCGGGCTTTATCGGGTTTCATCTGAGCAAGCGCTTGCTCGAGCGGGGCGATACGGTGGTGGGCCTCGATAACGTCAACGACTATTACGACCCCAACCTCAAAGAAGCCCGGCTGGCGATATTGGCCGACTACGACCGGTTTTCCTTCGAGCGCCTCGACCTGGCCGACAAGGAGGGGATGGAGGCCTGTTTCGAGAAGCACGACTTCGAGCGGGTGGTGCACCTGGCCGCCCAGGCGGGGGTGCGCTATTCGCTGACCAACCCCCACGCCTATATCGACTCCAACCTGGTGGGCTTTACCAATATCCTGGAGGGCTGCCGCCATCAGGAGGTGCCCCATCTGGTATATGCCTCGTCGAGCTCGGTCTACGGGGCCAATACGTCGATGCCCTTTTCGATCCACGACAACGTGGATCATCCGGTCAGCCTCTATGCGGCGACGAAGAAGTCCAACGAATTGATGGCCCATACCTATAGCCACCTCTACGGACTTCCCACCACGGGGCTTCGCTTCTTCACGGTCTACGGACCCTGGGGGAGGCCCGATATGGCGCTCTTCTTATTTACGGACGCCATCTTAGAGGGACGGGCGATAAATGTGTTTAACCACGGCGATATGCGCCGCGATTTTACCTATATCGACGATATCATCGAGGGCGTGGTCAGGGTCACCGACAAGATCGCCGAGCCCAACCCGGCCTGGTCTGGAGACAACCCCGATCCGGGCACCAGCTATGCGCCCTATCGCATCTATAATATCGGTAATAATAACCCCGTAGAGCTCATGGATATGATCGGCTCCCTCGAGGATTGCCTGGGCCAAAAAGCAGAGAAGAATTTTATGGATATGCAGCCCGGCGACGTCAAAGAGACCTACGCCGACGTGCAGGACCTGATCGACGACGTCGATTTTAAGCCCGACACGCCTCTGGCCGACGGAATCGCTGCATTCGTGGATTGGTATAGGGATTATTACGATGCGTAGACGAAGTTAGGAAGTTATGAAGAATTCAAAAATTTTGATGGTTTTCTTTGTGGCGTTCCTCTTCATCGGGGTGGGGTGCTCGTCGGGGCAGCAGGAGCAGCAGGAAGAGGATAAGGGATGGCAACTCGAGGAGCTCGATGAGGATGAGCGCTATCCCCTGTTGATCATCGGTGTCGACGGGGTCAAGCCAACCTATATCGAGGGTGATTACGGGGAGACCCCCAATCTGGACAAGCTCATCGAAGAAGGGGTGTGGGCGAGGTCCCTAAAGCCCGTCTTTCCCTCTCATACATTTCCCAACCTCTATAGCGCGGTCACCGGATTATATCCGGAAAACCACGGCATTCTGGCAAATACGGTTTACGACGCCGAGCGGGACGAGCGGTTTTCTATGACCAACTCCGACGCTCAACAAGATCCCAATTGGTGGGGCGGCGAGCCGATCTGGGTGAGCGCCGAGAAGCAGGGACTGACGACGTCGACCTTTTTCTGGGTGGGGTCCGAGGCGCCCATCAAAGGGGTGCGGCCTACGAATTGGGTGGAATATGACTCCCGGATTCGTCACAGCGATCGCACCGATCAGGTCTTGCGTTGGTTGGTCAACGACGGCGTCGACTTCGCCACCCTCTATTTCGCCAGCCCCGACGGGGCCGGGCATAGTCACGGGCCCTATTCCCAGCAGGTCACGAGCGCCATGGAGGGCGTGGACCGACAACTGGGACGTCTGATCGAGGATCTGGAGCGGGGAGGGCTGTGGCCGGACATCAATATCCTCATCTTCTCCGACCACGGGATGGCCCAGTTAGACGAGGAGAAGGTGGTCTTCTTGGACGATATTATCGACCTGCGTGATGTCCACGTCATCGCCTGGACGCCGGTGGCCATGCTCGCGCCGCGGCCGGGCAAAGCGGCTCTGGTCTACGAGCAACTCAAGGAAGCGGAGGATAATTTTGCGGTCTATCGCCGCGACGAAATTCCCGACCGCTATCGTATTCGCGATCACGAACGGACGCCGGAGATTCTGGTCGTCGCCGACCTCCCATATACCCTGACCAGCCGGACCTATTTTGAGGAAAACGGCCTGCGCCCCGGGGGCCACGGCTATGACCCGGAATATGCCGAGATGCACGGCTTCTTCGTGGCCCATGGACCGAACTTTCCAGCGGGCCACACAACGGATACCCTCCACATCGTCGATCTATACTCGCTGATGACCTATCTTCTGGGACTCGAGGCGGCGCCCAATGACGGCTCGCTGGAGCGCATCGCCTCCGAGATCTTCGGGCAATAGTAGAGGGTCGCTCAACTCCCCGATTTCCGATTTCCGATTCAAATTTTAAATTCCAGGTTCCCCGTCGAGCCGAAGATATGAACAGCATTCATCGGGCCGGAAAAGAATGATAAATAAAGAAAATTAATCGGAGATCGGAAATCGGAAATCGGAAAGATGCTGATCGCTTCAGTCATTAGCAGCCACGAGAATTTATTATGACCACCAAAGAGCAGCGTCGAAAATCAAAGCGCGACAAGCGCCGCGACGCCATGAAGCAGGCGGCCATCGAGGTCTTCTTCGAGCACGGCTACCACGCCGCCAAGGTATCGCAGATCGTGGAGCGCGTGGGCGTGGCCCAGGGCACGTTCTACCTCTATTTCGAGGGCAAGCAGCAGCTCTTCGGCGAGTTGCTCAGTGACTTTTTGGAGCTCGTCGTGACCACCGTGGCCAACTGGGACCCCGGTGAGATCGATTCGCGGCGGGTTCTGCAGCGAGAGTTGACCCGGGTGGGCATGTCGTTGACCGAGGTCTTTCTGGACAATCGCAAGATCACGGCCATCTTCTTTCGCGAGAGCCTGGCGGTGGCCCCGGAGTTCAACACCCTGATTCGCCACGCCTATGAGACGCTGCTGGCAATGCTCACCGATTTTAACCGCATCCTCCACCGGCGGGGGCTGATCGCGGAGATGGACTTTCGAATCCTGGCGACCATGACGGTGGGGATGGTGGAGCGGGTCATCGTGGAGCGAATCGTCCACGATACGCTCGAGGAAAAAGAACCGCGGGCTATCGTCGACCATCTGGTGATGCATTATCTGGCAGGAACCACTGACGATATCGAGGGTTTTGTGGCCGAAGAGGAGTTAAAATGATTCGCGTCGTCCTCTGCAATTGCACCCCCGACGAGGCGCCGACGCTGGCGCGGCGACTGGTGGAGGAGAAGTTGGCCGCCTGCGTCAATATCATCGGCGGGGTGCGGAGTTTTTATCGCTGGGATGGCGAGCTATGCGACGATGAGGAGGCGACACTGCTGATCAAAACCACAGAGGAGCGCTTCTCGAAGTTGGCCGAAAAGTTGAGCGAATACCATTCGTACGACGTGCCGGAGATCATCGCCCTGGACAGCGCCGAAGTGGCTCGATCTTATGCGGAGTGGGTATATGAGCAGGTCCGATGAACGCCCGCCGATCGTGCGCTATACTCGACCGGCCGCGGGGCGGTCCGGTGGGCCCTGGACCCATCGCCTGGAAGCGGGGGTGAGCAGCCGGCTCTTCGGCAGCAAAGCGGCCGGTCTCGGGGAGTTGATGAGCGCCGGATTCGACGTGCCTCCCGGGTTTTGTGTGACCACCGAGGCCTTCGACGAGCTGGTGAGCGAATTGGCCCGCGAAAGCGACGACCTGGAGAGCCTGCGCCGTCGACTCCTGGAGGTGGATCTGCCGGAGTCGCTGCTCACCGAATTGCGGGCTCAGATGGAGTATGTGGGCGCCGACCGATGGGCGGTGCGTTCGTCGGCCATCGCCGAGGATCTGAGCGCCCGGAGTTATGCCGGACAGGCTCTGACCGTGCTCGACGTGGAGGGGTTTGACGACGTCGTCGAAGCCCTGCGCCGGGTCTGGGCCAGCCACCTGTCGATGGATCGCCTTCTATATCATGCCCGGGGGAGCGTGCGTTTGAGGGTCGAGCCCACGGCTGTGCTCATCCAGGCCATGCTCGATCCCGTGGTGGCCGGTGTTCTATTTACGATGAACCCCATCACAGGAGATGCCTCGGAGGTGGTGGTCACCTCGGCGCGAGGCCTTGGCGAATCAGTGGTCGCCGGCCGTCAGGGCGACACCTATTATCTGGACAAGCGCTCCGGTTATGTGCGTCGCCACGTGGCCGATAAGGCCGAGGGGTTGTTGGCCGAAGATCAACAACAGCAACTGGCCACCATCGCCCGAGGGGTGGAAGGGGCGATGGGCGGCGCCCGGGATGTGGAATGGGCCTACGCCTTTGCCCCCGATCAGCCGCACCGGCCGCGGCTCTTCTTATTGCAGGCCCGGCCGATCACCGCCGAGGGCTCGGAGCAGGTGCCCGATACGGTGTGGACCAACGCCAACGTCGGCGAAGCCCTGCCCGGGGTGGCCACGCCCCTGACGTGGAGCATCATCGCCGATTTTAGTCGCCGCGGCTTCGAGCAGGCCTTCGGAACACTGGGGCTGACCGTGCCCGACGATTGCGAGCTGGTCCGCTCCGTGCGGGGGCGCATCTATTTGAACCTGACCCAATTTATGAGCATCGCCAGCGGTCAGCCACTCTTTAAGCCGGAGCGTCTCTTCTCCATGGCCGGCGGCGGTGGGGTGGACCTGGTGCGCGATATCTACGAGAAGCGCTCGAAGAGGGGCTTTTTAAAGCGCCTGCCCTTTACGATCCCCCGGGTCATGGCCGCTCAATTATCGATGCCCCTGCTGGCCCCGCTGTGGGGCAAGATCTTTACGGGAAAGGTCGAGGAGTATTTCGATCGCGATCTGAGAGACCTGGACTTCAACGGGCTGGCCGCCGATCTGGAGCACCTGGACGACCTCTTCGATCGGACGGGGCTCATCATGCTGGCCACGAGCTCCAATTTTTTGATGAGCTATGTGGTGACCGCCGAATTATTGCGGTTCGTCGGCGGTGAGGAGGCCGCTCGCCACGAGCAGGAGCTCTTTAGCGATCTCGACGTCAAGAGCGCCGAGCCAGGCCTGGCCCTGTTGGAGCTGGGGCGTATGGTGCGCCGCTCCTTGAGGCTTCGCCGCATCGTCACCTCCCAGGCTCCGGACAAGGCCCTGGAGGCCCTCCAGGAGGCCGGAGAGCACGAAGATGTGGCCCAGTTTTTGGCCGCCCTCGATGAATTTCGCAAAAATTACGGGCATCGCGCCCCTCGGGAGGCCGAATTGGCCACCCCTCGGTGGCGAGAGGATATGACCTTTTTATTCGAGGTGATGCAGTCCTTCGTGGAGGCTCCTCATCTGCCGAGCTCCCTGGAGGTGGAGCGAGACAAAAAGCGCAACCGAAAGGCCGCCCACCAGGCGCTCAACAGCCTCATCCCCGGGGGAGCGATCATGGTGGTCAAGGCGGTGCTCGCCTTTACGCGCTCCAACGCCAGGCGCCGCGAATATATGCGTGACCGAGTGGTGGACTCCCTGGACGTCTACCGGCATTTCTTTTTGGAATGCGGCCGACGCTTAAGCGCCGAGGGCCATATCAAGGAAGCGGATGACGTCTTCTTTTTGACTCGCCGCGAGATCGAAGAGTGGCTCGAGGCCCCGGAGTTGGCCGAGCGATTCAAGCTGCATGTGTTGACCCGGCGCGCCGTCTACGACCATTTCCGAGAGCAGCCGGATCCGCCGGATACCTTTTTATTGCGCGGTGCCGAGATGATCGCCGCCTCCGACGCCCCCCGCCACCTCCACCATGAGGGCGGCGACGGCAAAGAGGCCTATCTCGAGATCCCCGGCCTGCCCGGAAGCCCCGGCCGTGTCACCGGCCGAGCCCGGGTCATCCTCGATCCCAACAGCTCGTCGGCCACCATCCAGCCCGGCGAAATCCTGGTCGCCCCCTATACCGACGTGGGCTGGACACCCCTCTTCCTGACCGCCGCCGGAGTGGTCATGAACCTGGGTGGTCCGCTGAGCCACTCCTGCATCGTCGCCCGCGAATACGGCATCCCCACCGTGGTCAACGCCAAACACGCCACGGACGTGTTAGAGACGGGTGATATGATTACCGTCGACGGCGACCGCGGCGTGGTCTACGTGCGCCGGGAAGAGGACGCAGAGAAAGACGAGAACGCAGATTAGCCACGAAGCAATAGTGATTGGTGCGTGGGTCGGGCTTATTATCTGGAGAATATTATGTCCCTCGGTGTCTTGTTGATCGTCGTCGCTGCCGTGGCAGCGCTGGTGTTGCTCTTTCGGGCCAAGTCACGCCTCTTTCCCGTGGTGGCCGTGGTGGCGAGCGGCCTGCAGGCGCTGGCCGTATTCGATATCTTGCGGGTCGAAAGTGGCGTTGTGTCGCTGCCCCTTGTGTTCGGGGTGGCCATCGCCGTGGCAGGGGCCGTGCTATGGACGGAGTCAAAAGAGCGGATCCAGGTGACGGCGGCGACGCTCCTCTTATTGGTGGGGCTTATCCAGTCGTTGCAGGGTTTTGGAGTGATCTAAATCACGTTTATTTCGAACCCGGGGCAAACCTACCAGGCTGAAAAAAACACCCCCGTAAATGGCCATTTGTGCCGCCGTTCAGGCATCTGAAATAGACGATGGTGGCATAATTTAAGCCGATCGGCAGTACTTATTGCGCGGGGCCAACGGCCAGGCCAGGGATGGCCTGTGGACCAGAGAATCAAAGGCCTACAGCCAGGCCAGGGATGGCCTGTGGACCAGAGAATCAAAGGCCTACAGCCAGGCCAGGGATGGCCTGTGGACCAGAGA
>SLJM01000358.1 GCA_007135085.1 Myxococcales bacterium
ATCCACTTCACTCGATCTTTGCAGGCCGACCTGACCCGCACGAGGCCGCGAACATCGAGTCGCCAAATACCGATTCCGCTATGTTTTAAGCGGTCGTGAGTTGATTCGTATCGAGTGGGCTGAAGGGAGAGAAAACATCCCACGAGTCATCGGACCTCGGTGGTTTTTGGAGTGGGGGACCGGCCGTCCCTTCGTTGAATCATCACGATCGCCCGGCCGACCCCTCAGTCTCCCGCAAACAACGCGGTCGACAGCTCCCCACTACGCTTTCAGCTTGTGGGGAGCGTCAGTAGTGCTCCCCACCGCGCAAACCTCCCAAGGTCCGGTACCGAACCATCGCAACCCCCACAGTTGGGTCGCACTACTGATCCTCCCCACAAGCGAAGCGCCGTGGGGAGGTGGGCGCGAGTATGTAGTTTATACGAGCGGTCGGAGGGGTAGACTGAACCATCGAGATGATCGGCGAAGGGGTGACTGCAAACCGGCTACGGTCGATCTCACTTCCCCGTAAAATGTCTTTTGGCTCTCCAATAGACGATGGTGGCATCACCCTGATTACACGATGGCTCGGCGAAAAACCTCGATCATCGAAGTTGACTCAAGATCTCGGTTATCCCCGTATTTTCGATCACCTTGGATTCACCAACCACCGCCTATTTGCGTGGCCAAACAACAATTTGCGGGGAGGCTTCGTTTAGTCGCGGTGGTCGCGCCTGCGCTACGGCAGTTTGGGGGCTTCGATGTGATGGAGAGGTTCGCGATGACCCGTTACCCAACGATCGAGGTGGTTCGGCTTGTAATCGATCACTTCTGGTGATGCCACCGCCCCCTGTCCCCCGTCGGGAGAATATATCCCACGACACATTGAGCCGAGCTGGTTTTCGGGCCGGGCTGCCGACGGAGGATGCACCGCATTCGGGGTCAGTCCATGGATTTGACCAGCAGGCTCCAGTTGCCGGCGTGCGCAAATCCGGGAAAGCCGACGACCGGGCGCGAACCTCGCCGTTGAAAGCCCAGTTTCTGGTAGAGATCGACGGCGCCGCGGTTCTCGTCGGCGACGATGAGGCTTATCTCGGTGGTGCCGGCATCTCGGGCTAACTCTTCAGCGTAGTTCATCAGCGCCGTGCCGACCCCCCGCCGACGGAAATCGGGAGAGACCGCCACGGCGTTGATATACCAGGAGCCGGGCGCCATCGCCTCCAGCTCGACCAGTGGCCGTACCACCTCCGGGTACTCATCGAGGGATCCCACTTCATAGGGGTCATCGAGTCGGTAGCTGAGCAACATCCCGCCCATCGCTTCGTCTACCTCAGCGACGAAGGTGTTTCGGTAGCTGAAACCGCCCTGGTCACGGCGTACCCGGCCGGCTCCCACGTCCATGGGATCCTGTCCAGGCTCGGCCATCCGCGTCCACAGATAGAGGGGGATTCCCTCGCCGGCCATATTCATCAATGCCGCCAGCGGCGCCGCTTCTTGTGCCAGGGCCGGTCGAATTTCGATCTCCATTGATTCCTCCTGAGCAGTGGAACGAATCGTCTACTTGCGGTCGGTGGTTCGGAATTTCGACATCATCTTTTCAAAGGCGAAAAAAAACCAGGGTGACGAACAAAACCCATCGAGGCGGTCCGGCCGACTCATCGCACCACCGTGATTTTTCGGGGAGGGAGACCGGCCAGGTCAATTGGCCTGATCCTTGCTTCTCTAATCGGGTAATCGGTGAGGGCGCACAGGCTCGAGCCATAAAACCGGAGAGATTGGACTCTAAGCCCGGAGTGCCCGTACTCCAGCGCCCTTAACCGGGCGAACCCGACTGGATAGGAGCGAATATGATGGTGAATAAGAAAAACGTGATTGGCGCCGTGGCCTCTTTGATCGCGACGTTGGACGCGGCGGGTTCCCTGGACGGAGAAGAGATCTATCTTCGGGTCGTCTCCGACGAGCTCATCGAATTGCGTTATGAGCGCGAGGGCGGGGTCGTTGTCAAAACCTATCAGGTCACGGACCGGGATATTGAGGTCGACTTCTGCTGAGCGAAGCGACCGGTGGGAGGGGTTGATTGGGACATCGATTGGAGTCATGAATGTCAGAGGAAGAATCATCGCTCCGGCAGCGGGTGGACCAGCTAGAGGAGCAGGTCTCGAGGCTCCAAGATGAGCTAAGAGATCTGCGAGAAAAGCCGCCTCGCAAAGGGCTTTTGGGCGGCGAAGCAAAAGGTGCTGAGTCCGGGGAGGAGTTGGACGATGGCGGGGAGGTCAGCGTCCGCGATTGGATCGACAAGGTCGGGATCGGGCTGCTCTTAATAGGCGTGGTCTTCTTTCTGAAATACTCCTATGACCAGGGGTGGCTCACTGAATTTGCGCGGGTGCTCGTCGGTACTGGTATCGGCGCCGCGCTGTTGGCCACGGGCGCCTGGCTTCGGGAGTCGAAGCGCCACCTCTCGGCGGTCTTGAGCGGTGGTGGCATCGCCACATTTTACGGGGTGATCTACACGGCCCATGCCTTCTACGGGTTTATCTCCTTTCCCGTGGCCTTCGTATTGATGCAGGGCGTCACCGTCGCCGGGTGTCTGCTGGCCATCCGGCAGGACTACGCCGTGCTCGGAAGCCTCGCGGCCATCGGCGCCTTTGCCACTCCCTTTGCGCTATATGACGTAGAGACCGGGCCCGTTTTATTGGCGATCTATGCCACAATCGCCGGTCTGGGATTGCTGACGATCTACCTTCTTCGTGGGTGGCGCTCCGTATTGCTCACCACCTCCGCCGGCGCCTGGGCGGTGTTCCTCGTGGCACAGATAGAACTCGCCGCCGACGCGGCAATTCTCGATATGAGCCTCATCGTCGCCTCCATAGCAGTTTTGGCAGTCGCTATGCTGATCGTACTCGCCATATCGCCCCGCTTTCACGGTCGAAAATTTGGCGAATTTGAGGCCCTGCATACGCTGATGTCGGCCCTTGTGGCGGTCATCTTGGTCCATGAATTATTTGAGCCCCGGAGTGCCGCGCTTGTGGGCTTCATCGCAGCTTTTTCGGTGCTGACCTACGGGTTCACCCATATCATCAACTCCAAAAGGAAGAGGGCTCGTCACGCGCTGTTGGTCACCTCACTCGGCCTGGCGGCCCTGGCTGTAGCCCTCCTCTTGGAGATCAATTTTTACGCTCTGATCTTGCTGGTCATCGGAGTGAGCGCCAACTTTTTTTCGAAATCCGACAGGGGCCCAACACGGATCGTCGGACTCGTCGCGATGGGAGCACTCGCCATCTGGAGCCTGGTCCTGAGGTTTCAATCCATCGAGGGATTACCCTTTTTGAATCCCCTGGGACTCCAATTGATCCTGACCGCGGCGGGTATCTTCATCGTGGGACGCACCTTCGAGGCACGCACCATCCAATGGTCTCACTATTGGACGAGCCTGGCCGCCGTGCTCTGGATTATCGTTCACCAACTGCAGGATTTGACTCATAGCGAGATAATCTCCACCTCTGTTTGGGGGTCTATCGCCCTGGCCATGCTGGTCTACGGCATGCTCACGGAGCACCGCCTGATTCAACTGATGGGGCTGGCCACCGTCGTCGCCACGGCGACCAAACTACTGATCTTCGATCTCGATGCGGTGGACCCATTGTGGCGAATGGCGCTATTTATGGGCATCGGACTCGCCATCTTGTTGCTCAGCGCCGTGACCAGTAAATATCGAAGCGAGGATCGTTGAACGTTGTTGGCTCGATCGACATCTCCCCACTGCGCTTGGCTTGTGAGACGATGGCCGCGAGCGTGGTTTGCGAGCGGTGGTCGGGGTAGACCCCACCATCTCGATGATCGACGAAGGGATGACTGCAAACCGGCCATGGTCTATTGGGTCATCGAATCACACCGCGTCTTCATCAAGAGCATCGAAGTTGGCGGCGTCGTCGCCGTTAGAGAGGGGGACACTCTAAAGCTCTCACATGCTCTGCATTGAGAGGTGCGGCGTGGGGCTGTCACGGTGGAGTTGGGAGAAGAACTCCTACTTGATTGACGGACACTCCACTCTGAGGAGCATGACGATGAAAAAATGTATCTTAGTCGCTTTGCTGGCGTTCACTATGTCGGCCTGCGGTGCAGAAGATGGCGATCCACTCGACCAGGAGGAAACCAATCAGACCGAGGAAGAGAACGGCGAAAACTCGGGCATCAACGACGATGAGGAGGACGACGAAGACGAAGAGGACGAGGAAGACGAAGAGGACGAGGAAGACGAAGAGGACGAGGAAGACGAGGAAGACCAGGAAGACGAAGAGGACGAGGAAGAGTATATAGGCGATCCCATCGAAGGGGCGTGGGATGGCGGGTACGTGGTTCCCGGACTGGGCGGGAGCTACGATTCGCGGGGGCTTGCCGTCGTCTTGACCAACTCGGGACTCGTCGCCGCCGGCAACTTCGAGCACGCCGGCGGGACCGCGGCCGACAATATCGTGTACTGGGAAGGGGGTCAGTGGAAGTCGATTGGCGAGGGGATTGATATGCCCGTCGCGGCGCTGGCCTATGACGAGAGCACGGATACACTCTACGCCGCCGGACGGAGCGACCAGACTACGACGGTGATGCAGCCCAGTTTGATCTATCGCTGGGATGAGCCCCAGGAGGAGTGGGTCCTGATCGGCGAGGCCGACGGGGATATGAGCCAGGTCAATCGTCTGATGGTGCTCTCCAACGGGCAACTATTGGCGGCGGGGTCCTTCACCCATATCGACGAGGTTGACGCCGCCAACGTCGCAGTATGGGACGGTGTTGCCTGGAGCCAGAAGGGCGATACGACCGTAAACGGACCGGTCAATGCAGTCGAAGCGACGGCTCATGGCCTCTGCATGGGCGGGTACTTCTTCGCTGTTGGCGAGACGTCTGCGAACGTGGCCTGTTGGGACGACCAGCAGCAAGACTGGCTGCCCTACGGCGACCTGATTCAGGGGATCGATATGCCGAACGGTGCGATCTATGCCATCACCGATAACACCGAGGGAGAATTGATCGTGGGCGGGATGCTCGGCGTTTACGATGATCCCGACGATCTCCTCAACGGAATGGGCAACGGAGTGGTGGAATGGAACGGCAGCGAGTGGCAGTTGCTCGGCAACGGAGTGACCGGCGGCGACCTCACGATCGTACGCTCTTTGAAGCGACTCCAAGATGGTTCGATCGTCGTCGGTGGAAGTTTCAGCCATGTCGACGGGGACGAGACGTGGGCTGGCCGCCTCGCCCGTTACGACGGCCAGATCTGGCATTCCTACGATGGAGTCAGCACGGCGGGCATCGTCGTCGGCGCCGGCATGGGGGGCGTTCACGATATCGTGTTGACCGATGAGGGAATGGTCGTAGTCGGGGTGTTCTCCGGGGCCGGGTCGACCACGTCGAGCCATATCATCGAATGGGATGGCACGGGCTGGCGAGCCCTGCGAGACCTTCGCGACAACTACCTTGGTATCGCCGGTGTGGTAGAAGCCTCCGCGGTCGACGAGGAGGGCATTCTGTACGTGGGAGGCCAATTCCATACCGTCGGTGAGATCCCGGCAGTCAACGTGGCTCGCTTTGACGGCGAAACCTATGAAGCGATGGGCTCGGGACTGCCCGGGATGGTCACGGACCTGGCGGTCTCACCGGCTGGCGAGGTCTGGGCGGTGGGAGTCTTCTCCGCGCCACATCTCGGTGGCAACGCAGGGGTGGCGCGCTGGAATGGTCAGGAGTGGGAAGCCGTGGGACATATGCCCGATGATTACGTGCGGGTCGTGGCGTTTCACCCCATCACTGGCGAGGCCTATATCGGCGGCAGCTTCACCACGGTCGGCTGCTGTGTGCCGAAGAATCGTGTGGCACGTTGGGACGGAGATGCCTGGCAGCCATTGGGCGACGGCGTCGGTGAGAGCGGGCCGGTCACGGAGAGCATGGAGATGGTCATGGACATGGCTTTCACCGAAGAGGGCGACCTGTGGGTTGGCGGACGTTTCGAGGAAGCCGGTAGCCTGGAGGCGCAGAATCTGGCCCTCTGGGATGGCTCCGAATGGACCACGCCGGCAGGCGAGTTGGATGCCCCTGTGCTTGGACTCAGCGTCTCCGACAGCGGTCTCGTCGCCGTGGGGCGTTTCGAGTACGCCGATGGCGTGGAGGTTAACAGCGTCGGTCTGTGGGACGGCCAGATCTGGCATGACTTCGACGGTGGTTTCGTCCATCCATGGGAGGGCTATAATACGATGGTGTGGACCGTGGAGACCGTGGGTGACTACGTCTTCGTCACGGGCCTCTTCAAAGATTATGGAGAACAGCCCGTCTTCGGCATGTCAGAGGCGCAAGATGATTCCGACGAGGCTACTCCAAACCTCATCGCTCTCTGGGATGGCGACGCCTGGCGCGGTCTCGGTGACGGCACGGACGACATCCCCCTGTCCCTGTCGGTTTACGAACAGACCCTGTGGGTTGTCGGTCATATGAAGCAGACCGACGGCATGCCATCCTATGGCATCGGTAAGTGGTCCTGGCAATAAGGATGAGCAGACTACGCCCCGGCCTCAAAGCCGGGGCGTAGTCTTGCCATCGACCAGATATTGCACGGCTGCGAGCAAACCCTGTACACTCGGTGGGATGAAAGATGTCAGTCGCAACACAGGTCATCGCGGGGAGGGTTCAACAGCGAATGGCTTCGTCGGTCGCGGGCAAGAACTGCTCGATCTGGGCGAAGCTCTCGAGCTTTCTCGGTTGGTTACCATTACGGGGCCGCCGGGGAGCGGAAAGTCGAGGTTGGCCTGGGAGTTCTGGAGGAATTCGCAAAAGGATTACGACGAATCCCATCTGGTCGAGCTCGCCGGGGCAAAGTCGAGCGACGACGCCTGGCAGCAGATCGCGGCGGCCATCGGGATGTCTGTGGAAGCCGGTCCGGGAGCCGAAGGCGGTAGCGTGGGGCAGATCCTCAGCGCCGTCGAGAGCAGGGGACGGTGTCTGGTCATCTTGGATAATTTCGACCGCCTCGCTCAGCAACCTTCGCTATTTATCGATCCCTGGAGAGAGCGCTGTCCAGAGGCCACACTCTTGGTCACTTCGCGGCAGGCCCTGAGGACAAGGGACGAGCGACGCCTGGAGTTGCAGCCGCTCAACACAGAGGAAGCGGTACTTCTCTATATTCTTCGCGCAAAAGAGATACGAGCCGCGCTGGCGCGAACTCCCGAGGTCGACGGCATCTTGTCCGAATTGGTGACTCGACTCGACGGCCTGCCGCTGGCCATTGAATTGGCGGCGAGTCGAATCTCGACGGTGAGCCCGGCGGAGTTTTTGCAACGGATGGATGAGCGGTTTCGCCTCCTGCGTTCTCGGAATCATGGCCAGTCGAATCGAACGATGACACTCAAAGAAGCCATAGGGCTTTCCTGGGAGATGCTCAGCGACAGCGAGCGCCAGACCTTGTCCCAGCTGGCGGTGTTCTCCGGTGGGTTCGATCTGAGAGCCGCCGAAGGGGTGGTTCAACTCGACGGCGAAGATCAGTGGGTGATAGACGTCGTCGAGGACCTTCGGGAAAAGTCGCTTCTCACGGTCGCCCGAGACTACGACGAAACCAGGGGATATCGCTTCGTCTTCTACGAAACCGTGCGAGCCTATGTGCTGGAGCAAGTGCCGCTGACCGAAGCTGTGCGGCGTCGACATGCTCAATATTTTGCTGATTATTGGACCCGGCAGATGCCCCGGCTCAATGGGCCGCGGGGAAGTGAATGGCTCCAACAATTGCGTCGCGACAGAAAGAATCTCGAGGATGCATGGTCCTTTGCCCGCGAAGAATCCGATGGTGCAGCACTGCAACTGGCGCTGACATTGGATGCGCTCTATAGCCTCGTCGGTCCCCCGGAAGTCCATCGCCGCTTGCTGGACGCCGCCCTGGAGGTCGCGGATAAAGCCGATCCCCTCTGGCAGGCGCGGATCTTGAGTCGACGCGCCGAGGCGCTGTGGGCGGCCGGCGACTTACAGGCCGCCGCGGCGGATCTAAAGGAGGCATTGGCGCGATGCCCCGAAGACGGCGCGAACCGAAGGTGGTGGTCCATTCGCCACGCGGAGCTTCTCCGGGTGACCGGGGCGCCGAACGCGGCCATCGAGGCGCTGAGCGATTTGTTGGCAAACCAACAGGACTCGGAGCTGAAGAGACAGGCCCTGGGCTATCAAGCGGGATGTTGGGTCGATGTCGGTGAAAACGAGCGCGCGCGAGACTGTGTCGAACGGTTGCAGACCTTCTCGGAGGGGAAAGACCTGAGACGGGAGTACAGGTTGTTGCGTCGCCTCGCCTACGTGCATTTCTATCTGGGTAATCCCGGCGAGCAGAAGCGTCTCAATGAACAGACGCTGAAGATTGCACAGCTGATGGGCGATGAGCGAATGATCGGGCTCAGTTGGCAGGGCTCTGGCGATGTGGCCTATGCGACTGGCGAGCTGGAGGAAGCGATCGCGTCGTATGAGGAGGCGCTGCAGACGCACCGCCGAATGGGCAATCGCAGCTTCGAAGCGATACTGCTGGGAAATCTTGGGGCTGCTCATCATCGTCTGGAGCAGTTCCCCCAGGCGCGCCAACATTATCGGCAGGCCCTTCGGTACCACCGCGCCGTAGGAAGCCGACCCTATGAAGGAGTGGTCCTCTTTGGTCTGGCTGTCCTCGAGTTTGAATCGGGAAGAGATACGCGAGCACGACACCACCTGGAGCAGGCACGCCAGCTCGCCGAAGAACTGGGGAACCCATCAGACAGAGCGGGGCTGACCCTATGTCTAAGCTGGCTCGACCTGTGGCAGATGCAACCCTGCCCGGCGTTGACAAAGGCTGAACAGGCTCGAGAACTTTTCACCGCCGGCGATCTAGACGAAGGGCGATGGGCCGGCCTGAGCGAGGCCACCATGGCGTTGGCCAGGTGCCTGCTCGGAGAGGATGGACGGGAATTATTAAAAGGGGCACGAGGGAGAATTTCCCCGGGGAAAGTGGACTGTCCCGCCGCCGGGGTGGCGATCTTGTCGGCTCTCTGTGAGAGGTTCGGCGCCCGCTCGAGCGACGAGCCTTCCCGGGAAGTGTTGGCGCAGCTGCGCCAGCGATTTCGGGCCCCTGATCATCCCCGGTCGGTCCTCGACTCGTCACTTCACGCTCGTATGCTGGTCCGACTCTTCCTGCATTCCGAGTTTTCTTCGGTCTCAGCGAAAGACCCAGCCCAGGAAGTGCGGCCCGATCTCGAGCTCGGAGCTGATTGCCAGTGGTTTGAGTGTCCCGGGCAAGAGAGGGTAGACTTGCGAAGGAGAAAGTCGCTGCGTCTCATCCTCGAGCATCTGGTCAAATTGCACGGAGGCGAACCCACCGGCAGTGACGTCTACGAATTATTCGACGTTGGCTGGCCCGGCCAAGAAATCGCTCCTGAGCAGGCTGCGCGGCGGGTATATTGGGCGATACGCACGCTGCGCCAGAGTGGTCTCGGCGATGCAATCGTGACCACCGAAGATGGATATATCCTGGCCCCTGAGCTCGTGATCAGAAAGCATGATCGACAATTTGTCAGCGAGAAATAAATGATGCCGCCTACCCTGCACAATCTACGCTGGTCCCCGGTTGCCCTGCTATATGTCTTCCTCCTGGCCTGTGGCGGCAACGATGCCGGAAACGAGGAATCGCTAAACGAGTACGACGAGGCTGCCGTGGAATATTGCCACGACCAGCAAAGTGGTGCTCATTGTCTGGAGCTGGCCGGCTGCGTGTGGTCAGGCCAGAGCTGTCGCGACCTGAATTCTGACGGCGAAGACATCTCCGGCGCCGTCCCGGGTGAGTTCAGCGGGGCCGTGCTCGGCGTGGATGGAAGCGATTCGGCGCAGCTGGTTCTGGTCAACGACGAGGAGGAGATCTTCGGCGCCCTCGAGGTGGAGTGGGAAGGGGAGCAGTACGTCTTCCCCGTGAGAGGAGGCGACGAGGAGGAAGGTTTTCGATTCTCTGTGCGACTCTACCCCCCGAGCTGCACTTCTTCGGCGCAGCTTTGCACCTCCTTGCAAGGCGCAGATCCCGTGCTGCCCGTCGCCTGGCTCCAGGGGCTGTGGGACTCTCAGGCGGTGGCGTTGTCGATCACCGAGCTGACACAACAGCTGGCAGATCTCACGTTTCTGGGGTTCTGGTTCGAGCCGAATGACGGCTTTAAGCCCGTATTTAACCCTCGCCCCACGGATCATTTCGTAGGCGGCGCTGTCGGTTTCGCGGCGCGCGACGGCGCCTTTACGAAGCTGTCAGATTGTCTGTTGACGTTTACCGACGGCGATGATTTCGGCGACGTCGTCCCCGAGGAGTTGAGCTGTGAAGAATTCGGCGCGCTCAATGGAGACCAGGGGATAGATAGGGAGAGCTACGGATGGAATCCCCATCGGGAGACGATGTGGTTCCTCATCGATAGCTCTGCAGGGGCCTATCTGATGGTGGCACACCTCAGCAATGTTGGTCTCGCGGGCGTCATCGCCAGACCCGATGTCTGGCAGGAAGGCGAGCCGCTGGCGCTGTCTCAGATTGAGGACCAGGATATTCTGGGAACGTTTTTGTTCTATATGGAGCGACAAGAATAGTTTTGATATCGAAGCACCGCGGCTCTCGCGGCGAGGAATCCGGTATCTTCTAGGTGGTGGGCAATGATCCGGGACCGAATCATCTCGATGGTTGGGGCGACCCCTCAGTCGACCGCCAACGGCGCGGTCGACAGCTCCCCACCGGGCGGGCTCTCGACGGCTCGGTATCGGACCATCGCAGACCACAAAAGTTGGGAGACACTCCTGACCCTCCCCGGACCGGGGGAGGTGGGCGCGAGCGCTGTTTGCGAGCGGTCGGAGGGGTAGATTGAACCTTCGAGGTGGTTCGGCTTGTTTTCGATCGCTTTTGGTTATGCCACCGGCCCCCTCTCCCTCACTCGCTTCGCTCGTTCGGTATCTCCCCCTGAAGGGTGAGAAAACATCCCACGAGTCATCGGACCTCGGTGGTTGGCGGGGAGGGGAACCGGCCGGGTCTGATCATCGCTCGCCCTGCCGAAAAACCTCGATCTTCGAATATCACTCAGAAATCGGGGTTGTTCTCACTTCGTCGATCACGGTGGTTGACCAACGATCGTCTATTCAGGTCGCCAAACTACAATTTGGGGGGAGGCTTCGTCGTTGTCAGGCGGATCTTGGGGACTCTCTAGGGGAGTTGCTTGGTTGTGTTCGGCGAGCGACAATTAGCAGGTGCAAGCAAGGTGGCTTTATTGTTTGACGATATGTCTGTGGGTAACTAAAGTCACGCTTTAGGAGTTGTCGTGCTTGTGTTGTTAGAATAAAGCGGTTTGGTGTGGAACTATGACCGAAGAACTCGACAAGTTGACTGAGGTGGCGAAGTACCAGAAGGGCTACGTGGCTACCTACCAGGTGGAGGTGAGTAACCAACTGCTGCACCATCATGAGAAGGCTGGGAGACTCGAAAGGGTGCTGCGCGGCATCTATCGGATGAAGCAATATCCCATCGAGGAAGATGAGCAGCTAGTGGTGGCATATCTCTGGTCCAGAGAGCAGGGAATCATCAGCCACGAGACGGCGCTGGCGATCCACAACCTGTCGGATGTGCTTCCGAAGAAGGTGCATATGACGCTACCCGAAAGTTGTCGGCGCGTGCGGCGCAAGATACCGGAGTGGCTCGAACTCCATTTTGCAGATATCCCGGAGGACAGCCAGGAGTGGTACGACGTCGTTCCGATCACGAGACCGGCCCAGACGATCGTCGACGTAGCAGCAGCCGGACTCGAACCGGAACTTCTTCGTCAGGCTGTCGACGAAGCGAAAGAAAGAAGGATGGTTGCCGATGATTTTGAGTGGGAACTCATCGCAAGACTACAGGACAGGTGTTGATGATGAGCCGCACCTATGCAAACCCGAGAGCCTTTAAGGATGCGCTCGAGGCGAGGATCGATGGGCTTGAGTGGCCGGATGTGAGCGCACTTTTCGAATTGTGCCAGGCGTTTCTCAACCCCGTACTCGACGCGTCGGTCGACCAATGCGTTTGGCACGCCGATGCCGGGCAATGGCGTCTGGCGTAGAAGCCACCGAATCATCTCGATGGTTGGGGCGACCCCTCAGTCGACCGCAAACAGCGCGGTCGACAGCTCCCCACGGCGCTTCACTTGTGGGGAGCATCAGTAGTGCTACCCACCGCGTGGGCTCTCGACGGTCCGGTACCGAACCATTGCAGACCACGAAAGTTGGGAGACACTCCTGACCCTCCCCGGACCGGGGGAGGTGGGCGCGAGCGCGGTTTGCGAGCGGCCGGAGGGGTAGATTGAATCATCGAGGTGGTTCGGGAGGGTTTCGATCGCTTTTGGTTATGCCACCGGCCCCCTCTCCCTCACTCGCTTCGCTCATTCGGTATCTCCCCCTGAAGGGTGAGAAAACATCCCACGAGTCATCGGACCGCGGTGGGTTTTGGGGAGGGGTACCGGCCGGGTCTGATCATCGCTCGCCATGCCGAAAAGCCTCGATCTTCGAAGACGACTCAGAAATCGGGGTCGTTCTTTCTTCGTCGATCACGGTGGTTGACCAACCATCGTCTAGTTAGGTCGCCAAACTACAATTTGGGGGGAGGCTTCGTTTAAGCGCGGTGGTGGGCAATGATCTGGTACCGAACCATTGCAAACCACCGGCGCGCGTAGACATCACCGCCCGGTCTGCCCATCTTCTACAGAGCCCCGGACGGCGATTGAGCAGGAGTCTGTGATGAGCGAAGACGAGATGAGCGAAAAGGAAGCGCGAGAGACTCGCCGGCCCGACGCCGCGGTCAACGATGACGGTGTTGACCGGACGCTTATTCGCTGGTTTCGCGGGCTGACACCACTGGAGAGATTGCGGACCGTCGAGCGCTATATTGCTTCCGTAGAGAAGGTGCGAGATGGGCGCCAGTACTCCTGATTTTCTGGAAATTTTGCGGGTTCTCGTCGAGGAAGAGGTGGAGTTTATCGTCGTCGGAGCTCTGTCGGCCGTCTTTCAGGGCGCCCCCGATCATGACCTTTGATCTTGATATCGTTCACAAGCGCGACGATCAAAACGTCGAACGCCTGCTCCAGGCGTTGGCTCGACTGGAGGCGTTCTATCGTGGCAAGGGAGAGCAACGGCTCACCCCCGGGGCAGATCACCTCAGGTCGACTGGTCATCAACTCTTGAACACCAAATACGGTCCCCTCGATATTCGGGGGGCGATCGAAGAGGGGATGACCTACGAAGACCTTCAGTCCTTCGCCGTGGAGTTTGCGCCCGATGAGATTCGGTTCGACGTGCTGAGTTTGAGAAAATATGTCGAGCTAAAGGAAGGGTCATCGCGCGAAAAAGACCGGGCACGCCTGCCCACGCTTCGGGCGGTTCGAGACGAAGAAGAGGAGCCTGAGTAAACGCTGACCCCTGACTCTCTCCGGACCGGGGGAGGTGGGCGCGAGCGCAGTTTGCGAGCGCTCGGAGGGGTAGATTGAATCATCGGGGTGGTTCGGGAGGGTTTCGATCGTTTTTGGTTATGCCACCGGCCCCCTCTCCCTCACTCGCTTCGCTCGTTCGGTATCTCCCCCTGAAGGGTGAGAAAACATCCCACGAGTCATCGGACCGCGGTGGTTGGCGGGGAGGGGAACCGGCCGGGTCGATTGGCGGACCATCCGAGTCATATCGCTGTCGAAGACGATGATGGCACAAGACACGTATCGTTTGTGCCCAGGGCTCGGGTTTCTTCGTGACCTACCTGATGCGAATCTGGAACTCCCATCCAACGGGCCTTATACTTCCTCTGGTAAGTACCCTTTCCTTCGAGGCGATTATGTCATCATCTCCACTTGAAGAGTTAGAAGCCGCCGTCCTGGCTCTTCCGCGAGCTGCTCGAGCTCGACTGGCAAAGTTTCTGATCGAGAGTTTAGACGAACAAGACGAAGTCGAGGAAGCATGGGAACTCGAAGTTCGCCAGCGGCTTTTGGCCTATCGCGCCGGCGAGGCCGAGACGGAGGGTTGGGAAGATGTTTTTGAGGCCGCTAAAGATCGACTCGATCGATGAAAGTTCGGTTCCTGGTCCCCGCTCGCGAGGAGTTTTTGCAGGCCGTCGAATTTTACGAAGGACAGTCATCAGGTCTCGGCGCTGAATTTCTCATTGAAGTCGAAGAGAAAGTTGAATCCCTAAAAGGTGCTCCCAATCAAGGCGCTCCTTATATCGACGAGGTCCGTCGTACTCTTCTACGTCGCTTCCCCTATAATATCGTCTATCTGATTGAACCGGACGCTTTAGTAATACTCGCGATCGCACATCAGCGACGAAAGCCAGGGTATTGGAAGAACCGGGTTCGGTGACAGAGTGGGGAGCATCAGTAGTGCTACCCACCGCACAGGCCCTCGAAGGTCCGGTACCGAAGTCGTTGCAAACCCTGAAGTGGGGTAGCACTCCTGACCCTCCCCGGACCGGGGGAGGTGGGCGCGAGCGCTGTTTGCGAGCGGTCGGAGGGGTAGGTTGAACCTTCGAGGCGGTGCGGCATGTTTTCGATCGTTTTTGGTTATGCCAC
>SLJM01000062.1 GCA_007135085.1 Myxococcales bacterium
AACGCACGACATCAAGCATAGACATCTACGGATTGGGCATGGAACGGATTTTCGATCGGCTTCGAAATGGGAAAGGAATATCGAAAATCCATTGGTACGACGAGGAATTATTCACCTGAAGGTTCGAGAATATCTCGGCGAAATCGTCATCTAGTCAATGGATGGCGATGGCGACGAGGGAGTGAGGCGCATGAAATGAAACATCTCCATCATCAGGCTTGAGGGAGGGGACGTAAGATGACTCGTCAACCGACTACGATACTCGGGCTATTGGCCAGACTCTTGGCGATCTGGGTTCGGCGGTGGTGGGTTGTGGTGCTGCTGGTGGCGGTGATTTTGGTGGTCGTGGTGTGGTTGCTGGTCTCGGGGTCGGCGTCGGTGACGGTGGGGACGTTTAATATTCAGGATTATCCGAAGAGTGAGGGGCAGGCGGCGGGGGCGATGGAGTTGATCGATTCGCTGGGGGTCGATGTGGTGGGGGTTCAGGAGATCACCAGGCCCGATGTGTTTGATGCCAATGTGGCGCTCTATCTCGGGGAGCGGTGGCAGGTGGTGCATGTGGAGCAGGAGAGGGTCTATCGGCGAGTGGCGGTGTTGTATGATTCGTCATCGCTGGAGTTGGTGGAGGCCTGGACCCACGAAGAGACAGCCATTTATGAGGGCGGGCGGGCGA
Organism: Myxococcales bacterium; assembly: GCA_007135085.1. Lineage (GTDB taxonomy): Bacteria > Myxococcota_A > Bradymonadia > Bradymonadales > Bradymonadaceae > SLJM01. The sequence continues at coordinate 674 of SLJM01000062.1, forward strand.
CGCTGGAGGCTCGGTTTCGGGTGAAGTCCGGGGGCGATGAGTATCTGCGGGTCTTCGTGGTGCATTTGAAGGCGTTTGGCGATGGGGCGCCGATTCGGCGGCGGCAGATGCGGGCCATCGAGCCCGTGGTGCGGGCGGCGGTGGATAGTGGCGACAGGGTTGTGATGGTCGGGGATTTTAATTCGACGGGGCCCGGTGACCGGGCTCATATCGAGAGTTTTGCGCAGGTGACGGGGCTGGAGTGGTCATCGAGAGAGCTGGAATGCACGGCCTATTGGGAGCGAGAGTTTACGTGCTCCGGCAGCCGGTTGGACCATATATTGTCGACGGAGCGGGCGGCGTCGATCGGGGCTGGCGGGGCCTGTGAGACCGTGGGGTGTGAGCCCGGCGATAGGTGCCCTGCTTATGTGCAGATGGTGTCGGACCATTGTCCGGTGGTAGCCAGGTTTTAGGTCTCGTTGTTTGGCTCGTGGGTCCGATTAGCTCTCGAGGCGACCCTGCCGACGTAGTTCGGCGGCGACATGAGACATGCCCTCATCGAGGCAAAGGGCCGGGGTAAAGCCCAGTTCTCGCTGCGCTCTGGCGTTGGAGATTCGTCCTCGGCGCAGGAGGAAGTTGATGGCGTCCACCGTGGCCGGGGGAGTATTTCCCGTCAACTTCCAGAGGGGAGCTGCCACGGTTGCGAAGCCTTTGAGGAGGGGCGTGGGGAGGGTTGAGATTTTGTCTTTTCCGAGCCAGCCGGCGTGGTGGCGGAAGAATAGGCTAGCCGGGGTGGCAAGCCCGTCAGTGATATTGAAGACGGTGCCGCCGGCGTCTTTTTCGAGGGCCAGAAAGATTGCGTCCAGGAGGTTGTCCACGTGGACGTGGTTGATGACCCCTCGCCCCTTGTCGGGGAGGTTGAAGAGGCCGGCCTCCATCATCTGGAGGGGGCGTAGGACCCAGGGGCGAGAGCCCGGGCCGTAGACGTCGCCCGGTCGGATGACGATGACCTCGAGGTTGCCCGTGTCGTGGAATTCCTGTGCGACGAGGTCGCTCTTTTGCTTCGTGGCGCAATAGATATTCTCCTGCACCGACAGGGTGGCGGACTCGTCGACGTCGTCGGGATAGTCGAAGCCGTAGACCATCACAGACGATAGGTGGACCAGCCGCTGGACCCTGGCGTCGCGGGCTACGCGGCAGATGTTCTCCGTGCCCCTGACGTTGACCTCTTCGAAGAGCTCTCGGGCTCCGCTCTCGTCGACGATGGCCGCCGTATGAAAGACGATGTCCGCACCGTCGAAGACCTTTTGTAAAAAGTCCCGGTCCCCAAGGTCGCCGACCGTCGCTTCGGCGCCGATTTTTTTGGCCCGCTCGACGCCGTCTGGGTCGATGTCGAAACCGCGGACCTGCCAGTCTTTTGCGAGGGCCCGCTCAGCCATTCGATGGCCGATGAATCCGCCGATGCCTGTGATCGCGATGGTCGTCATGGTTTAGCGCTCGGTCTCAGCTTCTCGGCAAGAGAGCTGTTTTGGCCTATTTGAGTTCAAAGGGTAAAGGTACCATTGGAGCGGCTACGGTGCCAGAATCTGTCTGTGCGAATGGCGACCGCTGATCGACTGCGGTTGCAGAGCGTGGTGGAAGTTGGGGAGGTATGTGAGGAGTGAGATGGCAGGGACGCCATTGGGTCCAAGGGGTATCGTGGGGCCGATAGTCTCTGACTATCGCGAGTATTTCTATAACGTGACGAGCCACTTATGAAAGATCTCAATCGTCAGGCTATCGTGGTCCAACCGGGACGACCGATGGTGGAGTGGCTTCAGCAAATCGATCGGGACCTCGGTGTGGAACCTATTTCGGCAGCCGACGTCACGGAGTCGCGGAATGTCTATCTGATTCCAGACTTCGATTATGAAAAAGAGGCCGAAGAATATTTCAGGCAGAAGTGTGAGAGAATTTTCAGCGAGGAGTTGGCGCAGTGGATCACGGAACCGAAGTTGTGGCCAAAGCAGCGAGATTGGAAGACCTTCAATGCCTGGTGTGATTGGGAGCTGATCGACATGGTCTTCGACCTGGTAGATGGGCCTATCGTCGGAGAATATCTCGGGGAAATCGTCATCGAGTCTACAGATGACGAAGATGAGGGTGATGGGGAGTGAGGGTGATGAAATCAGTGTTGCGTAACCTTGTTATCGAGCGCTTTCGGTGGATCGACGGCGACGCCGATGTGCCGGGTTTGCTCCGGGACGGTGAGATACTCGCCGCGGTGGGGGCTGGGCTGGCGGGGTTATTCGATGATGAGGCGTTTGACCTGGTCGTTGTGACCACTGATCGGCTCCGGTTGCGGAGCGTCGTGGAGGTTGGGGAGGTTTGTGAGGAGTGAGATGGCAGGGACGCCATCAGCTCCAAAGATGGCAGGGGTGCCATCAGCTCCAAAAGATTGGCAAGAAGGAGCGAAACGGAGGCGAGGTGCGCTGGTGTATTCGACTCTTATGTGTCGTCGGAGGTGACGGGGTAGAAGCCGTGTTCGGCGAGCCAGGCTTCGAGGCGCCATTTGGTGCGGGCGTCTTTGAAGGCGTGCCAGCGCTCGAATTGGGAGGGGTCTTCGGCGAGGGTGTCGCGGAAGCGGCGGAAGGGTTTTCGGCCGCGGAGGGTGTTGGCCAGTCGGTTGGCGAATTCGGTATCGGAGACGGAGGCGGCGAAGTCGGACATGTCTCGCTTGTCCGTGTAGGCGTCGGCGTTGGGGAGCATCTCAAAGCGGCCTTCGCTATCTTTTATGATGGTGCAAAATAGCTCATAGGCTTCATGGACCCATTCCGGGTCGGACTCGGCCGGGGGAGTATCCTCGTCCATGGTGGGCTCTCTATCGAGGATTCGGATGGTGCGCTCTTTTCGATCGAGGTAGACCTCGAATCCGCCGAAGCCGAAGTCGTTGCTCGTCATTACCAGTTCGCATGTGTCGAGGTCATGGGAAGTGACGTTAAGGGGCTCAAGGTCGTCGGGATCCCAGGTGCGCTCGAATCTAGGGCCGGCCAGAGGGTCGATGGGCTCCTCGTCTGGTCTGTCCCGTTGATCATCATCGGCAGCGTCGGTACCGAAAAATTCTTCGAAGAGTTTGGCGGCCCGCTTCTCTCCTTCTTCGAAGACGACGACAGATCGGGCCTTGCCTTTCGGGTTGGAGATCAGCCCCTTCTGGTGCAGCCGGTCCATCGTATCCCAGTCGAAGCCCTTCCAGGCACGGGTGGCGCCGTTTTGCCCGTTGTGCATGACCAGGTAGAGCAGGGCCAGGGTGT
>SLJM01000469.1 GCA_007135085.1 Myxococcales bacterium
CTTCCCCGTTGGACTCCCGACGGCGAAAAGAACCGCTTCCACCTCCAGCGCCTCAAAAATAAGCTGGGCAACCGCTCCAACGCCTCCTCGGAAGCCGAATATCTGGGCGCCAAAGCGGTCATGGTCGGCGAGGAAGGCCGCGGGGTGGCCACCATCATCCAAATGGTCGGCGAAACGCGGCTGGACTGCATCATCGGCTCGGCGGCGCTGATCCGACAGGCCGTGGTTCAGGCCATCCATTATTGCGCGGGTCGAAAAGCCTTCGGCAACTATCTGGTCGATCAACCGCTGATGAAAAACGTATTGGCCGACCTGGTGCTGGAGGCCGAAGCGTCGATCGCCCTGGGGATGCGAATGGCACGGGCTCACGAGGCGGCCGACTCCAACGAACAGGAGGCTCTGCTGGCCAGGATCGCCACAGCTGCCGGCAAATATTGGGTCTGCAAGCGCGCCCCTCTGACGGTCAACGAAGCCCAGGAATGTCTGGGCGGCGCCGGCTATATCGAAGAGTCCATTCTTCCCAGGCTCTACCGGGAGGCTCCGGTCAACGCCATCTGGGAGGGCTCGGGCAACGTGCAATGTCTCGACGTCCTGCGAGCCATGTCCAAACACCCGGGCACTCTGGACGCCCTCTTCGCAGAATTTGCCACCGCCGAAGGGGCCGACCCCCGCTTCGATCGCTTCGTGGGCGATCTCAAAGAGAGCTTCTCCGACCAGAGCCAGATTCAGCTTCGCTCGCGGCGAATCGTCGAGAAAGTCGCCCTGGCCCTGCAGGCAACGGTCCTCATCAACGGCGGCAACGACGCCCTGGCCGACGCCTTCTGCGCCTCCCGCCTCGACGGCGACGCAGGCCTGATGTTCGGCACCCTGCCCGCGGGAACTGCTATCGACGAGCTCGTCGAGCGTGGACGGCCGAAGACGGACTGATCGAATATCGAGATCTATCTCTCTGGGACGGACTCCTGCTGATTTGAGTATTCTCCAATCTCGGGAGTTTCCGTCCTGAATCCTGAGTCCTGGGTCATGGGTCTTGAACGGCACCCTGCAATAAATGTCTTGTATTGGACGCCCTCGAACTGCGGAGGGTGTAGTGTAGTTCAAGACTCACGACTCGAGACCCACGACAAAACCAGGTACGTTCATCGCTCAATGGTTCGGATCAATCTCTGGGTGATTCAGACCCGGAGGTGATCGTTCAAATAGGAAACTGATGGCCCGCCGCTCCGTCCCACCTGAAGATTTTCGTTTGAGCTGGCGCTCTGTCCTCCAACTCTTTCCCTCGGTGTGGCGTCATCGCTGGCGGGTGGCCTTTGCCATCTTCCTCCTGCTGGCCGCCAAGGTCGCCACCGTGACGGTGCCCCTGGTGTTGCGCTCCATCGTCGACGCCCTGGACCGCACGCTGGTCGTCGAATTAGTGCTTCCCCTGGGATTGCTGCTGCTCTACGGAGCGCTTCGCCTTGGGAGCAGCCTTTTTAGCGAACTCCAGACCGCCGTCTTCTCCAGGGTTCGCCAGTCGATGATGCGCGAACTCTCCGTGGACGTCCTGCGCCACCTTCATCGCCTCTCCCTTCGATTTCACTTAACGCGACAGACCGGCGCTATCAGCCAGGATCTGGGCCGGGGTACGCGCAGTCTGGCCACTCTGCTCAACTACCTGCTCTTCAATATCGTCCCCACTCTGGTGGAGATCGCCCTGGTGACGATCATCTTATTTGCCGAATACGACGTGCGCTACGTCCTGGTCGTGGTCGTCACCTTCACCCTCTACGTCATCGCCACCCTGGTGCTCACCGAGTGGCGCATGCCCATTCGTCGTGAGAAGAACACCCTGGAATCGAAGGCCAATTCTCGTGCCGTTGACAGCCTCCTCAACTTCGAGACCGTCAAATATTTCACCAACGAAGAATACGAGATCGACCGATATGAAGATGAACTGATCAAATGGGAAGACGCGGCGGTCAAAACCCAATACTCCCTGTCGGTCCTCAATATCGCCCAGGGAGCCATCATCGCCGCCGGCGTGACGGTGATCATCATCATGGCCGGCCAGGGCGTGGTCGACGGCGAGCTGACCATCGGCGACCTGGTGGCGATCAACGCCTTTTTGCTCCAGCTCTTCGCCCCCCTTGGCTTTTTGGGCACGGTCTACAGCATCCTCAAACACGCCATGGCCGATATGGAGCGCATGTTCTCGCTCCTGGAAGAGCCCCCGGAGATCGTCGACGTCAAAGATGCTCAACCGCTGAAAGTACGACGCGGTGAGATTCGCTTTGAAGACGTAAGATTCGCCTACGACCAGGATCGACCGATCCTCAAAGGCATCGATCTGACGGTCCCGCCGGGTCATAAGGTAGCCCTCGTCGGCCCCAGCGGCGCCGGCAAATCCACCATCGGCCGCCTCCTCTTTCGCTTCTACGATCCCACCTCGGGGCGGGTCACCATCGACGGCCAGGATATCTCGACGGTCACCCAGAAGAGCCTTCGCGACGCCATCGGCGTCGTTCCCCAGGATACGGTGCTGTTCAACGACACCCTTCGCGCCAATATTCTCTACGCCCGCCAGGATGCCTCGCAGCAAGAACTCGACGAAGCTGCCCGCATGGCCAACCTCACCGAATTTATAGAATCTCTGCCCCAGGGGTGGGATACGATCGTCGGCGAGCGGGGATTGAAATTGTCGGGCGGTGAGAAACAGCGAGTGGCTATCGCCCGAGTGATCTTGAAAGCGCCACCGATCTTGCTCTTCGACGAGGCCACCTCCTCACTGGACTCCGAATCGGAACAGGAGATCATGACCGCTCTTGCACGACTGGCCGAAGACCAGACTACGCTGTCTATCGCCCATAGATTGTCGACCATCACCGACTCGGACCGCATCATCTTCCTCCAAAATGGTGAGATCATCGAAGAGGGAACTCACGACGAATTGCTGGCCCGTGGTGGTCGCTACGCGGAGCTGTGGCGCATTCAAGCCGAGGAAGGCGACGATCAAGACAGTGCCAACCCTGCATGACGAAATCTTCCGAAAATAGACTTGAATAATCTCCCTTGGCATATCGTCTTACTTCGTCTAGTCTAGAAAAGGTAAGCGGAGTGCTTCGACGGCTGGCGTCATTCCCCCCCAGGCCGTAGCCCGGGCGACGACCCTACGGGCTCACAGTCGAAACGCTCCGCTTCACTTTTTCTTGAAAGAAAGAGGGAGGTCGCTCCCGTCGTAATGGCGGCCGATTGTGCGTCTGTCTTTGCGCTCAATCCTCGACGTAGCCTCCGGCTATGCCTGCGGTTGAGCCCTTCGACATTCACAAAATCTGCTCGCCACTACTCGGTCCGCGCCCTCCCTCTTACTTCCCCTTTTTTTTCCCTTTCTGTTCTCGGCCGATTTTGCGTCTGTCTTTGCGCTCAATCGCAGCGGGCAGCGCGGAGCGGCGATCAACCATGATCGCCGCCCCCCACTCAACTCACCAATCGACGCCGACGTTCTCACCTTCGTCGGTGATCTCCACGCCGCCGTCTCCTTCCGGATCGGCGAACTCTACCTCGTACTCGATATAGTCCGTATCCGAGTGGGGATCGTCAGAAGTGGCCAGACACCCCAGGCCGGTGCAGGGCCCGTCCATGGTATGGGTACAGGTCACCGTATCCTCATCCGTATTGGAAGCATCGAGAGAACCGGAGTTGAGATTGTTCTGAGTGCAAATCACCGTATCGTCGACGTCATTGCCGTCTTCGTCACGGTACCAGGCCCGAACGGTAATATCGCTGACTCCCACAAAGCTCATCTCCACGGTCACAGTGCCGCCGTTTTCACCGTCGATGCTATCGACGTTGGTCGTCATCGAGGTCAGATAGGGCACCTCGGTGACCAGGAAGGTGACAGCGCTGGACTGGCCGGCGTTGTTGCTCAGGCTCAAGCGGTAGCAGCCATTCTCCACCACATCGGCCTCGGTGAAATCACCGTCGCCGGTGGAGAAACTCTCCAGGAGTTCCCAGCCGTCGGCGTCCTCACATCCGTCGTCCCCGCCAGGGATGTCGGCGCGCTCCAATTCGGATTCATCGGCGTTGGACGTGGTCCACTCGAAGAAGACGTCGCCCGTCAATACCGTGGCTTCGCCGCCGAGTGCATCTTCACCGTTGACCTCCAAACTCTCTACTGCGGGCCCGAAGAAGGTCGTCGCGCTGGCAGAGTCGGAGCCGTACTGGTTCGACACGACCAACGTCCAGGTGGTGGTGGCGTCTAGATCTTGGACGATATGCTGACCACCAGCCACTTCGGCAGCATCGTCGCTAAAGAAGATCTCGCCATCGTCGTCGGAAATCGACACCTCGACACCGTCGGTGGTCGACCAACTCAAGGTGATATCGGCCACCTCCGTGGGCGCCGTCGAGGGGTTAGACCCAAAGGAGAGCACCTCCGGGGCAGAGCCGATGGTGATCACCGTGTGCTCCGGTCCCACCTCGGACTCGTCGAATCCATAAGCGATCAAGCTAAAGGTGACATCCCCGGCAGGCGATCCGGGTTGAATAGTGACCTCGCAGGAACCGCTGTGATCGCTTTCGTCGACGTCGCTACATTCACCGAGGTCAGAGGCCGACACCGACCCCTGCGGTGACACCGAGATTTCCACTTCCGTGGCAAATGGAGCCACCCAGTCGAGGTTCAACTGATCGCCGGTCTGCAGAGTCTGTGGAGCGGCGTCAAAAGACTCAATTTCGGGATGACGTACCACCTCGAAGATCGCAGACGCACTCTGATCGGCTTCGCCCAGCGCCCGAAGTCTGAAGCATAGGTGCATCACGTCCAGATCGCTTATCTGGTCGCTGCCGGAGGCCTCACCGGAAAAATCCTCTACTTCTTCCCAGTCCAGATCGGGGGAGCTGCAACCGTCGTCGGGCCGCTCAGCTCGGAACAACTCCGTGGAGTCCGTCTCCTCTGTGGTCCAGGTCAGATCGGCGCTGGCCGCATCGACCATGGCCGGCCCCAAGACTACGTCCTGACCGTCGACTTCCAGGCTCGTAATCGCCGGCGCGCCCTCGATGGTGACGCTTATATTGGACGAGTCGGAGCCCAGAGGACTGCTGACGACCAATGTAAATTGGGTATTTACTTCCACGTCGGCGACGACGAAGGAATCGGCCTCGAAGTCACATTCGTCGGCGCTGGACTGACAATATTCGATGCCCGTACCGTCATCGGTATCCAATAGAGTATTGGCCGGGTCGGCGTCGTCGATGATCATCAGTCGACTCGGTTCGCTGACCGTCTCCCAGGACAGCGTGACGTCGCCGCCGGTCTCCGGCAATTGAACGGGGTCGATGTCGAAACTGACGATTTCAGGTGCAGCGCCCAATACGACCGGTATCTCCATCGGCGACGACTCCTTACCTTCATCGCCGTGGGCCACCAACGTAAAGGTAATCGTCATCTCCGGGGCCTCCTCGGCGAAGTGGACCTCACAGCCTCCTTCACCATTGGTGTCGACGTCGAAACATTCGGAAAGATCGGAGGCGATGACCACATCGGCATCGGAGGTCAGCTCCACTGAATTGGCATCTTCGACGTGCCAGCTGAATTCGCTGGAACCGCCGAAAGCCACATGGGAAGGATCGGCGTCAAAGGCGCGAACGATGGGCGTGCCCAGAGCGGACAACTCGAGCGTCACGTCACCGAGCTCGACCTCGCCGAGGCCGTCGTCGGCGCCGTTTGAGGCCCACCCGGTCAAGAGGATGGACTCCACCTCCTCCAGATCGCGAAGGGTCAACTGGCCGGCATCATCGCCGTCGATGGAACATCGACTCGTCGAGGAGTCGACCTCACAGGCCTCGAAATCATCGCCGTCGAGAATCCCAAGCTCGAATTCAAGGGCATGCTCCACCTCGTAGGAGATGACGAATTCGTGATCCTGATCAAAGCGATCGGTATCACTGTGGAAAGACAATAACGCCGGGGCCATCACGTCCACATCCACAATCGCCGAGTCACAGGCGCTGAGGTTTGAGACCTCGCCGCTATCTCTGAAGACGCAGCTCAACTCTTCGTGGTTGACCGAATCCAGCCGGTAGGTCGTCGGCTCATCTGGCGAGAGGCTGATCGAGCCGGCAGCCAGGCAATCTTCGCCATCGTCGGCACTCTCACAACCGCTTAAATCGACGGGATCTCCGTTGGCAAAGAGAGCGATCGAGGCTGCACCTTCGACATCCCACTCCAAGAGGACTTCGCCCTGCACGTTATTGCCGCGCACGTTTGTGCCCGACGTAATCGACGACGGTGCTCCGTCAAAGGCGTGAATCTGCGGCGCAGGCCGATCCTGGGTTGTTTCCGTCGGATCGCCACCACAGGCGGCGACAACGGCGATTAACGTCGAACCCACTACGGGTGTCCACCATCTCTTTAGACATTTCATGACATCGGTCCTTCGGTTTCGGTCAAAATTCGGATCAACTGAGGCGTCGCAGATACAACACCGGCGTCGCTCATTACCGTTGGTTTCAGTTGTTCCTCTCCTGACCGAATGTGTCGCCCGCCGCGGTCGGCACCCCAGGACGGGGTTGCTCGGGTCTTCCGCAGAACGAACACGTTCGGACCTCCACTGACCATCATGGGATATTTTTAAACGTGTTTCAAATATTCTTTTGGGTGGTGGCCACCATCCCCCTCCTTGCGAATTGAAAATACAAAAAGGTACAATCACCTTCGTCTATGGAATCGCCTTATCTACAGGCTCCACCACCGTGCGGAGCGACTTTACCGAGTGTGCTGATGGCTCATCACAAACTCATCTTCACCGTCTTCATCATCGTTGTCGCCCTGGCCACGTCCTGTGTCGATGACGACGAGAAACAGGTTGAGAATCAGGACGATGGCGTCGAGGAGATCGACTACGACGCCCTTCGCCAGGACCTGCGTCATCGCCTCGACATCATGGGCGTGGAAGCGGTGGAGGCGCCGGAGGATATCGACGAAGCGCTGGTGGAGTTGGGCCATAATCTATTTTTCGATCCCATTTTAAGCGGCAGCCGCGACACCAATTGCGCCTCCTGCCACCTCATGGACGAGGGCACCTCCGACGGTCGGCCGCTGTCCATCGGCACGGGCTCGGTGATCGACGATTATGGTGAAGAGCGGCCGGGGCCGCAGCTCGCGCTGACGCCTCGAAATTCGATCGAACTCTTTCACCGCGGCACCGACGATCTTCGCGTGAGATTCTGGGACGGCCGCATGGAGCAGCTCGACGACGGGCGGATCGTGATGCACGAGATCTCCTACTCCAAAGTAGAGGGCACCTATCTTCGAATCATGCCCGAGGAGGCCGACAATATCCTGGCCGCCCAGGTCATGTTTCCCGTCCTCGACCGCGACGAGCTACGAGGCATCCACGGCTCGGTCGATATCTATGGCGAGGAAAATGAACTGGCCCTGGTCCCCGATCACGATCTGGAGGGCAGCTGGCGGGGCCTGATTCGCCGCATCGTCGAGGTCGCCGAATACCGCCAGGCCCTGACCGAGATCTATCCCGACGTCCCCGCCGAGGAGCTCAAATTCGTTCACGCCGCAAATGCATTGAGCGCATTTATCACCGCCGAATTTTCGCCTGATGACAGCCCCTGGGATCGCTTTCTTTTAGGCGATGACAACGCTCTTAGTGAGGCCCAGCTTCGCGGCGCCGATCTCTTCTACGGCGACGCCAAATGCGCCGCCTGCCACGGGGGCACGCTGATGACGGATCAGAAGCTCTATAACCTGGCCGTCCCCCCCATGACCCGCGGGCCAGACTCCTTGATGAATATGGATCTCGGCGCCGCTCACCGCAGCCACGCCGGACCGGCACAGGAATTTCATTTCCGCACCCCGCCCCTTCGAAACGTCGAGATCACCGGCCCCTATATGCATAACGGGGCCTATCCCACCCTGGAGCGGGTTCTGCGTCATAAAATGGACCCCATCGACAGCCTGTGGAATTTCGATGACTCCCACCTGGAGCGAGTTTTTTACGAGCAGGTCCACGTCGATCCCGAAAAGCTGGCCCGCGTAGAGGCCACCTACTCCACCCGAGCCGATGAGGTTCCCCACCTGGACGACGAGCAGATCGACGACCTGATCGCCTTCTTAAAATCCCTGACCAGCCCGAGCTCCATCGATCGCAGGGACCTCAATCTGGACGCCGTCCCCAGTGGTCTGCCTGTCCCTCAGGCCGACCTCTAGAGTTTTTATTGTCCCTAGTTTTTTATTGTCCACGGGACATCTGCACCTACTGTTTGTCCATCACCGCTGATTGATTCGATGGGGGAATTATGTATGCCCGCACCTGGCCGTACTTCCGTGGTTTGGTTGCCACCATATTGATGATACTCGTCGCTTTTTCCGGCGCCTGTGGCGAGCCCGAGACCACTCCGACCGGCAGCATCACCGGCAGCGGCGACAACTCCTCGAGCGATAGTGGCACATCTTCTGATGATGCTCAGTCCAACGACGACGCCGGCTACGATGATGCAGGCGATACAGATCAGTCCGTCCAATGCCGACAGGGATCGCCTCTTGGCACACTCTCCCACGGCGACCAGGGCACGATCACCCTTGCCCTGGAATCCACGGATCGCCCTGCTCCGGCCTGCATGGCCGACGACGCCGAGCCGCTGTCGGCGGCGGCCATCGAATTTGACCTCGACCAGCCATCGCTTATCGAATGGACCTATGTCACCGACCTGCCGCACCAGGACGTGGCCACCGGCCCCTTTGACGACCACTGCGCCGAGAGCGCCCACTGCCGCCTGGGTCGCAGCCAGAAGCTGTTCTACGACCAGGGAATGATCCATCTGGTGGAGACCGTAGTGGCCGGTGCCCCCGACCCATTATCTCTGCACTTTCAGGTCGAACCAGCCCTCTGCTCGCCGCCGGGTCATATCGGCTGCGACGAAGGCCAGGCCCAGATTTGCTACGACGGCCACCATCTGGGCGCCTATGACTGCGCCGACCAGTCCTGCCAGGGAGACCGCTGCGCCGGCGACGACTGCCAGCAGGCCCTGATCCTCTCTGCCGGCACCGCCCAGGAGCCCACCCTCATCGAGGGCCACCGAAACGGCTATACCCACAACGGACATCTCGCGGAGATGACCGACTGCACCCTCGATAATATCGCCGACGACCGGCCCGAACTCTTCCTGGCCGTCGAGGACATTCCCGCCGGCCACGATCTGGTCATCGAATCTCAAGGCCAGGGCTCTTACGGCTTTTTTGCCTTCGATGGCTGTCAGGCCTCGCGCTGCCTGGCAATAGGGTCCATGGACGACGACTTCCAGAACCGATTGCGCTTTACGCCCGACGATGGCGTCCACTCCACCCACCTGGCGATTCGACCGTCGGACCCGGTGGAGCGCTCCTTTCGGTTTGCAATATTTGCCATCGCCACTGGCGAAGAACTTTGATTTTTCTCAATTGACCGACCACCCCCCGGGGGGACAAATCATGTACAAATTGCTCCACAAATTGTGGCTCACCATCACCCTATTTGCTCTGTTGGCTGCCGCCCCCTCGCTGGCAGCGGCGACCGATAACCCGCTGGGGGCGCCAAACGCCACCTTTCTCATCGAGGCTGACGTCCTCGGTGGAAACCAGTCCAATAACCTTGGCCCTGCCGCTCAATGGGTGCTCGACAATTTCTGGGAAGCCGGCCCCTGCCCGGCCGGCGACTCCTATGAATATTGTGATATCCTTCGATTCGGAGCGGCGACCTATAGCGACGCAGATTGTCTGCCTGGCGTCGAATTGCAGGTGGTACCACATGAAGACGGCGCCGACCCGGTCGGCGAGTTTTTGACCTCCAATGAAACCTCGACCCTATGTGGTCAGCCACAGATTCGCCCCTTAGCCGACGGGCTCCTCGACCTCCAGAAGCTGACCTTCCCCGGCCTGTCTTCTGCCAACGGTGATGTGAAAGACCAGTGGTTTGACCATCCCCACCTGACGTTGGCCGTCATCTCCGCCATGCCCCAAGACGACGAGGAAAATAACGGCGCCCAGGTGCGGCGCTCACTCCAGGCGGCCTGTAAAGTATCGGCCGGTGTCCCAAGCCAGGTGCCGCCCATGTTGGTATGGGCCATGGTGGCCCGGCTGCACGACGATGACGCCGTCGATTTCGCCCATCTTCTGGCCGCCGCCGGCGGCACCGGACAGTGTTGTGATACCTTCGACAAGCCAGATTGCGATCCCCGCGACGAAAACCAGCAGATCGCCGTCTGCGCCGAAACGGCGCTGCACCCGGAGGGATATCTGCGCGACGATATTGCCAACGGCCGTTACCGCTGCGTCAACGCCAGCGACACCTGGCAGACCGGCGCTCTCGACTTCGAATCCACGGGCAACAACCTCCCTCAAATCACCTGCCACCTCCACGGTCAGGGACCGGGTACTGGCAACAACCCCAATGTCTGCGATCAAGCGGGACGGCAGGCCACCGACCTCTTCGGGAAATTCGCCTGCATTCGCCAATTACCGCGCCATATGGTGGGCACCACCGACGAACTCCAATTCTGTGACCACTCCGGTTGTACGACCCTTTCCGAGAGCGCCGGCGACTTTGAATTCATCGACGACTCCAACACCTTGATCGCCGTCGCCGATCAATATTGCGAGGCTCTGGCCAGCGGCACGGCCACCATCGAACCCGACCCCTGCCCCATGCAAGGACTGCCCTGTGACACCGGCAATCTGGGTCGCTGCGCCCCCGGCGTATTGGATTGCGACGACGCAGGAAACGTCGTCTGTCATCAACTCCACCAACCGATGCCCGAGATCTGCAACGGCCTCGACGATAGCTGCGACGGTAAGGTGGACAATACGTGGGATACCCTCGATCAATTACCCTCGGAGCATCACCCGCGTGCCTGTCATGGCGAGGCCATCTGTGGCTGCCCAGACGGACCAGAGCGCGCCTATTACGGCCACGACATCCAGAGTTTTGTCGACGGCCACGAGGGCCTTTGCCGCTGTATCGCCCCGGCCTCCGAGAACCATCTATCGACGTCCAATACCGCTGAGGGACCGGGCAATATCGACCCCCACTCCTCCCCCTCTATCTCAGGCTGTTCTCAGAGCTCGCAAAGCTCGGGGACAACGATTCTGATGATCCTCGCTCTGGTCTTTCTCACCGCTGTGATCCGCCACCTCTGAGGTCTTTAGCCAAATCTAGAAACCACCACCTATCTCATGGTATCCTCCGTGGCTGGTAATGATGCTCAAAGCCAACGCCCTGGAAAGGATTGCCATAATGACGCGATTTTTCATCACCATCTGTGTTCTTTCTTCGCTGTGCCTGGCCGTCGCCTGTGGTGAGCCGGCCAGTGAGCCCATCGAGCTCGACGAGGAAAATCAGAATACGGAAGAACCCCGTGAGCCTCGCGACTACGACGGCCCCATCGGCGGCGACCGGCCGGTCACCGCTGAATTCCCCGACGACTACGACGTGGAGGGCAACCATCCCCTGCTCATCCAACTTCATGGATTCGGGAGCAACGCCTTTCAGACCCGGGCTTTCTTCGAGACCGGCGCCGAGGCCCGCGCCCGGGGAGTGGTGATCTTGACTCCCGAGGGCACCACCAACAACGATGGTGAGCAATTCTGGAATGCCACCGAGATGTGCTGTGATTGGGGAAATTCCGGGGTCGATGACGTGGCCTATCTGACGGGACTCATCGAAGAGGCCGTCGAAAAATACGCCGTCGACCCGGAGCGAGTCTTCTTTATGGGACTGTCCAACGGGGGCTTTATGTCGCATCGCATGGCCTGCGAGCGCGGCGACCTGGTCCGCGGTATCGTCAGCTTCAACGGCGCTTCATTTAATGACGCCCAGGCCTGCGATCCCGATCACCCGGTGGAGATCATCCATATCCACGCCACCGACGACGATATCGTCCCCTACGATGGCCATAATTGGCTGCCCTCGGCCCAGGAAGTGGTCGAGCGCTGGGTGGACTGGAACGAATGCGATCCCGAGGCCGTTATGGAGGGACGAATCGACCTGGCTTATAATATCGAAGGCGACGAGACGGTCATCGAGTCCTGGCAAAATTGTGTCGACGGCGGCGCCGTTCAATTCTGGACGATGGAGGGAGCCCCCCACGTACCCTATCCCCTAAACGACTTCGGCCCCACTATCTTCGACGTCCTCCTCGCCGACTGATCCCTGCTCGTCGCGCATCAAAAACTCCAATTCCTGGCGAGCGCGGCGGGTAATGAGCCAGACGATGACCACCACCGCCAACACTCCGGCGGTCCACATCAAAAAGGTGGCCGGCCCCGGCGAGTCGCCCATGGCCAGCGCCCGCTTCAGATCACCTGCCATGGCCCCCACGTATACATAAGCCACCGACGTGGGGATCATCCCCAGCGTGGTGGCCAGCAAGAAGCGCCGCGTCCCCACCCGGGTGACCCCGAAGAGATAATTGAGCAGCGTAAAGGGCAAGATGGGCACCAGGCGAGTCAAAAACGCCATCTTGAACCCCTCCATGGAGATCGCCCGCTCCATGGCGTGGAATTTCGGCAGGTCCTGGACCTTGGTCTGCACCATATCGCGGGCCAGATAGCGCCCCACCACGAAGGTCATCAGCGCCCCCAGGGGGATACATAATGCCACCAGCAACAGGCCGTTGGTCAGACCGAATAAAAATCCGGCGCTCAGGCTCAAAAAGGTGGCCGGCACAAAGACCACCGCCCCAAAGACATAGAACAGCCCGAAGGCGGCCAGCCCTACAGGCCCGGCGCCGTCGACCCATTCCACGAATTGGATCACCCACTCCTCGACGGGGGCCAATACGATCAGTGTTGCCAGAAGGGCCACCGCGATGAGCGCTCCCACCACACGGCGCACGTGATCTGGGGGCTCTACGTCGGTCACCAATTTTTTGACCTTCTTGTCGTCCACAATGTCCACATGCCCAGGATACTCGATCGCTCCCCCCTCATTTTTCATTGTCTGGCCCCAGATGAAAAGCCTCCCAAAAAATTAGCCACAGAAGCCGGGTTGAACAAAGGAGCCACCCCCTTAGTCATCCGCGTCTTCTGCGGCCCAATTTTTCTCGGTGTGCCAGGGTTATTCGCAGATAAACTCACGCTCGATTGTAGCTACGCTGCCACCGGAATATTGGTGGGTCTCTTCGATGATCCGGCCCGCTTCGTCGTATTCGTAGCGCGAGATCTCGTCAAACGTGCCGTCTCGTCTGCGATCGACGGCGTGGCGCACGAGTCGTCCCTCTGTGTCGTAGTCCCAGATACGATGGATCTCATACCCGTCGTGTTGGAAGAACTCCTCGATCACACCGTGGTCGCCAAAGAATATATAGCGGTGACTGCCGGCGATATCCTCGTGAAACGAGAGGGTCTCCTCGGTGATCATCCGTCCCTCCATGTCGTAGCCTCGACTGAAGATGGCCGCCAATTCCGGTGGCTCGCTCTGGCGCTCCAGGAGCATCTGGGGAGGTTCTGAGATGTTTGACTGCCATATTCCATCATCGCCATGGCCCTCCGCGACGGCCCCGTCGATCTCGACGGAGGTCACCACGCCGGCGGGATTTCGATCCCACCGCTGGGCCGATACCAATTGTTCGTCACGCAGGCGCTGCCGGCCCACCAGCCGACCTTCACCGTCGCGCTGGAAGAGCAATTGTGCCTCGGCGCTTCTGTCGTCATCGCTGACCACAATCGTGTCGGCCACCAGGCCGCCATCGTCGAAGTGGCGCTGCCGCTCGACGTCAAACCACTGACCTTCTCCTTCCCAATTCTGATGGCGATAGGTCATCGCCTCACCGATCATTCGTCCCTTTGAGTCGTAGTCGACGGCCACATCAACCTCCGGCCTATAACCATATTGGGCAATGGGCCAACTGGAGCTGACGCCGAGATGTCCGTACCAATTGCCCGGTCCCATAGCGTATGTGGGAAAGACTCGGTCAGAGTAGGCATACATCATCTCGTGAGCCACCTCTTCATCGCCTTCAAAGCCCAGGTGGTAGGCATCCTCATCGAGGGGATAGCCGTGGCCCAGGGCCACCGCCGGCTCCTGACAATCGCCGTCATCATTTTTGCGCAGATGAGCGTTGGCCCCGGCCCAACCTCGATGACCTGAACCGTAGAGAAGCTCATCTCCCGACATTCGTCTCGTATGGGTGTCGAAGACGTTCGGACCTCTCCATATCCCCTCTTCCGATATATCGCCCCCAACTCCGTAGGGCGAAATCTGGACTCGACGTTGCGACAGCGATCCCCCTTCAAAACTCCATTGATGGCGCTCGACGAGGATCTCCTCTGCCCGGCGTTCCATCCCTACCAGCATGTCCTGGTCAAAGGTCCAATTCACTCGATCCGTGATCGCCCCGTCAGCCAATCGAAGAGCTTCGACGAGCCGGCCTTCATCGTCGTAATCCCAATTCACCTCGATCGAACTTTCGTCGCCGTTACGAGCTATCATATCAACGCGACTCTCCA
>SLJM01000110.1 GCA_007135085.1 Myxococcales bacterium
ATTGTTGTTGGTCTCATTGTTCGGGTTGTTTGTGTTTTCGTCGTTGTCGTTATTCGTATTGTTGTCGTTATTTGTGTTGTTGGAATCGTTATTTGAATCATTGCCGTCGTTGACGGTGATGCCGTCGTCGTCCGCTTCTCCGCAGGCGATGGGGCCGGCGAAGAGGACGATGGCAAGGCAACCAAAGAGGATCAAAAAGCGGGTCATTATCACTCCTAAAAGTGTCTGTGCAGGGGGGAGTCTATTTTGAAGTTGGTCCTGAACGTATCGTTTTTTGCGACACTTTTCCAGCAGTTGGAGCAGTCGCTAGAGCGCGAAATACGAGGGTCAGGCCGTATTTATCGGACCGTTGGTGACAATAAAT
Organism: Myxococcales bacterium; assembly: GCA_007135085.1. Taxonomy (GTDB): domain Bacteria; phylum Myxococcota_A; class Bradymonadia; order Bradymonadales; family Bradymonadaceae; genus SLJM01. The sequence goes on from SLJM01000110.1 coordinate 365, forward strand.
TTTGAGAAAATACGAAAGATTCTCCTGAAATCGTCGACAACAAGTAGGAGGGACCCGTCAGGGGACGTGTTGTGGTGGGCGGGCGAAAAACTCACAACTCGATCAGGAGAGCTGCCATGAGCATCAATAATCTTATGAGTGCCGTAAATGACGCGGCGCAGGCAGTAAATGAAGTGGTGAATATGACCACCGGGGCCGCATCCAAAGCGGCCGTGGAGGGCGGGCAGCAGGCCATCGGCGATTTGACCAATCAGGCGTCGGGCCTCTTTCGCGATGATCTCTTCGAATGGGGTACGGTAAAGGAGATCGGCTCGGGGATCTTGAGCGACGCCATGAATATTTTAAAGGGGGAGGGCAGCGTCGGTATGATCGCCAACGGGGCGATGGATAGGATGGGGCTCCCGGACTGGGCCGGTGACTTTGTGGGGGCGAATATCGATTTTGCCACAATGCAACACCATCGGGGAGTGGAACAACTTTTGTCTGGGACGGGGGGCCTGGCTGATACGGTGGGCGCCGAAGGAGTGGGACAATTCTTGGGCGCCGCCAGCGATAAGGTGGGCATGTTCAATAATACGTTCGATGGAATTGCCCTCTCCGTGGCCACCGGTGGCCTCGGCGGCGGCGCCGGCCTTGCTATCGGCGGCCTCGGCGGAGATGGCGTGCTGGGCGGATTATTGTCCCTGGGCGACGCCGGTGGGCTGGGCGAACATCTGGGCACAGCGATCGACCTAGCCCAGAATTTTGGCGACGGCGACTTCGGATCCATCGCCTCGGGGATGATGGATATGCTCGGAGGAAACGCCGACCTTCTGGGATCGATCTTCGAAGGTGGGATCGACCCGCAGGTCATGGAGGCTGTCATCAGCAGCCTGGGCCAGGGCGACGAGACGTTGGCTCAGATCATCAATGCCTTTGCCGCCAACCCGGAGACGATCATCGGTCTCGACCCGGAGCAGATCCTGGAGCAGGCGGGTATCGCCGCCGAGAGCGTCGGCCAAGCCGGGATGGCCGCCGCCGAGCTGGCCGCTCAGATCGCCATCGCTCAGGCCGAACGGGACGGGGCGATGATTCGCGAAACGGGCACGGCCATCATCGAGTCCGATCTGGGCCAAAGCATGTTGGGTAAACTCGCAGAAGCGGCGACCAGCATCATCGGTGGCGGCGACGCCGTGGGCGACGTGATCTCCTCCCTCTTCGACAGCGCCGCCTCCACCACGGCGGGGATGGTAGATATGGCCCAGCACGACGCCGAGGTGGCCCGGGAGATCATGGAATTGCTCATGCAGATGCACGCCATGTCCGGCGCCAGCAATATCAGCGATATGCTGGGAGCCCAGGTGCGAGCGTAGTCCCCATTGAAGGTCCTAAAGAAGCCAGCCAGCGCATTACTCAAACGTGGAGATGAAGATGAGCGATATAAACGACGAAAAGACGAGCAAAGAGTTGGCCTGGGAAGCCACCCCGGACGCCATCGCCCTGGCCATTCAGGAGCAGGCCACCAAATTTTACTCCGACGGTCGCCTGGAGCGGTCCCAGGAATTACTCGAGAAATTGGTCAAGATGCGACCCAAGGCGGGCCCGGTGTGGGGGTTGTTGGGCGTGGTCCACCGCCGCCAGGATCGGCTGGTCAAGGCGTTGCAATGCCTCCAAAAAGCGGCCGAGCTCGACCCGACGGATCGCAACTCCCTGGTCAACCTCGGCGAATGCCTGGTCATCGCCGGCAAGGTCGAGGAGGGGGCGAAAATTTTGCACGCCGTTTTCGAGATGGGCTACGACGAGGACAAAGCCCCCGAAGATCACGACGTCTTCACCCGGCGGGCCGGGGCGCAGTTAGCGCTTATGCGCAAAGTATTCGAGGCGGTGGAGGCCGGCGAGGTAGAGGGCTGATGCGATGAGGTGATCGAATGAGTTCGCCAAAACAAAAATGCGGAATGAGCAAAGACCTTGTGCGTCGATATCACTCCTCATCATCGAAGAGCATGCGGATCGCCGGCGTCTCCAGATCGTCGAATTGGCCGCGCCGTACGGCCCACACAAAGGTGAGGACCGCAGCGGTGGCCAGTAGCAGCGCCAGTGGCAGGAGCATGTAGAGTACGTTCATCGCTTAAAGGAGTTTTGGAGAAGTGAGGAGGCGACCACGGCCAGAGAGCTGACGGGCATCAGGATAGCGGCCAGAAGGGGCGTGATAAAGCCCAGGGCGGCCAGGGTGATGCCGAAGAGGTTATAGGCGCCGGAGCCGGTCAGGTTGCGGCGGACCACGCCCATGATGCGGTGCGAGCCGTCGAGCAATTCGGCCACCGGTGCGACGCCGGCGCGGACCAAAAAGACGTCGGCCGCCGCCAGGCTGGCCTCGGCGCCGCCGTGGACGGCGATGCCGATATGGGCGGCCTGGAGGGCGGCGGCGTCGTTGACCCCGTCGCCGACCATGGCGACGATGCGCTCCTTTTTGCCGCCGTTCCCGCCGCTTCGAAGGGACTCGATATAGGCCAATTTATCCTCCGGGGCCACGGCCCCCAGAGTTCGAGAACGTTCGATGTTGAGGCTCTCGCCCACGGCGCGAACCACGCGCTGATGATCGCCGGACAGCAGGTGTACTCGTATACCTTTATGTCCCAGATCACGAATAATCTTGCGGGTCTCGGGGCGCAATTTATCACCGACGGCGATGACGGCGCGCACCTGTCCGTCGACGGCCACGCCAAGGGGCGTCAATCCTCGCTCGGCCCGCTCCTGGGCCCAGTTCCCCATCGATTCGTCGACGGCGTCAAACCAATCGAGGCGACCGATGGCCACTGATTGTCCGTCGACCATACCGCGGATACCGGCGCCGCCGATCTCCTCGACTTCCTCGACTTTGGTCCGGTCAACTGGCCGGTGGTCTTCGAGCTCTTCGGCCCATCGAAGCAATGCGTGGGCGAAGGGGTGATTCGATTGTTCCTCCAGGGCGCAGGCCCGGGCAGCCAGGTTCAGATCGCCCATGGCGTCGACCACGGCGGGGCGTCCCTCGGTGAGGGTGCCCGTTTTGTCGAAGACGATATCGGTTACTTTCTCCAGGGCTTCGATGACGTCGTCGTGTTTGACGTGGACCCCGCGGCGGGCGGCCTGGCCGATGCCCACGGTCAGGGCCAGGGGGGTGGCCATGCCCAGGGCGCAGGGGCAGGCGATGACCAGCAGGGCGACCACGTTGGCCACGGCCCGGCTGGGGTCGACGAAGCTCCAGGCCACGGCGGTGGCCACGGCGGCGACGAGGACGAAGATGATGAACGCTCCGCCCAGGCGATCGGCGATCTGGACCACCGGCGCCCGGCGGCGCGTGCCCGTGTCGAGCCACTCCATCAATTGGCCCATCCGGGTCTGGGCGCCTACGGCGCTGACCAGGATCGTCAGGGGGCTGCTCAGGTTGGTCGTGCCCGCCTCCACTACCGCCCCGGGCCCCACCGACTCCGGTCGGCTCTCGCCGGTGAGCACAGCCCGTGAGAGGTCGCTGTCGCCGGTGATGATCCTTCCGTCGGCGGGGACCACGTCGCCGGCGCGCACCAGCACCCGATCGCCGGGGACCAGCTTGTCGGCCCGTACTGTCTGCACCGATTCATTTCCCGCCTCGTCGTAGACCAGCTTTCGCGCCACCTTGGGGAGCAGCGACAGCAGGCGGTCGGCGGCGTCGGCGGCCAGGCGGTTGCCCCGGATCTGTAGATACCGCGCCGTCAACAATGCTGCGGTGAGGATGACGATCGAGTCGAACCAGACCTCGCCATGGCCGGATATGGTGGCCCAGGCCGAGTGGCTCCAGCCCACGAGGATTCCCAGCGAGATGGGCACGTCCATCGATGGGCGCCGGGCCTTGAGGCTTCCCCAGGCCCGCCGAAAAAAGACGGTGCCCCCCACCACCAGAGAGACGGCGCTCAGGGCGAAGGTGGACCACAACACGGTGGCGTAGAGGCCGGGATCGGTGGCCCGGTCCAGTCCGGCGTAGATGGCGATGGTCAAGAGCATGACGTTCGCCGCCACGGCCCAGCAGATGCCGACGCGCACCAGCATGGCCCGCTCGGCCGCCGCCCCCCGGCTCCCGGCGCGCTGGGAGACGGGGTGAATTTCAAAGCCGAAGCGGCGAAGCCAGCGGTCGACCTGGGATAATTGGATCTGTTCCGGGTCCCAGCGAAGGTTCAGGCGCCCCCGGGAGAGCTCGAGCCGCGCCTCGCTGACCCCCTCGACGTGATGGGGCATGCGCTCGACGAGCCAGACACAGCCCGCGCAATGGGCGCCCTGCAGGACCAGGTCGACGCTGCAGGTGCCGTCGCCGAGTCGGCGGGATTGGTCGGCCAAAAAGTCCGGGGCGTCCAATAGTTCCGGGCCGTCAGACTCCAGAATATCTTCGTCGACGGGGCGGGCCTCACCGGCGGACCAGCTCTGGCGGTGGTCATAGAATTGATCTAACCCCGCCTCGTGGAGGGCGGCATAGACCGCCCGGCAGCCGACACAACAAAAGCGCAGATCCTCGTCCTCTTCATGGACCACGATCCGGTCGCTCAATTGCAGCTCGCAATGGGAGCATTTTTCGTGGCTGCCGGAGCTCATCAATGAACCGACTTTCGGAAGCGGTTGATATAGACTCCCTCAGTTCCCTGCAGCTCGACGGCCAGATCCCAGAGGCCCGATTTATGGGCGATATTCTGGAAGCGATAATGTCCCGGTGAGGAGGCGCTGAGTTTGGCCATGCCCTGTGCCTGGGCGCGCTCGGGGCGATAAAAGGTGATCGTGCCCTCCAGGTCGACCAGGGGTTGGCCGTCGGCGTCGACGACGATCAACTCGCCGAATTCGTCGCCAAGGCTCACCTCGACTGACCAGCCCGTCTTTGCCGAGGCCTCAGTGGCGAGCATCTGGTCGTTAAAATTGACGGATCGCTCGTAATAATCGGGAATGATCTCCGGCCCTCCGTCGGAGTTGGCGAAATATAAGATGGTCATGCTCGCCGTGATATTAAACAGCAGCAGGCCAACGACCAGGGCGGGCCACATATATTCTGATCGAAGGATCATTGGTTACTCCCGGAGTTTGTGGGGCCCAGAAGGCGGACCTCCACGGTTTTTATAATTTCGTCGTCCATCGCAATCTCGATGGAGGCGGTGGTCCCGCCGGCAGGCATCTCGTCGGCGGGCAAGGTGATCCAGGCCTCGGTGCGTTTGAGGTCTCCCGAGGGCAGGGAGATGCGCTCGTCGCCCACCACTCGAAGATAGGCACCGTGGGGCTCAATGATATTCAGGGTGGCCGTGGCGTCGTCGGCGGTGCGATTGCGAAGGCGCAACGAAAAGCGGTTGGCCACGTCTCCGTCGGCGGTGGTGGAGTAGGTGGTGCCGGCGGCGCGGCGCACGTCGACCTCCAGAGCCGTGCGATTGCTTATAAGAGCGACAAACGCCGTGGACAATACCAGGAGGAGCACCCCGTACAGCAGCAGGCGGGGCCGGGCCACCCTGGTGGGCTCTTTATCGATGGCGTTCTCCGAGGTGTATCGGATCAGCCCTCGGGGCTTGTCGATGGCCACCATGATCTCGTCACAGGCGTCGATGCATTGAGTGCAGGAGATGCACTCCATCTGCAGCCCGTCGCGAATGTCGATCCCCGTAGGGCAGGTGCGTACGCAGGCCCCGCAGTCGATGCAATCTCCAAAGCGCACCTGACCGCCTTCCAATTCCAAAACGTCGGGGCCCTTCTTTCGCTCCCGGTAGGTGGCCCGCTGTTCTCCCCGATTGGGATCGTAGCTGACGATCAGGGAGTCCTTGTCCATAAGCACCGACTGGAAGCGGGCATAGGGACAGGCGATGGTGCACATCTGCTCGCGAAAATACCCGAAATCAAAGAGGATCAGCGCCGAGGTCAGGGCCATGGCGATAAAATAGCCGGGCTGCTCGGTGGGGGGCTGGCCCATCCACTCCAGCAGATTCTCCCAGCCTGCGAAATAGGCCACGAAGGTGTGGGCCAAAAAGATGGAGATGGCCACAAAGATCGAAAATTTGAGCAACTTTCGCCAGGCCTTGTCAGAATTCCAGGGGCCTTTATCGCGCTTTCGCCGTTGGTTTTCCTTGCCCTCGATGAGCCGCTCGATGGGTCGGTAGACAAACTCCATATACACCGTCTGCGGACACCCCCAGCCGCACCAGACACGTCCGAAGAGGGCGGTGATGAAGAAGACGCAGAGGATGATGATCAGCAAAAAGATCATCAATAAGATGGTGTCCGTCGGATGCAGAGTGAGGCCGAAGAAGGTGAATTCCCGCCGCAAAATATCGAGGTAAATCGCCGGCCGACCACCCACTTCGATCCAGGGCAGGGCGACAAAGAGGGCGATCAGCGCCCACCCCAGTCCCAGCCGGGCCCACCAGAGGCGACCCCGGCTGGGGGTGGGGTAGATCCAATTGCGGTTGCCCTCCCGATCGAGAGTGCTCAGCACCTCTTCGGGAGATTCTATGACCGGTTTCGTCATGGGTGTCGGAACCTAAAGAGTCTCGATAAATGCGGTGACGGCGGCCATATCCTGGGCGCTCATCATCGGCTCATGAGCGGGCATGCCACCGGCGGGGATACCGTCGCGAACCACTTCGTAGAGCTCTATGGTGGTGCGCTCTGATTCGCGCAGGTCGGCCTTGAAGGCCGGTCCGATGCCCCCTTCACCCTCCATGCCGTGGCAGGAAGCACAGCGGGTGGCATAGGTTCGCTCACCGGAGCTCAGTTGATCCTGGTCTTCGAGCAACCCCGCCAGGTAGTCCTCGGTGACCTCTACGGCCATCGCCTCGCCGCCGGAAGCCCTTAATTCGGCCACATATAATTCACCTCTTTCGAGCTGGGCTTCGTAGTCGTCGATCCAGCCCATCCCCAGGGCGGCCACGTAGAAGACCGACCAGGCAATGGTGGCGTAGAAGATCCACAGCCACCAGGCGGGCATGGGGTTGTCGTATTCCTGGATGCCGTCGTAATCGTGGCCCTGGATGACCACGTCCGGATAGGGCGAACCCTGATCTTTTGGTTTACTCTCGCTCATTTCCAATTACTCCATGAGGCAACGTGCAATTAGTGACCGCTCGGCTCTCGCTGCCCGTCGTCGAGGGGCAGCTCCTTCATATGCTCGGTGCGCTCCTTATTCATGAAGAAGGCGCGGAGCATAATCAGGACGAAAGCGCTGACGAAGAGGATGAGGCTGAGCTGGGCCAAATAGCCCAGCTCAGCGCCGGCAATGACGTCTTTATGCATCAGCGGTCTCCCTGATCTTGTTGGATATCGATGCCCAATCGCTGCATATAGGCGATAAGAGCGATGACCTGTTTGTTATCCAGGCCGGCGAAGTCGGCGTTCTGGATGCCCAACTCCTGGGCCACCTGGGCGGCCTGGGCCTGAGCGAGCTCGGCGGCGTTTTCTACCTCTTCATCGGTGTAGGGGACGCCCAGGGTCTGCATGGCAGCCAGCTTTCGACTGGTCCTGCTCAGGTCCAGTTCCTTTTCGAACAGCCATGGATAGGCGGGCATGATGGTGCCCGGGCTGGTCAACTCGGGATCGAGGAAGTGCTGGGCGTGCCACTCGTGGTTGTATTTGCCGCCCACTCGCGCCAGATCGGGACCGGTGCGCTTCGAACCCCACAGGAAGGGGTATTCGTAGACGTCCTCACCGGGCTTGGAATACTCGCCGTAGCGCTCGATCTCGTCGACCATGGGACGCACCATCTGGGAGTGGCATACATGGCACCCCTCGGCGATATAGATATCCCGTCCCTCCAGCTCCAGCGGCGTATAGGGCTGGACCGATTCGATCTCGGGCACCTGGCCGGGCATGGTCAGCAGGGGCACGATGCTGATCACCGAGCCGATGAGCACGGCGATGGTGGTCAGGATGGTAAAGACCAGCGCCCAGCCCTCGAGCAGACGGTGAACGCCGTGTTTGATCTTGTCCTGGATGGCGAAGAGGATGTCGTCGATATTGGCCTGGCCGCCATCGTGCTTCTTCTTTTCCACGGTGGCCACCGTGCCATCTTCGGCGCGGTCGTCGTCTCGCCAGGTGGGGATGGGAACCAGAGCCACCGGGTCGGGCAGATCGTCGTTTTCCCGACGGGATTGGCGGATGGTCTGGTAGATATTGTAGGCGGCCACGAGGACCGAGATCAGGTAGATGCTGCCGCCGACCACGCGTACCCAATACATGGGCATGATGGCCGTGACGGTCTCCATGAAGGTGTACATCAGGCGACCTTCCTCATCGAAGGCTCGCCACATCAGGCCCTGGGTGATCCCGGCGCTGTACATGGCCACGATGTAGAGCAAGATGCCGATCATGGCCAACCAGAAGTGGGCGTTGGCCAGCTTCGTACTCCAGAGCTTGGTCTTCCAGAGTCTGGGCACCAGCCAGTAGATCATGCCGAAGGTCATAAACCCGTTCCAGCCCAGGGCGGCGCTGTGGACGTGGGCGATGGTCCAATCCGTAAAGTGGCTCAGGGAGTTGACGATCTTTATCGACATCATCGGCCCCTCGAAGGTGGCCATGCCGTAGAAGGTGATGCCCACCACGAAGAATTTGAGGACCGGATCGCGGCGCACCTTGTCCCAGGCCCCGCGCAGGGTGAACAGGCCGTTGATCATACCACCCCAGCTGGGCATCCAGAGCATGACCGAGAAGACCATGCCCATCGTCGACGCCCATTCGGGAAGCGACGTATAGTGGAGGTGGTGAGGGCCGGCCCAGATATAGATGAAGACCAATGACCAGAAGTGGGCGATCGACAGCTTATAGCTGAAGATCGGCCGGTTGGCCGCCTTGGGCAAGAAATAATACATCAGGCCCAGAAAGGGGGTGGTCAACACGAAGGCCACCGCGTTGTGACCGTACCACCACTGGATCATGGCGTCGTGGACCCCGGCGTAGATGGAGTAGCTCTTAAACAGCCCCACCGGGATGACCAGGTTGTTGACGATATGGAGGATCGCCACGGTGACGATGGTGGCGATATAAAACCACAGGGCCACGTAGAGGTGCTTTTCCCGGCGGATTTTAAGGGTCCAGAAGAAGTTGATGGCAAAGATCACCCACACCACGGCGATGGCCAGAGCGATGGGCCACTCCAGCTCGGCGTATTCTTTGGTCTGGGTCATGCCCAGCGGCAAAGTGATGGCCGCCGCGGCGATAATGCCCTGCCAGCCCCAGAAATGGAGCTTGCTCAACAGGTCGCTTGCCATGCGCGCCTTGACCAGCCGCTGCGTCGAATAATAGACGGCGGCGAAGATGGCGTTGCCCGCAAAGGCAAAGATGACGGCGTTGGTATGGACCGGCCGAAGCCGTCCAAACGTCAAGTACTCGCCGAGATTGGCGGCGGGCCAGACCAGCTGCAGGGCGATGACCACCCCCACCAGCATGCCCACGATCCCCCACAAGAGGGTGGCCAGTACAAAGAGACGAACCGTTTTGTCGTCGTAGCGAACTTCTTCCATTCCTGGGGGGGCCGTTGTGGCGCTCCCGTCACGTACATCCGTCACCGTTTCCTCCTGGGGCGGCTCGGTCGTTCCATCATCACAGAGTTTTTCCCGGCAAAACACAGAGGTCGTGCCGGCGGGAAAGGCCTAACACAAGTTCCGTGCCACCCGAGGTGGGAAATCTTGGAAACGTTGATATTTGGCGGTTAAATCGAGGCGTGGCGAAATGTCGCGGCCATTCTGGGGGGCAGGGTGGCGAAAAAAGTGCAGCAAAAACAGCAGTGGACGCAAAATTTGCGGGAATGAGTTTGGCGCAAATATCCCATTTCCCTTCCCCCTGCGAGGAGGGATCTGATGATCTGACGATAGACCCCCCGACCCTCCAATCAGGTCCAATACTTGCAACGAAATACCCCGGTACCTATGATCTCGATCACCCAACCCCTGAGAATCTGGACCGTATGACCCCTTTTTACGCACAAGTCTTTGGCATCGGCCTCTTATGGGTGACCGTCCACTGCATCGGCATGTGCGGTCCCATCATGGTCAGCCTGACCACGGCCATGGGAGTGTCCAGGGCGCCCACGGCGACAGGGCGAATACGCCGCGCCGTGGCCGGCGTGCTGGCCTATCAGAGCGGGCGAGCCCTGGTCTATATGGGCCTCGGCGCCGCTGCCGGGGCGGTGGGGGCCGTCGCCGAGGTCTGGATTCAGGACGTGGCCCGCATCGGCGGGTTGGTCATCGCCGCTGTGATCGTGGCGGCAGCACTGTTCAAGCTGGTGCCGGGCCTGACCCTTCCCGACCGGTTCTCCGGCGACGGCGCCGGCCGGTGGACGGGCTGGATGCTGGGCCTGGGGCGCCGGTTTCGCCCGAAATCACCCTTTTTGTCGATGGCCCTCTTCGGCCTGATTTTGGGGTTTTTGCCCTGTGTTTTGATGTTCTGGATTCTGGGCATTGCCGCCTCGACGGCCAGCGTCTTTCACGGGGCGATGATCATGTTGCTCCTCGTGGCCATGACCACCCCCGTGTTGGCCCTGGCCGCCTGTGGCAGCTCGCTTCCCGGCTTTATGCGCCACCTGCGCTCCGAGCGGGTCATCGGCTTTGCCATGCTCCTATCTGGTCTGTGGCTGGGGCTTATCGCCTTTGCGGCCAACGGTTGGATCGGCCACGCCCATATCCCGCTTGAGATCTTGGGAAGGGAATTGGTGATCATGCTGTGGTGACCAAGCCGTGGCCGTGGCCGTGGCCGATATCTGATTTTCCAACTCCGTGATCTGACTACCGTCTATAGACGAAGGGCGGTTGCGTCGGTAAAAGAATGCCGACGGCCTCGGCCCGATCCGTATCTACGAGGAAGTAAGGACCATGAGTGAGCATCAATCGTCAGACAAAAAGATCAGAGTCGCTCTGGGGGTGGGAGGCTTTTTATTTCTCCTCTTATCGACGCCCTGCGTGTTGTGGTTGATCAACTCCCCTTATGGGGCGCCCACCGACACGAGCGGTATCTTCGGCACCGCCGGGTTGATCCTCTTTGTGCTCTTTGTGGGATTGACCATGCTCTACCACGCGTTCAAAACTCCGAAGGGGCCCCAGCGCGGCGTCAATGAGTGAGCTATGAGATTGATGAGCTAAGGATCTGAGGTGGCCGAAGAGGATCTTCAAATTCGAAAAGGGCTGGTCATCCCCGGCTGGGAGCTGTGGTTTACGGCCAGCCGCTCCGGGGGGCCGGGAGGGCAGCACGCCAATAAGGCGAGCACCGCCGTGACCTTGCACTGGTCCATCGACGACAGCTCCGTGCTCGACGAAGACGAGAAGGCCCGGGTTCGCCACAGGCTAAAGCACAACGTCACCGATGAGGGCGTCCTCCAGGTCAGCAGCGCCGACTCGCGCAGCCAGCACCGCAACCGTCAGATCGCCCGAAAGCGCTTGGCCGAGCAGGTGGCCAGGGGATTGAAGAAGAAGAAGCGCCGGGTGCGAACAAAACCCAGTCGAGCCGCCAGAAGACGGCGGTTGGACAAAAAACGTCACCGTGGGAAGATCAAGAAGTTGAGGAAGAGCCCCAAGCGTGATGATTGGTGACGTGGAATGGAAAAAGCGGAAATCGGAAATCGGAAATTTGGTTTTTCCGGGCCGAGAGAGTGATTCGAGACCTCTGAGTGTTGAGAGACCAGGACGCCCATGCCCCGCGGATGTGGAAAAAAAGCGCTGCTCGCCATGGCCGGCTTATTTGGCTTTGTGACGGTGCCCTTTTTGATCTTGTTGATCCACGCCATCGCCACCGGCGGCGCAGTCTTGTGGGTGTTGATGGCGACGGTGATGCTCGCCATGCCGACGTTGTTATTTTTAGTTCTCGGGCTTCGAAATCCTCAGGAGCAGCCCTTCCAGATGAATAAGTCCATCGAGCGCCATGTCCTGCATATGGCGGCGATCAATGACGGGCAATTGACCGCCGCCAAGCTGGCCTTAGGTTCTCAGTTGAGGCTCGACGAATGTCAGCGCGTCCTCCAGGAATTCGAGGCCATGGGCGTGGCCCAGGGGCTTATCGGGTCCAGCGGGGAGATGCGCTATACCTTTCCCGAACTAAAGGAGTCGATGGTCGAAGACGACGATTTTATGCGGCGCCTCCGACAGGATGACCCCCGTTCGGTCCTCGATTTTGACGTGTCCCACAATCGCCGGGAGGCGACGACCGACAAAATCGGTGCTCCTCACGAGCAATCCCAGACCAAGGGATAAGTCGTTTGGAGTGCGGGGAATACGCAAGATTTTACTTGTGTTCTACCCCCCGAGCGACTACGGATGGTCACCTAAACGACAGAACCCATTTGAGGCTGGCGAGTTATCGCCGGTCAGGTGCCAAAAGCACAGGGTGGAGGAGTCGTTTGTATCACTCCGGCAACGGAGACCCTTTGCCGATAGGGTATGGCCCCAGAGATCTGGAGCCGATCGGTGTTCAAGGGAGTTCGAATGGCGAACTCCTGGATCAACGGCGGTCACCCGTGTTGGTAACCCACCACGGAGCCGCCACCACGTTTCATCGAACAACTGAAGAGGACTTATGTCTGAGCGTATCACTGGCCGCGTCAAATGGTTCAACGAAGACAAGGGCTACGGTTTCATCGCCCGCGATGACGGTGGCGACGATGTCTTTCTCCATTTCAGCGCATTGAATATGCCGGGATTCAAGACCATCGCCGACGAAACACCTGTCGAGTTTGAGGTCGAGCAAAACGATCGCGGCCCGAGTGCAACAAATGTCATCGTGCTATAACTCTTGAGGCCCTCGGGCCCCGAGCGTTCATAGCTCAAGCAAGACCGGCTCTTTCGAGGGCCGGTTTTTTTTTATCGAGGTTGGTCCCGTCGCAATTGCATGTAATCATACGCAGAATTGTGGGGCCGACAGTCTCTGACTATAGAATTGTGGGGCCGATAGTCTCTGACTATCGCTGATGGAGCTGACCCGGTTCTGTGGACACTCATTCAGAGGTGGCGATCAACCGACGCTGCATGAGTGTCCACCGAAGCGGGGAAACGTCAGGATGATGTTATCATCCGATTGTGCCTCGGATTGCTCCCCAGAAATTTTCGGAGGGGACCTAGTTACAAAGGCCATACCCGGTGAGTTTTACTGTAAATTTGCCCCCGTACGTGCCTCCGCCGGCTTCGGTGAACGAGTCACACATGAGATTTCGACAATGGAGGGGGCTATTCATCCAGCTCTGGACGGCTCCCTCGGCGGTAGAGGCGTAGGTGAGATTCTCCCCGGCGCCCATATAGGAGGCGCCGACCATCTGAATTCGTTCGTAGAATTTCATCTCTTCCAGGCTATCGTGGTCAAAATAATTTCGACCATCCATATCCCACGAATGGATTCGAGACGCACATTGGAGCTTCAGATTCAGCGTGACAGGATCTGAAGGTCCGTACTCCGTGCCTCCGCAGTTCCGTACCTGCGAACGCTGTTCATTGATCGCATCGATGAGTTTGAGCTCCTCCTCGGTGGCCTGGCAACTCCAGGATGCGGCGAGTTCGTCGCAGTCGATTTCGAATGGATCCCAGGGGTTGGTTCCATCGTGAGTGTCGTCCCAGGCATCGCCGCCACATTCCGGAAGCTCCGGTGGATCGGGATCGGGATCGGTGTCCGGTTCGCCGTTGTCGGCATCTGGTTCACCGCCATCAGCATCGCCTTGTCCGCCCGTATCTGGAGAACCAGAATCGGCGTCCTCGTCGGTGCCGGTATCCTCTGACGAGACGTCATCGCCGGTGCCGGCGTCACCGGGGCCATTGGAGTCGACGACGACCGTACATTGCTCGATATCCGCGTCGAATTCGTAGCCCGACGGGCAGCGGTCATCAGCGCTGCCAGAGTCGTCGTCGGCACATCCCGACCATGCCGTGGCGAAGAACAAAACGAGGCCGATAGAGAATAAAGAAGTAGCGAGATTCATCGCAACAGGGGGGCTCAGGAAGCTGTCAGTGGTCTGTCCACTAACTGTACTTGAGTTCTGGCGATATTTCGAGATCGGCCATAGGTCATGCGGGGAGTTCGAGGTGGTTCGGTCCGAGGGTATCGGCGATGGTCGGTTGTTTGGGACGTTCGGGGTCGGGACATGGGTGGTTTCCGTTTTCTTCGTTGTAGATTGGTCGATAGCTCCACC
>SLJM01000308.1 GCA_007135085.1 Myxococcales bacterium
ACGGTGTGCACTCCGCCTCCTATCCCCTCTTTTTCTGTGGCGAACCGGAGGACGAGCCCACCTGCGTGCCCTCCCGGCCCTCGGAATATTCGGGTATCGCCGACGCCACAGACCGCTCCGGCGACGGCATCCCAGACTCCATGGACAATTGCCCGGACTATTTCAACCCCATTCGGCCCATGGATGGCGCCACCCAGGGCGACACCAACGGCAACGGCATCGGCGACGTCTGCGACCCCTGTCCGTTAAGCGAAGATCCAAATTGCACCTATATCGACTTCAACGACTGGTCCGGCGACGGTATCCCCAACGACGAAGATGTCTGCCCCTTCCACTTCAACCCCAATCAGACTGACTCCTCCGGCGACGGTATCGGCGACGCATGCCACCCCTGCCCGGAACATTTCCTCGAGCCCGGAAGCCCCTGCCCCGGCAATATCTACGACGTCAAGACCGGCACCATCGGCGCCGGTGAAGGGATCGCCCTCAACGACGTATTGGTCACGGCCGCCGAGCCCGGCATCGGAATTTTCATGCAGGTCCACCCCGACGACGACCACTACGACGGCGTCGAATACAGCGGCCTCTACGCCTACCTGGCCAACTCGCCGGGCGTCTCCAGCGAGAACTTCCCCGCTCCCGGCGACCGCATCGACGCCACTGGATATATCAGTGATTTCTTCGGCCAACTGCAATTGGTCAACGTCAGCGAATTGGAGATCCTCTCCTCCGGAAATCCCCTGCCCGCCCCCTATGTGGTCGACGCCGCAGAGGCCGCCACGGGCGGCTCATTACAGCAGGCCCTGGAGGGCGCGTTGATCACTGTAGAGGACGTGCTGGTCACCGATACCGACGTCCCCCCGGGCCCCGGCGACAGCGCTCCGACCAACGAATATATCGTCGACGACTCGCTGCACGTAAATAACTTCTTCTACCTCACCGAGCCCTTCCCGCAGGTGGGCGATACGATTCAGTCCATCACCGGAGTGATTCGCTGGGCCAACGGTAACAACAAGCTCGAACCCCGCTTTGCCGACGACGTGATTCTGGCCCCGCCGGCCCTGGAGTTCTTCGATCCCGAATTCGTCTATCTCGATGTCGCCGACGGCCTGCAGCCGGCTCTTGAATTACATCTGGACCGCGCCGCCGAAGAGACGATGAACGTCTCCCTTAGCTATGGCGACGCCTCGGCCCTGGGCGGCCCGGACACGGTCGTCTTCCAGCCCGGCCAGACCTCCCAGACCCTCGAGATTGAGGCCCTGGAGGTGCGCGACCAGCCAATTTCGGTCATCGCCACCCACGACGAGAGTTCGGCTACCGCCTATGTGCGCACCTTCGACGCCGACACCGAACGGGTTCTGGAGTCTGTAAGCGCCGAACGAGTGGGTTATTTCGCCGGTGAGATCTTCAACCTGGACGTTGCACTCAACGTGCCCGCCGGAGCCAGCGGCGATACAGCCACCCTCGAAATCCTCCCCGACTCGTCGTCGATCGTCTACGACACGACCATCGACTTCGCTCCCGGTCAGCGAGTGGTCAATCACACCATTGAATTGGGCACGGACCTGGGCGTCTTCGCCGCCTTTGTCGACTATGGCGAACAATCCATGACCTATGCCTTCCAGGTCTTTGAATCGCCGCAAACCTATGTGGAGACGTTCTCCAACTTCCAGACATCGGGAAGCTCTTATGTGGACGGAACCTTTGTGGGCGACGCCGGCTTTGAGTGGCAGTATGAGTCCGCTCGCGAAGGCCCGGTCGGCACCGATGCTCCCGAGATCGACGGCACGGGCATGATCTTTCGATACGATACGAGCCGGGTCTACGCCGATGAGATTCCGGGCGGAATCTCATCGTTCTCACTCGATATCTCACCGGCCTTTACCAACACCAACCCCCGTCAGGTGGAGCTGTTTATCAATGGCGAAAGCCGCGGCACATCTCAGGTCATCGGCACCAACAGCGACGACCACGGCGAGGTGTTTGAATTTGTCGTCGACGATCTGGACGTGGCCGGCGACTTCGATCTGGAGGTCCGCTCGACGACCAATAACCAGATCACCATCGACAACCTGAGCTGGACCTCGGGCTACGACGTCGATCCCGACGACCTCGACCTGGAGACTCCCGAGCTCGACCACCTGACTCCCACTTATACCTATATCGAGCCCTCCCCCGACCTGGAGTCCACGTTGACCCTCCATCTTTCAGGTCCGGCACTTCAGGAAATGACCATCGACCTCGCCTACGGCGACGCAGACGTCATCGAGGGACCCGACGGCGACCAGGTGGCAATTGCCGTCGGCCAGTCCTCGGTGGAGATTCCACTTCGTGGCCTCCAACCCAGCCCTGACCCGATCGCCGTCGACGCCACTTTCGAGGGTCAGACGGTCACCGCCTGGGTACGCGTCGACGACGTGGCCCGCCACATCACCTCCTTTAATACCTGTCAGGCCGTCCTCGTCGACGCCGCCGCGACTGTCTCCGTCGAACTCGACGAGCCTGCAGGCGCCGACGGATTCAACCTGCCCGTCCATATCAGCTCTCCCGATCTGTTGGCCGCCCCGGGCCCGGAGGTCCTCGCATTTGCTGCCGGGGAGACCACCGCCGACCTGGTCCTGGAATTCGGCAGCGACACTGGCACCACAGATATCACGGTCCACACCGGCAGTGACGAGGCGACGCTCAGCTTCGAGATCTTCGACCTCGAATTTCCCATCGTCGAGGATTTCGACACCCTCCCCTCCACGGGCGGCTCCTACGCCGAATCGGGCAGCTATTATGGCGCCCATGACATCTACTGGGAATTCGGGGGCATCATCCAGCTTTCCGCCACCCATAGCCTGACCATCGGCGATACACCGTCGCTGCTCTTTGGAAGCGACAACCCCTCCTTTCTGCGCACCGGCGCCCTCCCGGGGGGCATCTCCTCCTTTAGCCTGGACATGCGCAAAGCCTATAGCGGCGATGGGGAGCGCCAGTTGGAGCTGTTGGTCAACGACAGCGTGGTCGCCACCTCCCAGGCATTCGGTGATTTCTCGGGCGAGGACGATACGATCCTCCAATTCGAGGCCGACGACATCAATATTGAATGCGTCCACTCCCTGGAGATCCGATCTGTCAATACGTCTAACCAGCTCATCATCGACAACGTGACCTGGAACTCCTACCAGCCCTGACTCCTGGCCTCCCCCCTCGTCGGGGGCGTCGCGAGCGACGCGACGCCCCCGACGCACCTTGATGATCTGGCCCCTTCACTGGTAAGTATAAAGGGGCGACCAGCTTTTTCCGTCCTCTTTTTCTTCTCGCTCGTATTACTTGCAATCGACACGCCAAGATGAGCTCCCACCCAGCGAGTCAGGGGACCGACGACGACGTCCCCGGTGTCGCACCGGCAGGACCTCGCGCCACGGGTCGCCTCTCGGCGCTCCAGATCGGCCACTCACAGGATGCGGCCCGTCTTCAGGAAAACCGAACGAGCATGCGACTGCTCGTCATGGGCTATCTCCTCTTTTCCATCCTCTGGATCATCTTCTCCGACATGGCCGTCGCCTCCTTGATCGCCGATCCCCAATGGCGCGGAACGGCCCAGACCTTCAAGGGCATCTTCTTCGTCTCCGGAACCACCGGTTTTCTCGTCTTTTTGCTCACCCGTCACTTCGGCCAACTTCGCCAGGTAGAGAAGAAGCTCCATGAGCGGGACTCCCATGTGGGCCATATCATCGACACCATGGCAAACGGGGTGGCCGTCATTGATCTGGACGGCACCATCGTCGACGCCAATCCCGCTCTGGCTTCCCTCTTTGGGCGTCCTCGCGAGGAGATCGTGGGCCACCTGCTGGCCGCCGGCGGATTGCCCGCCGAGGCCACCGGCGAGTCCACGGCTGCCTTTTTGGAGCGTGTCCACCGCCAGGGCCAATGGTCCGGTGAGGTCAGCCTCCAGGACGATGAGGGACGAGCCATCCCCGTCCACCTGACCTTGGCTCCCCTGGTCGATGACAACCAGCGGCTCACTGGCTTCGTAGGAGACTATCTGGATCTGCGCGACGTGCGCACCGCCGAGGCTCGTCTCCACGGCCTGGGCGCCGTCATCGAGCAATTGGCCACTGAGACCGACCTTGAAGTGTTGGGCGTGGAGGCCGTTCGAGCCGCTATCGCACTGACCGATGCCGATCTGGGCGGCGTCGTCCTTCTCGACGATGAATCGGGCCGGCTGCGCCATCGCTGGCGACAGGGCTTTGAAAAAGCCTCCTCCGGCGCCGATGCCGGTGAACAGGCCAGCGAAGACACCGACCCTTCTACCCACCCTGCAATGGTGGCCCGCATGATCGGCGAGCCCAGCCCGCGGGTCTATGAAGATTTTTCCGCCGTCGACCAGGAACTTCCCACCTATACCGAGGCCGGCGTCCGCGCCCTGGCGGCGGTCCCCATCGCCGTGCGCGGCGTGCCCCGGGGAGCTCTTTTGGTCGGCACTTGCGATCGAAAGATCGTCTTCAGCGACGACCACACCCGCCTGCTCAAGGCCGTGGCCCGCCAGATCGGGGTGGCCATCCATCGCCGCGAACTCCTCGAAGACGCCCGGGAGTCGGAGGCCCGTTTTCGCAACGTGGTCAACACCGTGCCCGACATCCTCTACTCCAAGACATTGCCCGATCTGCGCACCACCTTTGTCAGCCCTTCCGTGGAGCGAACTCTGGGCATCTCCGCCGACGATCTTCTGGCCGATCCCTATCTGTGGAGAGACCTGACCCACGAAGAAGATCTGGCTCATTGCCCTGATCTGGGGGAGGAGCTGGACGGACTGGTCTCCAAGCTGCAGGCCTCTAGCCCCGAGCCCGATCATTACGTCACCGAATATCGCTGTTGGGACGTATCGCGAAGTCGCTATTTCTGGTTCGAAGACCACGGGCGCATCGAGCGAGACGACCAGGGCCGCCCCGTCGCTCTGACGGGAATCATCAGCGACGTCACGGCCCGAAAGCGCGCCGAAGAACGGCTGGCCTTTCTGGCTTTCAACGACCGCCTCACGGGACTGCCCAACCGCCTGGGCTTTTTGGAAGCTCTCGACGAATGCGAGGCCACCCAGGGTATCGTCCTCTATTGCGATCTCGACCGCTTTCATCTCATCAACGACATCCACGGCCACGACAGCGGCAACGCTCTGCTCGAGGAAACGGCCCGGCGAATGGAAGCCGCCCTGCCCGACCAGGCTATTTTGGGCCGGATCGGCGCCGACGAATTCGTTGCCTTCGTTCCCATCGACGCCACTACTGAAGTCTTCTGCGTCGACGGCTCCTCCGAGCCCGTTCAGCGCCGGGGACGGGATTTGGCGCTCGAGATCATGGCCGCCTTCCAGATCCCCTTTGCAGTGGGTGAGCAAACCGTCTACCTGAGCACCACCATTGGCATCAGCATCCTCTGCCCCGACGACCAGGATGGGCGGTCCTTGCTCAAAAATGCCCACCGAGCCCTGGCTCATGCCAAAGAGATGGGTTCTGCCAGCTTTGCTTTTTATGCCGGCGAATTGGCCAGTCGCCAACGGCGACGCCTCTCCCTTCAGTCCCGGATCCACAGGGGGCTGGAAGACGACGAATTCGAACTCCACTACCAGCCCATCGTCGACCTGAGCGACGGCTCCATTCTCGGTGCCGAAGCCCTCCTGCGCTGGACCACCAGCGACGGCGAGCGAATCTCACCGGGCGAATTCATCCCCGTCGCCGAGGAGTCGGGCCTGATCATCCCCCTCGGCGAGTGGGTCCTTCGCCAGGGCTGTCGGGACCTGCGCACCTGGCTCGACGCAGGCCTCGACCTGACCCTGGCGGTCAATCTTTCGCCTCGCCAATTCTTTCACGCCGACGTGGTGGACTCCATCTTGAGTGCCGCCAGGGATAGCACTGTCTCTCCTGAGCAATTGGAGTTGGAACTGACCGAATCGGCCATGCTCGTCGACCCGGAGCAAACGGCGCGCATTCTCCATCGATTGCGCAACGCCGGTTTCCCCATCGCCATCGACGATTTCGGCACCGGCTACTCCTCCCTGGAGCGGCTCAAACAACTTCCGGTCCAGACCCTCAAGATCGATCGCTCCTTCGTCTCCGACCTCCCCGGCGCCTCTCGCGACGCCAGCATCGTCCGATCCGTGGTCAACCTCTCTCAGAACTTCGATATGTTCTCCCTGGCCGAGGGAATCGAGACCATGGAACAATGGGAGGCCCTTCGCCAGATGGGATGTCGCCGCGGCCAGGGCTATTTTTTCAGCCGTCCCGTGCCGGGAGCCAAATTTCTCGAGATGTGTAAGGTCGGCCCCCACTGGCAACGCAAACCCACCTCATCGAGCGGTTAGCCTCGCTTCTTCCCACCACTACTGCCTGTGAGGCTGTCGCTTGACCCAAACCCACGCCCCGTTATACTGACAGTCAATCAGGCGAATTGTGATGGTCACCTTCGGCCCCTGAAGCCACCGGTGACAACATCGACGTCGAATTCCTGAATCACAGCCCTCACCAATGGCGGACGGTCCTGCCATCTGGTCGGGTTAAAAAATGGATCCGCGGGCAATCGGCCCGCATGGTGGAGGAACAACAGATGATGCCCCGCACGATTTTGCGCACCTTACCCTTATTTTTGGTCGCCGCGTTGACCCTGCCCGTCGCATGTGTCGACAATACGGCGACCACGCACAACCAACCTCGCGAAAACGACTACCAAACCCCTGACGACCTCGACGGGGACAGCCAGTTGCTCCACTACGGCGCCTGCGACGCCTCGGAAGTCGTCTGCACCCGAGGCACCTCGGTGGGATCCAGCGTCGAGCTGGAGGTCCAGCTCCTCAACTCCCATGGCAATCCCATCGAGAACGCCTTCATCGAATTTAGTGAAGAGCGCATCGACGGCGCCGAAGGCGCCCAATTATCGGGCCTGACCTCCTTGACCGAAGCCAACGGCGTGGCCACCACCCGCCTCAACGTGGCCGACGATCCCAGCACGGCGCTGGGCACCATCGACATCACAGCCCGAGTGCGCGATGACGCCGATATCGAAGAGCGCAGCTTCCGCATCGGCATCTCCGCCAAAGACGCCGCCTCCTATATCATCGAATTCGAACATCTGGGCAGCTCCTCCCCCGACCGAGTCCGTCCCTTGTTGCTCGACTCCGAGATCAGCTGTGACGAAGCACGAAACGAGTTCTTCGATGGCATGGGCTGGCCTCAGGCTCAGGTCCAGCTTCCTCCCTCGGCGGTGCTCCCCGACGGTTCGATCAACAACGCCATTTTGCCCGGCGTGTCCAATAACGACAGCTACACCGTCCTCGGCGTGGCCGAAGAACAGGTGGGCAACCAATATATCGATGTCGCCTTCGGCTGTGTCGACGACGCCCCTCCCGTCATTCAAGGGGTCGACGTCCGCGTCCAGGTGCCCCTCAACGACCATATCCCCTACCTGGGCTATCGCTACGATATGAGCCATAGCTTCGACCTCACCGGCGCTCTTCCCCCGGCGGTGGTGGCCATCCTCGACCTGGTCTCCACCCTGGTCAACGACCCGGCCGTCTTCATCCTGGGTTGCCAGGAAGGTATGGACGCCTGTCCCGACGGGGACAAGGACGGTCTGGTCAAGATGCTCCTCGACTTCGGCGTCCTCCCCGACTCCGTCGAGAGCGCTATCGACGATTTCCTCAGCAGCTGGATATTTGAACCCGCCTTCAATTGGCTCAATGAACAGCTCGAATCCCTCCTGCCCGACTGGGCCAACGACACCTTCATCGTCGCCGGTGACCTCATCGACATGATGGAGAACTTCACCGTCAACGGCTGGATGTATTTTGACGAACAGCCCCACCGCACCATCGTCGACAATGAGGTCGTGGGACTGCTCAACTCTCAGCACGGAAACCAGGGCCGCCAGTTGTGGGACGAGTTGGTCTTCCAATGGAACCTGGGCTGCGGCGACGAGGATATCTCCTCCGAATGCGGTCGCGTCACCCTCGACACCAACGATCTCGGCGCCGGCGACAACCATATCGTCGAAGGCTTTTTCGACGGCCGCGTACACGGCGCCAACGACCTTTCCATCAACCGCCACGCCTTGACCCTGCACTACGGTCAACTTCTCATCGGTATTATCGAGAAGATCATCTTACCCCAGATCTTCGGGGAGGGCGTGGACTCCATCCCGGCCCTCATCGAGAATTTCTTCACCTGTGAAGAGCTCGCCGACGGTATGGTCGGAGAAGACTCCAACTTCCACAGCACGGTGGTCAACCTCTGCGGTCAGTTGATCAACCAGGCCACTGACGCCCTCTACGGCTGGGTCGAAGAAACTCTGGTGGCCGATGGTGACGACCACTTCTATCTGTCCACCCCGGAGGAACAACACTGCACCCTGCACCAACCCGACATCTATCCCTCGGGCTCCTGGATTGGCGCTCCCCTCCCCTATGTGGAGCGGTTGGGCACCAGCGATGATCGCTGTGACTGGAAAGTAGAGATCAAGCTCAGCGGAGAAGAAGAAGCTGAGCCTGACTTCATCCTCGAAGGCGAATTCGACGGTCAACTCGACTCCGATCCCACCAGCGGCTGATTGACCTGAGCCGCTGAAGTGAACAAAAAAGCCCTCGGTCATGTCGACCGGGGGCTTTTTTGCTTTCTCATTGGGGCACTCCCCTTATTGGGGCATTCCCTTTACCTCGATGCCCATATTCTTGCAGGTAAATAAGAAGACCTCCATCTCCACGTCGTTGAAATACTCCTGAGGCAGAGCATCGGTGATCTCCTTCCAGGTCAGATGACCTTTTTCCCGCCCCCGCTTGAGCAATTCGCGCTTATTATCGTGATAGGCTGTCTTCTGAGGATTGGTCTCAAATTCGGGTTGCTTCGCCATGATATACTCCTTCTCGCCCGGTCGCTTCGATGACATAAGTGGATAGCAGCTAGAAAATAACCACGCCCCGCCCACACTCAATCAGCAGCTATCATCCAGATCGGCGGTCACCCAGTTCGGTAGGTGACCAATTCGCCCGGGCTTTTCCCCATCGCTTCGAAAAACTCGCCGACCAGAAAGACCGAACCGAAGACCAGAATATCACCGTCCACTTCCTCTTCCAGTTCTACGACGAGCTTCGACGTCCTGCCTGCCCTTCGCCATAGCCTGCGCGGTACGTGACGGCTGAGCTGATTCCTATCTCGAGCCCGTTCGTTTTCCACCAATGCCCCCCAGACCGGTACGTTCTGCTCCTCGAAGAGCCGCTCAACGCCGTCGGCATCTTTATCCTTCATCCCACCCCAGACGATGCCGGCGAGCCCTTTGCTGCCCTGCTTCAATCTCTTCGCCAATGCCGCGACCCCTGCCGGATTATGAGCGGCGTCGACCAGCCACATTCCCTCCCCCGACGACCGCCGGAGTCGATCGTTTCGTCCCGGCCATCGCCAACGAGAAAACCCCTCCTCTCGAACAGACTCCCTCACCGGCTTGCCCTGCAGGGCCTCCACCGCATTGAGCGCCGTCCATCGATGCCGCCCCTCCAGGCTATTCACCTCCCAGGGGCAGGCCTCCTGAGCTGTATCGATCACCGTCGCCCCACATCGGTGAGCGGCGTCGTCCAGGGTTTGCCGGGCCCCCTCGAACTCCTGAATCCCGAGCACCGCCGGCGCATGACGCCGAAAAATCCCCGCCTTTTCCCCTGCAATCTCCTCGATCGATTCGCCGAGATATTCCGTATGGTCTCGTCCGATGGTGGTCACCACCGCCACGTCGGCGTCGATGGCATTGACCGCGTCGAGCCTCCCGCCGAGCCCCACCTCGAAGACCGCACAATCCACTGCTTCAGCCTCGAAGAGCACGGCCGCCATCAGGGTGGTCATCTCAAAAAAGGTCAGCTTCGGACCAGGGCCTGTCCCCGCCAATGGTTCGTCATGATAGAGCTGGAGCAGTCGGTCGATATGAGGGCCTACCTGAGCTCGGGAAAGGGGCACCCCGTTGACCCGAAACCGCTCTGTCACGTCGATGAGATGAGGGCTGGTATACAACCCCACACGCCGGCCCTGGGCCTGCAGCAGAGCGGCGGCGAGAGAACCGACGGTTCCCTTGCCGTTGGTCCCCGCCACGGAGATGACGTCAAAGCTCTTCTGGGGCCGGCCCTCGCGCTGGAGGGCCGCCCGGATGCGATCTAAGCCCGGCTCGATGCCGAAGCGGCGCAATCCATAAAGTCGATCGACGAGTCGGTCCCAGGCACTCAGGATTACGCTCCGTCGGCACCGAATCGATCGTGGAGTTCCAGATACTGAAGATACCGGTCAAAGGCCGGCGGATCGATGATCTGGAAATAGCCCCGTTTATCGATAGTGATGAGCTCGTCGCGGACCAATTTACTGAGTACCCGCTTTAATTGCCCGATCTCCATGGCCAATACGTCGGCCAGATTATCGGGCACCGGAGTGAGGGCTTCCATATTGCCCGTCTCCCGCTTTGCCTCGGCCCGAAGTTGGTGGAGTACTCGCGCCGTATCGGAGCGCAAGATCAGGTTGCTCACTCGATATTGAGCCCTGGTCAACCGCTGGGTGAGCCGCTTGAGCATTCGCAGGGCAATATCCGTATTTCCCCGGATCATATCCTCGAATTGATCGCTCTTGACCTGGATGACCGACGCATCCTCGACGACCATCGCCGTCACCGGACGCTCCGAGGTCC
The DNA here is from genome assembly GCA_007135085.1 of Myxococcales bacterium. Classification (GTDB taxonomy): domain Bacteria; phylum Myxococcota_A; class Bradymonadia; order Bradymonadales; family Bradymonadaceae; genus SLJM01. The sequence continues at coordinate 10,687 of SLJM01000308.1, forward strand.
CCAGCATCGCCAGTTCACCACAGAACTCGCCATTGCTCAGTTCTTCGACCACTACCTGAGCGTCGTGGACCTTTTTGGTCAGCCGCACTCGCCCCGATTTGATGACATACATTCGGTCCCCCTCTTCGCCTTCGCGAAAGAGGACGGTCCCGGCAGAACATTCTTTTACGCCTTTATCACTCACGTGCCTTTCCAGGGGTTGAGGAGATCAATTTTTTGGCCCGAAAGCGCGCCCATCGTATCAGATGCCTCGCGCCCCGCACAAGCCCCACCCTACCCCTGGGGCGACCTGTTCAACGAGCCGCCAATGCTCCGGTCATCGTCACCAATGAAAGGATATCGACCTGCCCCTGTCGCAGCCGATCTTCTGCGGTGCGTCCCCCGATAACGCCATCTCTGACCAGCCCCAACAACCCCTGTTCCAATTCCCCGAGCCGATCTCGATCGACGGCGATCTTGACCGCCACCTCTGTATTCTCGACTCGTCGCCCCTGCCCCAACTCGAGGATCACCAGCCGATCTCGCTTCCTTCGATGCTTCTCCCACCAGCAATGCCAGTCCTTTGTTCCTCCCGCCTGCCATTGATCGACGACCAGAAAATAGTCGTCGAAATAGGCCACGGTGGTCACGTCCCCTTCATCGACCACGAAGAGGGCTCGCTCCACCCAATCGGCGCCGAGCTCGTCGTAGATGGCGGCCAGCTCTACTTCCCCATGGACGAAATCGGGCGGAAAAACCTGACGACGCCGCGCCTTGCGCGCCTGTCGACGTGCCAGAATGGCCGACACCGATCGTCGACCTCCATTCCCTGCTGCGGCTACTGTCTTTTCACTTCGCATCATCTCAATCTCCATCCTTGGATTGACCGACAACCGGACAAATCATCAGCACTGAACATAAGACTACTGAACATCGTAGTAGTCTGCAAGAATTTTTTGCAAATTTGTTCAGTACTGCTCATTCGTACCGATAATCGGCCGCACTGATGACGAGACTGACGACGATGACGACTCCGTCATCGCTACTCCCTCAAATACATTTTGATACTGAATCAGCCAGCTTAGCACCATCTGGCACCAAGATCCAAGGCAAAGAGCCTCGTCGATTCCCCATCTAACTCTGTGAAAATATTCCGGACCGGTCAGTCCAGACTAAATCGATGAACTTCCCGTACCCTGCTGGCGACGGGTTCACAATTTCTGGTGGCCGGCTCAAAACGCCACTGTTCGAAGGCCTCTTTGGCGGCCTCGTCGAGCCCGTAACCGGGTCCGTCGATGATTCGCACCCCGACGACCTGGCCGCTTTTGTCAACGTTGAGCAACCCCACCACGTCACCTTCGATGCCGCGACGCCGGGCGCGCACGGGATAGTCGGCGCGGGGCATATGAACCAGCCTGGCCTCGGTGGCCGGGCAATCGCGGCCCCCCGTGCCCTCGCTGGTGCCCTGACCGGTGCCATCTCCGTCGCCCGGACCGGCGCCGGAGGTTTCGATGCCGCCACGATCGATGCCGGGGACGATCTGATATTGAGGGGTTTCATCCTCTTGCGCTTCCACGGTGAGCATTTCCAATCGCCGCGGCTCCGGATCTGGTTCCGGTTCGGGCTCTTCTTCCGGCTCGGGCTCTGGATCTGGTTCCGGTTCGGGTTCGGGTTCCGGTTCGGGTTCGGGTTCCGGTTCCGGCTCGGGTTCCGGTTCCGGCTCGGGTTCCGGTTCCGGCTCGGGCTCCGGTTCCGGTTCGGGCTCTTCTTCCTCTGGTTCGGGATCAGGCTCGGGCTCTGGTTCCTCTATGATCTGGATCTCAGGCCGCTCCACCTCCACGCTGACCCGCATTTCGGCCTCGGGAAAGACCTCAAAACGCATCACCGGCGCTATCAACGACGCCACCCCCAGCAGGACAACATGCAGACCGAGGGACAAGATCAGCCAGATCGCAACACCGCGCAGGTCTTGGCCCACCGAGCTGAAGGATCTATCCTCCGCCGTCTCCGGTCTGGCTCCCCCCTCTGGTTGTCTATCCCTTTGTCCCTGCACCGCCTGTCCTCACTTCCCGTCGCTCCACTTTCTTAATGCCCGCAAACTCGCTCTAATGCACCGCAAAATAAGTTGGGCTTCAAAAACTCTTCACTTCCCTTTTCTTCTGACGTCATTAGGCTGACAATGAGGCCGCCATGCACAGGGACTCGTCGCTACTCGATCTAGATAGTCCTAACGTGAACGGCAGGACCGTACACGTTTTATGAGGATTAAATCCAGTGCGACCCGAATTTATTCGATAGCACAGGCTTTGTCCCATCAAAAAGAGGTGAGATTCAAATGACGAAAATGCCCGATTACAAACCGGAACCAATGGCTTCGGGCCTCATCATCGGGTACCTCCTGTCCGTGGCCTTCATCCTCGGCGGCGTCGGGTGGTCACTCTTTGGCCCCGAACCCGAAAGTGAATGGACCCCCGACGAAGAGGCTCATCTATTAGCGGGACTTCAATTTCCGCCCCTGACGGTGGACGCCAACCGACTGGCCGACGCCAGGTCCTCCCATTATGACAAGCCCGACCTGAGCCTCATCGAAGCTGACGTGGCTGAACTTCGCACCACATTTCGAAAGATCAACCTCTCACAATTTCCCTCGGACCGGCTGATCGGCGATCTTTCGCCCCTGGAGTTGGTCGCCAAGATCGAATTCGTGGCCGGCGACGTCGTCGGCGTCACCGGCGTTCGCGGCTTCAACAGCGTGGGCACCCCTCACTTCGAGCGCTGCCTCTCCGGCCTCGACGATCTTTTGGCCGCCATCGAGTCCGGCAACCTGCCCCTGTCCCAGGCTCTGGAAAATCCCCCGGCCTCTCGATTCGAGGACTACCGTGAACATTGCGGCAACTTCTTGCCCGTCCTCCACGAGCGCCACCTGGTCACCTCCGAAGGGCAATGGCGCCACGACTACAGCCGGGACATCGCCGATATCCTCCAGCGCTACCGCTGGGCCGATATGGTCCGCGATATCTACCCCCTCCACGATCTCTTGAGCCGCTACGAATTGGAGCTTCTCTTTCGCTGGCGCATCGAAGACCCCGAGGCCTTCCCCCCACGCCACCGCCGCCAGCTTCTGGCCCGCGCTCAAAACCGCTACCTCCCCGAGGATTACGACTTCGATCTGGCCTGGGCCCGCCTGGACGTGGCCAACTTCGATCTCGAGGGCGCCCTGCCCCGCTTCGAGGAACTGGTTGAAAACCACCCCGATAACGAACTCTACCGCGCCATCCACGACGACATCGCCCGCCAGATCCAGCGCGCACAGCGCTGAGGACCCTGGGGCCGGCAACGGCTCCGGGGCAAAATCCCGACAATCCGGCCGCCGATCGAAGGCACAAACGATCCCCCCCGAAAAAATTCCATAAACCCTGTTGACAGCCCCCGGCCCAATCCATATACATGGCGTCCCTTGGCTGGAAGGCCAATCCCAAATGGGGCCGTAGCTCAGCTGGGAGAGCGCGTGACTGGCAGTCACGAGGTCGAGGGTTCGATCCCCTTCGGCTCCACTAAAAACGGGCACTTAGCAATTTTGCTGAGTGCCCGTTTTTCGTTCTTGGTTTAATTCACCGCTGGGTTGCGGGAACCGATGCAGACCCAAAACCATTCAGCGAATCTTGCCTCCATAACCCCCGCCCTTCCTCTCTCTCCTTGACATCAGCCCATGGCGTCGATTCTCTTGTGGGTATGGAGTCTCCACTGACTGAATATTTGACTCAAAGGGCAATAAAATGGCTGACCTTCAAAAAC
>SLJM01000320.1 GCA_007135085.1 Myxococcales bacterium
CACCCCGGCCCACCCGCGCCCCGATCCAACCTTAGAGCCCTCAGCGCCCTTCGCGGTAAATCCGTCCCACTCCCAACCCCGCAAACCTAGAACGCCACTCCGAATTCACTAAAAAGCGTATACGTAAACCTCAACAACTGCGCCCCTATCCAGGGCCCGGCGATGATCAAACTCAAGAAGACCGCCACCAGCTTCGGCACAAACGTCAGGGTCTGCTCCTGGATCTGGGTCGTCGCCTGCAGGACCGCAACGATGAGACCGACGCCCATGCTGGCGAGCAGGGGCGGGGCCGAGGCAACCAGGACTAAGAGCAGTCCTTCTCGGGCGATCTGGAGGATAAATTCTTCCATGAGTTTCCCTACATATAGCCCAGGATTAGACCCTTCACGACCAGGTACCACCCGTCGACGAGCACGAATAAGAGCAGCTTAAATGGCAGGCTGATCGTGGTGGGGCTGAGCATATGCATCCCTAAGCTGAGCAAGACATTGGCCACCACCAGGTCGATGACGATGAAGGGGACAAAGAGGATAAAGCCGATCATAAAGGCGAAGCGAAGCTCGGTGACCACGAAGGCCGGGACCAGGATGAGGAAGCTGTCGCTGGACAGACTGTCGCGCTGATCCTCGTCGCGCATCTCCAGGGCCAGCTGGTGCAGCAGTTCCCGGTCCTGGGGATCGGCGTGGCGCATCAAAAAATCGCGCAGCGGGGCGCCCACCTCGTCGGCCGCCTCCTGGAGGGTCCCCATGGTGATCTCCAGCTCCTCCGCCTCATAGGCATCCAGATAGGGCTCCAACTCGTCGTACATATCCTCGCCGACAGGGGCCATGATGTAGACGCTCAAGACGATGGCCAGGCCCGTAATAATCTGGTTCGGCGGTACCTGCTGGGCGCCGATGGCGGTGCGCAAAATGGAGAGCACCACCGCCACTTTGACAAAGCTGGTCACCATGATCAGAGCAAAGGGCAAGAGCGCCATCGCCGCCAATAGCGCCACCAGCGCCAGAGGACTCGTCGCCTCCGGTGCCCCTCCCTCGGCATAGGCCAACAGGGGCAGGCTGGTCATGGCGAAGAAGAAGAGAGCCGTCAGGCGCCGGCACATGCACTGTGTGTTCATGGGATTCATCCATTAAAGATGGCATCACGTGAAACCACTCAGATCTATTGTCGAAGATTTTCGGTAGATCTTTCGTAATTCCTCTGAATTTTTTTGGACTCCGGTGGTGGGTGGTGGGTAGTGGGTGGTGGGAACGGCAACTACAAATGCTTGACTACACAGCACATCAACGACACAGCACTTCAACGACACAGCACAGCAACGACACGGCACTTCAACGACACAGCGTTCGCCGCAGGGCGCAGTTCAAGACTCAAAACGCAAGCCCCTTGTGTAAAACCGGGCAGTTGCAGACAATCGACGGGTGGTTTGAAAAAGTCTCACCGGGGTCGATGCCGTTGTCCGGTGCCGTTTTCACTCGTGGTCTTCCAGAGTCGAGGAGATGGTCATGGAGTACGGTTGGATGATGGTGCGCACTCTATTCGTATTGGGCGCGGTCTGCGCTCTGGCCTACGGTCTGCTGCGGTGGGGATTGCGGCGTTTTGTGCCCGTCGGCGCCCGCGGTGCGGGGCGTATGGAGGTCGTCGATCGCCTGGGGGTGGCGCCGAAGCAGTCGATTCTGGTCGTTCGCGTGGGATCACGGCATCTGTTGATCGGTTCGTCGGAGGCGGGGCTGCAGAATCTTGGAGAGATCGACGGCGGGGATATGCAGATCGACGCTGACCAATTAGACTCCTCAGTCAGCGAGTTAGACGGAGCCCCGATTTCCCCTCCCCGAACGGGGACCCCGGAAAATTATGAAGTTTTGGAGTCGATCCATGAAAATTCCTAGATTGCCCACCCTTTGTATCACTCTCCTCATCCTGGCCACGGGCTGCCCGCCCACTGAATCGCAGAGCCCGACCCCCGACGTGGGCTTCAATGTTGGAGAGGAAGACGCAAATGTCGGCGAAGAGGATATCGTCGATGATCCGTCGGAGCCCGCCGAAATCGTCTTCCCCGAGGCCGAATTCGTCATCCTCCAGGGGTCGCCGACCCGGCCGGAGGCCCAGGTGCTCGATGGAAATGGGGAGGTCATGGAAGGGGTCAATATCGATTGGGCGAGCGCCGATCCGTCGATCATCGAGGTCTCCTCCGGCGGCTTCGCGTTGGGAATCGAGATCGGTACCACCGAGCTCATCGCCACCGCGGGATCCCTCGAGGAGCGCTGGCCCGCTCGGGTCGTTGGCGAGGCCGTGGCCTCCGTGGAGCTCGTGCCCGCTTCGGCGACGATCTCCATCGGCTGGGAGCTTCCCTATATGGTCAACCTCCGCGACCAGTGGAACTCGACGATCACCGACGAGCGCCACGTCGAATGGTCCACCACCGATACGGCTCTGGCCACGATCGACGCCAATGGGGTTGTCGAAGCCCATGCAGCCGGCGAATTGGAGGTCATCGCCGTCGTCGAGGGCATCGAGGCCCGCGCCGATCTGACGATCCTCGACGTCGACGTGGAGTCCATTGCCATCACCCCGTCGTCGCCGGCGCCCATGGAGCGGGGCAGCACCCTCCAATTATCGGTCACCGCCTACGGCACGGGCGGGGAAGTTCTGGAAAACCAGGGCGCCCAATGGTCCAGCGACGACGAGGACGTGGCCACAGTGGACACCCTCGGTCGGGTCCATGCTGTGGGCGTAGGTCAGACCACGGTCACCGCCGCCGTCGGTGAACTCGAGGATACGGTGGACATCGAGGTCTACTTCTTGATCCATCAGGTCGCCGCCGGCGGAGGGTTCTCCTGCGCACTGGCGGGAGCGCAGATCTTATGTTGGGGCGCCAACGACCGGGGGCAGCTCGGCGACGGCACTTTCGACGACAGCGCCGATCCGGTGGTCGTCGATTATTCGGGCGCCGTCGAGGCCCTGTCCCTCGGCGAAGACCACGCATGCCTCCTCGACGGCGATGGCGAGGTCTGGTGCTGGGGAGCCAACGACGACGGTCAGCTCGGCCAATCTTCAGGCGATGAATCGGCCACGCCCCAGCCCCTGGGGGTGAGCATCGACTTTGAGAAGATCTCCGCCGGAAAAGATCATACCTGCGCCCTCGCCACAGGCGGCCAGGCCTATTGCTGGGGCGCAAATAACAGCTCACAATCCGGTCACGCCGGGGCGTCCACCCATCAGCCCACCGCCGTGGCCGGCGGCCACACCTTCCAGGCCGTCAGCGCCGGAGGCCGCCACACCTGCGGCATCGCCGCCAATGACAACGCCTATTGCTGGGGCGCCAACGACCGCGGCCAGCTCGGCGGCTCCACCTCGGCCGACCAATCGTCGACCCCTCAATTCGTCGACGGCGGCTACAGCTTTGGCTCCATCTCTGCCGGCGGCGATCATACCTGCGGCCGATCGACGAGCGGCCCACCGGTCTGCTGGGGCGCAAACGATCGGGGCCAATTGGGCGTGGGCTCCACGACCGACCAGGACATCCCCCTGACCCTGGCTCTGCAGCCCGGCGAGGGGCTGACCGTGATCGCAAGCGGCGCCGAGCATGCCTGTGGGCTGGTCTCCGGCGGCAGCCCCCGCTGCTGGGGCGCCCACGACGACGGTCGCCTGGGAACCACCGATAATGAGGACGCCACATCCCCGCAGCCAATCGACGGCGCCCACCTCTTTACCCGCATCGCCGTCGGCGCTGCCCACGCCTGCGGCCGCACCGCCGACCACCAGGTCTTGTGCTGGGGCGCCTCACCCGCCGCTGGCGCTACCGCCTCCCCGGTCGACCTCTGATCTTATCGGTTCTTGGACCCGATGCCGTGCCTGGCATCGATCGCTCGGCGCTGGGGTTTACCTGCCGCGGTTCGTGCTGAGG
>SLJM01000355.1 GCA_007135085.1 Myxococcales bacterium
AAACCACGAGTGAGCGAAGCGAACAAAACCACGAGTGAGCGAAGCGAACAAAACCACGAGTGAGCGAAGCGAACAAAACCACGAGTGAGCGAAGCGAACGAATGAGCGACGAAATAGAAGATAAACAGGGCCAGGAAATGGACACCGATACGGTCAAGAAGGCCGGTCGGGGTTTTTTGATTATCACAGCAGCTAAGGTCTGGTTTTTATTGACCAGCGCCGTGATTCAGCTTGGTTTGCCGATCTTTTTTGACTCCGCCGAAAAATTCGGGGTCTTCAAGATCGTCACCGAGTCTGTGGGCTGGATCAATATGGTGATGATCACGGGCACGCTCCACGCGGTGAGCAAGCTGGTGAGCGAGCAGCCCGAGCGGGCTCGGGCCGTGGTCAATATGGCGGTGAAGATGCAGTTGATGCTCGGCGTGCCCGTGGCCGCCCTGTATCTGCTGGCCAGCCCCTGGGTGGCGAGCAACGTCTTCAACGACACGTCGCTTTCGACGCTGATGCAGCTGTCGGCGCTGATAATCTTCTTCTATGCGTTCTACGCGATTTTCGTGGGCTATTTTAACGGGCTGAAGCAATTTACCCGTCAGGCCACCCTGGATTTTACGTTCTCTACGGTCAAGCTCATCGCCATCGTGGGGCTCGTACTGCTCGGCTTCGGCGTCTTCGGAGCGGTGGCGGGCTTTGTGGCCGCCGCAGGGTTTATCTGCCTGCTGGCGGCGGTGTGGGTCATCAGTCGGATGCGAAAGCGCACGGACCAGACCGAGCCGGCCGACAAAGAAGAGGCCAAAAAAGCCTTCCGCCGGCTGTTGAGTTATCTGGTGCTGATCATGCTCTATACGCTGGCCTTAAATGGGCTCATGCGCATCGATCTACTGGTGCTAAAGGCGGTGGCCAGCGATCTTCCGGCCCATCTGCAAAACGCACAGGGCATGGAAGAGCTCTTCGTGATGATGAGCAATAAATTCGCCGGATTCTACGGGGCGGTGCTCAATATTGCGCGCATTCCCTACCAGGGCGTCATCGCCGTGACCTTCGTGATCTTCCCCCTGATCAGCGAATCGACGTTTCAGGAAGATCAGGAGCAGACTCGCCAGTATATTCGCGAGACCCTGCGCTATTGTCTGTTGCTCATCGGCGTGGTGGCGCTGCTGCTGGCGATTAACGCCGACAGCATCGTCGGCGGGCTATACGCGGCGGAATACCTCCACGCCTCGGTACCCCTTGCGATTTTGAGCGTGGCCATCATCTTCTTCGCCCTTTTCTATGTGACGACGACGATGATCATCGGCTCGGGTCACCCCAAGGTGGCGGTGGTGATCATGGCGATCAGCATGGTGATGAGCGCCGTGCTCAACTACTTGTTCGTGCGTCGAATTCACGACGAGACGGTCAGCGGTTTTGAGGCCCTGACGCCGCCGGCAGCGCAGAGCGGCGACCCCACCCAGATCGTGGCCGGCGCAGTGGCCACGGCCAAAGAACACGCCGACTTCGCCTCGCCATGGCTGGTGGAGTCCACCCAATATATGCAGTGGGGCGCCACGGCGACGCTCATCGCCATGGGCACGGGATTCCTGTTGTCCGTGGCCTGGCTGTGGCATCGCTACGGGGCGGCGCCGCCCTGGCTGACCATCCTGCGTCTCGGTCTGGTGGCGGCGGTCTTGCTCGGAATCGATGCATTGATCCACCTGCCGGTGGAGATGGTCGTCGAGCAGGGACGGCCCATCTATCTGGCCATGGTGCTCGGGAAGATGACGCTGATGGGGCTGGTGGCCCTTCTTATCCTGGCGCTGGCGCGGGAGTTTACGGCGAGGGACATCGAGCGCGTGCGGGCCGTGTTAAGTAAATGAGGGTTGGGAGTGAGGAAAGACATTTACCACGAAGGGCGCGGAGGGCTCTAAGGTTTAGTTGGGGGGTGGGAGAGCTCGGAGAGGGGGGAATGGAGTGGGGTTTATTGGGGTTGGGAGTGGATTTAAGGGCCACGGAGGGAACGGAGGAAACGGAGGAAACGGAGGGAACGGAGGGAACGGAGGGAACGGAGGAAACGGAGGGAACGGAGGAAACGGAGGAAACGGAGGAGGGATTAGTGCCGCGGCTCAGGGACCTCTCGGTCCTTTGCGGTTGGAATGGTGAGGGCTACGATGGGGGTTGAAGGCGGCGTGGGTTGTATGTGCGCGATCTTGGAGCTCTGGATGAAAGTGGCCCGGTCTAAAATCGTCGGTGGGTGGTTGGTATTGGTGTTGTTGGCGCTCGGATTGGTGTCGACGGCGCTGGCCGGTGAGTTGCCGGCTGTTCCGGAGGTGCCCGAGGAGGCGCGCGAGGTGGATGCCTTCGACCAGGGGGAGCCCCGGGTGGAGAATCGGCTCCTCGTCGACGCCGAGCAGGTGCGGCCAGGCGATACGGTGGCCGTGGGGATGCTCTTCGATATGGATCCGGGCTGGCATATCTATTGGCGCTCCGCCGGGCAGGGCGGGATGTCGACGGAGGCGGCCTTCGAGGCCGATCAGGGTTATGCCGGGCCTACCCAATGGCCGGAGCCAACGGTCTATCACGAGGCGGGTGGGCAGATTATCACCTTCGGCTACGGTGGAAAGGCGCTGCTCTTTGCAGAGATCACCGTCGGCGACGACGCAGAAGGTGAGCTCGAGATTCGGGGAGACGTGGACTATCTGGTCTGCGAGGTGGATTGTATCCCCGGCGACGCCCAACTGGTGCGTACTATCGAGATCGGCGACGAGCGGGTGGACGCCGACGAGGCGACGTCGGCCTGGTTTGACTATTCCCGCCGGGCGCTACCGATGACGCCGCAGGAGACGGGCGTCGACGTCACCGTGCGTTATTCCCACGCCCCCATCGAGCGAAGCGAGCGGTTTCGAGTCGAGATATCGGCCGTGGGGTGTTGGGATGACGACGATGAGGATTGCGTTGAATTAGGGGAGGTGCCGCAACGAGCAGCCGACGCATTCGTCTACGACAGCGTGCCTACCATCAGCTTCGACGTGGTACGCGTGAGTCCTCATCCGGAGGCGAAGTCGGGGTGGTTCGTCGAACTCGACGGCCGGGCCAGTCGGGATAGCTTCGACGGCGACGCGAGGCTGACGGGAGTGTTGCGCCTGCGCGGTGCCGACGGTCAATTTTTGGCGACCATCGTCGACGAATTGCTGCCGCGGACCGACTCCGAAGAAGCTCAGGCCCTGGTGGCCGGCGAAGAATCGTTGGGCGAAGAGCTGCCGGCGGAGTCCTCAGAGGCCCCGTCACCAACGGAAGTCCCGGAGTCGCTCCTATACTTCCTCCTGCTCGCCTTCATCGGCGGCGCGCTGCTAAACCTGATGCCCTGTGTCTTCCCCGTGCTGGCGATCAAGGTCTTCGCCTTCATCAACCTGGTGCACGAAGAGCGGGGTCATATCTACTCCCATAGCGCCGCTTATACGGGGGGAATCGTGGCCTCCATGTTGGTGCTGGCCGCCGCCGTCATCGGCCTGCAGGTGCTGGGCACCCACGTGGGGTGGGGATTTCAATTTCAGGAGCCGCGGTTTATCGCCGTCGTCGGCGCCGTACTCGTCATCTTCGCCCTGAATCTATTCGGTGTTTTTGAAGTCACTCTAAATCCCGGGCGTCTCCAGGAGGTGACCGAGGCGCCCGTGACCCACCGACGAAGTTTCGGCGAGGGCGTGTTGGCCGTGGTATTGGCCACGCCCTGCTCGGCACCCTTTTTGGGAACCGCCGTGGGCTTTGCCCTGGCGAGCCCGCCCTGGGTGATCCTTGCCACCTTTACGGTGCTGGGCATGGGCCTGGCGGCGCCGTTTGTGGTGCTCACCCTGGTGCCGGGAGCGGCGAAGTTTTTGCCCCGGCCCGGGGCCTGGATGAATCATTTCAAACAGCTCCTGGGGTTTGCCCTGCTGGGCACGGTGATCTGGCTGGTCTGGCTCATCGCCCAGATGGAAGGGGCCGGCGGGGTGACGGCGCTGCTCAGCTTCTTGCTGGCCTGTGCGCTGGGCGTCTGGGTTGTGGGGCTCGTTCAATTCAAGAGCGGCTGGCCGCGACGGGTGGGCATTTTTTCGGCGGCGGCCATCGTGGCGATCGTCGGCTTCTTCACCCTTCAATTCGACGGTCCGACCCGGACAAACGGCCAGGGGGAAGAGGTCTCGGCCGACGGCCCGATCGCCTGGAAGACCTGGAGCGACGAGGCAGTGCAGGCCGAGTTGGCCGAAGGCCGCCCGGTCTTCGTCGACTTTACAGCCGATTGGTGCATCACCTGTAAGGTCAACGAGGCCAACGTCTTAGAGGATCAGCGCGTCCTCGACGCCATCGCCGAATACGACGTGGCCATGTTCATGGCCGATTGGACTCGCCGTGACGAGGTGATTCGCCAGAAGCTGGCGGAGTTCGGAAAGGCCGGGGTGCCCCTGTATTTGATGTACGCGCCGAGCGATCCCGACGAGCCGGAAGTGCTGCCCGAGTTGTTGACCAGGCAGATGGTGGTCGATGCCATGGGCGCGGCCGCGCCGTGAGTAGCGATCTCCGGTTTCCGACCTCCCCTCGACAGCCCGACAGGTGCATCGATCATCAGAGAGTGATAAAACAAGGCCGTTCCATTTAGTGTATTGGGATAGCTCTTACCCTACTGAGGAGTGAAAGATGAGAGATTGGAAATTGGTATTGTTGGCCGCCCTGCTGGTTGGAAGCGCCGGTCTGATAGGCTGTGAGGAAGAGGCCGAAGAAGAAGAGGAGGAGACGGCAGAAGATATCGAGGCTCAGTTGGGGCTCGATGACTTCGACGAAGTGGCCGACGAGGAAGAAGAGCCGGCCGCCGAAGCTCCTTCGGAGCCGGTGATCGGTGAGCTGGCGCCGGATTTCACACTCGTCGACGAGCAGGGTGAGAGCCATACGCTCAGCGACTATCGAGGCCAGACGGTGGTCCTTGAGTGGTTCAATATTCCCTGCCCCTTCGTGGTTCGCCACTATGAAGAGCAGACCTTTATGAACCTCATCGACGAGTTCGGTGGTGACGACGAATTGGTGTGGCTGGCCATCGACACCACCTGGGATAATACGCCGGAGGATACGCTGGAGTGGAAAGAGGAGACCGCTGATCTGCGGCCCCATGACTACCCGGTGCTTCAGGATCCGGAAGGCGACGTGGGTCGGCTCTATCAGGCTCGCACCACGCCCCATATGTTCGTCATCGACGAAGAGGGCATCCTGCAATATATGGGCGCCATCGACGACGACCGCCGAGGTCGTGAGGACGTCGAGGATCGCCAGCGCTACGTCCAGCAGGCGCTGACCGCCATGGCGGCCGGCGAAGACGTGGACCCCACGGAGACCGAGCCCTACGGCTGCACCGTCAAATACGACGAGGATAGCTGAGGGTCTTTTTCATTCTTCGATGACCACCGTTCCCGCCTCGTCGAGGCGGAGGTGAATAAGTTGCCGCTCCTGCTCGAATTGCCAGCAGGGGCGGCAATTTTGTTGGTCCAGATCCTCGTCGATGGCCGTGCCGTCGAGCTCCACCGATGATGGCGAGCCGTCGAGGATGCCGTCGACCATGAGATGAAGGGTCAGCTCGTCTGGATTGAAGGCGACGCGCTCGTCCACATCGGGGTCGGGCTCTGCGACGGTGAGGTCGACCGTGATTCGAGTGTCCTCACGATGGGATGAGACGGTCACCCCGTTAAAAAGAGAAAGGGTCGCCAAAGACTCGCCGGGGACGAGCAGAAATCGACTATGAGATACTTCTTGGTAGCTCGTAATGCCCGCTTCATCGGCGTCGACCAGGGTGTCGATATCGCCGTCGGCCATGGGCACGATGGCTCCCTGGCGCAGATAGACCGGGATGAGTTCGATGGGGGCTTCTCGGGTGATGACCTGATTGCCGTCGATGCGCTCACCGGTCCACAAATCGATCCACTGGCCCTGGGGCAGGTAGAGCTCGCGCTCCGTGGTGTCAGCGGTAAAGATGGGCGCCACCAGAATGTCGGGGCCGAAGAGAAAGTCGCGCTCGTGGTCTCGTGTGGTGCGGTCGTCGGGGTAGGCCATCCACAGGCTTCGCACCATGGGTCGGCCGCTTCGCTCGGCAAGGAGCATGTGGTGGAAGATATAGGGGAAGAGCTCCATGCGGAGACGAAAATATTTGCGGGTCACCTCCAGGGCTTGTTCGTCGTATATGGCGTCTTCTGACCAGGCCAGGTGGGTGCGCCCGCCGCCGCCGAGCTGCATGACCGTATTGAAGGTGCCGAAGGCCATCCAGCGCTTGAGGACCTCCTGGGTGGGCGGTCCCTCGCGATAGCCGCCGATATCGGAGCCAAAACAGGGATAGCCCGCCATGCCCAGGGATTGGTTGGCCACGATGGCCGCCGGCAGTCCGCCGACGTTCCACTCGTCCTGGCGCTCCGACGGCCCTCGAGTATGTTCGGTGAAATCGCTGTCCAGATCGCCGGGCCAGATACAGGTATTCCACTGCTGGTCGCCGGGTGCCCCGGAGCGCGATAGATGAAAGGTGGGCTCCCCGTGGGCTTGATCGAAGCCCTCGATAATAGCTTTGTGGTAGAGCGCCGAATACCAGCTCTTCATGGTCATATTGGTCTCCCCGTTGGCGAAGACCAGGGGGATACGCCATTGCAAGAGGTTGGGCTGCAGGTATTCGTCCCAGTCCATCTTGGTGCCGATGACGCCCAGGTCGGTGACGCGGGTGAGCATCTGCTGGACGTGGTCGACCGCATCGGGATGGCTATAGTCGATGAACGCTCCGTTGCCGCCGCCCCAGGCCATTCGAAATGGCTCGCCAGTGTCGTAGGTGACGAGCCAGCCGTTTTCCAGATAGAGGTCGTAAAGCCCCTCCGACTCGTCGGGCGGGCCGACAATACCCGAGGCCTGGCCGGGAGGGTTCATCTGAGGACTGTGGTGGAGGAGGACGCGATGGCCCAGCTCGGCGAGGCGGTCCATCATGGCCTGGGGGTCGGGGAATTGCACCTCACTAAAGCGCCAGTTGTGGTAGTAGCTCTGCCATGGGCGGTCGATCCACATCACCGTGGAGGGGATGTCGAATTGTCGGGCCCGCTCGGCGTCGGAGAGGACCTGGGCCTGGTCATCGTGGCGGTTTCGCCACCACATCGGTGCCAGAGCCCAATAGGGTACGTGGGCGGGCTTGCCCATGATGTCCGTATAGGTTTCGATGAGGTCCAGGGGATCGTCGTCGACGAAGAAATGATAGGTCACTGACGGTGAGGTGAAGGTGGCTCGCATGACGTCTTCATTGGTGGCCGCAAGATCGAAGGCGCCGGGATAGCGGTCGTCGACGAAGAGTCCGTAGCGCTCGGAGGAGAGCAAAAAGGGGATGGGCACGTGGACCTCGTTGGTGGCCGACTCGGAGTCCGGCTCGTATTGGATCTGCATCTCCCGGATGAGCCCGCGGCCGTCGAGGCGATCGAAGTGTTCGCCAAGCCCGAAGAATGCCTCGTCGCTGCCGGCGGCCAGGCTCAATGAGGTGTGGACCCACCGCTCATCGTCGGGGGCGGTGACGGTGAGGATGACGCTGTGGTCGCCTTCGCGAAGGGAGATCTCCATCTGCGGTCCCTCTTCGTCCTCCGGTCCCACGGTGGTGACCAGGAAAGTGACGCCGTCGTCGCCGGAGGAAGACTCGGTGACGCGACCGGGCCGAAACCACTCCATCCCTTCGCCCAGGCCGTGGTTATCCTCCAATTTGGGGTCGTAATAGCGACGGCTGTCGAAGCTCCGAGCCCGTCCCAGATCGATGCCCGAAAACCCTGGATCGCTGCCGGCGGGAGTGGCCGTGCGCAGCCCACCCTGCCCGTCGCGCACCTCCAACTCAAAGGGCTCGAAGGAGAGATGCACCGTCGTATTGGCGACGGTCATCGCGGCTTCGGTGATCGGCGCCGAAGAGGCGTCGTCTTCGACGTCGATCCGGTAGCCCACGTCGGCAGAGGCGCCGTCGTCGCCCGCCGAAGAGGTGCAGGCGACGGGGAAGAGGAGCAGTGAGAACAGGGCAAATAGGGCGATCAGGGGGTAGTGGTTGGAGCGATTCATGGCGACCCACGGCAGGAAATGAATTGACGGGCAGGGAGCGGAGGTTTTGCCTCGCGACAGCGAATATGAGATACCAAGTTGAGGGCAGGACTGAAGCGTGCCCAATGGTGTGGTCGGCGTCAAGTTGGCAGCCCGACGCCGATGCGGTGGAGGTGAAATGGCTCCAAAAATTCTGAGAATGGCGACCCTTTTGGCGGTCGTCGGATTGTGCTGGGTCAGTAGCGGCTGCGCCGTGACCAAGATGGAGACCGCCCGCCAGCTCGACGAGGGGGAGTTCGTCGTCTCAGGCTCGGCGGACTGGCCGGGGTTCTTCTTCGTGATCCCCAAGATCCAGGGCAACGTGATGTATGGCTACGGCCCGGGGGACGTCAGCTTTCATATGGGGTCGGCGATCTTTATGTATAACGCCGGCCTGGGTAAACGCCTATATCTGTTGGATTGGCTCAACCTGAGCCTTCAGGCCGATGCGATGATGATGCTCCCCGGGATGGTACCCTTCGACTCCAGCGGGGAGAGCACGCTCGCCATGTTGACGGCCACGCCGCGGTTGACGACCAGCGCTGATGAGGGGCGGCCGTTCTACGGCGGGGTTCAGTCCAATATCATCACCGCCGCCTTTTATCGGCCCGATGACGGGTGGGAATACGACCCCGGAGATTTCTTTCTCCTCGCTGGTCTGGTGGCCGGTCTGGACTATCTCTTTGAGTCGTCGGGGATCGGTTTTCAGCTGGAGGTGATCTTGTACCCCGTCGCCTATAACCGGGAGGAAGGCCTGGCGCACGCCGCGCAGGCCCGGGGGGAGTTGCCCTTTCCCATGTTCGGTCAGCTCAGCCTGGGCGGCTATTATCGGCCTTTGACGGAGCCGGAGCGCATAGAGCCCTCCTACGACTATTGGGAAGACTCGCCGCCGAGGCGGCATCGACCGCCGGAAGATGAGCCCTGGGAGTATGAAGAACGGTCGCCGGAGCGCGAGGAGGAGCCGGAACCGGAGTATGATGATCGGGGTGTGCCGATTTATTAGGGGAGAGTTTTTGTTGCCGAAAGTATCGCGATCAGTCATGTCCCTTTTTATCTTTGCCGGCCTGGTCTTCACCGCCGGTCAGGTCTGGGCAGACGGCCCTCATTGGGAGGAGATCCATCACGGGGTGAGGTTGCTCGAGGAGACCCGAGAGGGGCCGGTCAACGTATGGGCCGTGGCGGTGGACGTATGCGCCGATGGGGTTGAGATCCGGGCCACCGGCGAAGATGAGGTCCGGCAGAGGACGTCGGCCTTCGGTCGACAGGTGGGAGCTCAAGTGGCGATCAACGGAGGATTTTACGAACCGGATTACTCGCCGACCGGCTTTGCCATGGGCGGCGGCCAGGTGTGGTCCGACGATATCACGGCCCACGGATTTATCGGTTTTGGAGAGGGGGGCCCAAATATATGGGCGCCCCGAAAGCGGATCGACGAGATCCCCGACGGGCTGAGCGAGGCCGTCGGCGGTTATGACAGCGTCGCCGTCGCCGGCGAAGTTCCCGAATTTCACCAGCGGTTCTGTGGGGAGCGCCATCCCCGAACGGTGGTAGGGCTGTCCAGAGATAGAGAGACCCTCTATCTGGGCGCCGTCGACGGGCGCAGCGATGAAAGTCGGGGCATGACCTGTGAGGAGTTGGGGCAGTGGATGATCGAACTCGGCGCCTGGGAGGCGCTCAACCTCGACGGCGGAGGGTCGACGACGTTGTGGATGGAGGACCGGGGCGTGGTCAATCAACCCTCGGCGGGAGTAGAGCGAGTGGTCTCCAACCACCTGGCGGTCATCGCCGATGGTCAGGGCGCCCCCTCATCGTGCCCCCGAGAGTGGGTGGAAGAGGTCGTCGACGATGATGAGCCCGGGCTGGTCATCGAAGACGTAGAGATCGCCCCGGCCGTCGTCGAGGAGGTCTCCAACGGCGGTGAGAGAGAAGGTGGGGGCCGGCGGTGTTCGGCGATAGGTGGAGGAGCAGCCTGGTGGTGGATCGGGTTGGTCCTGTTGGTTGCTCTTCGCAGGTCTTCGCCAGAGATAGTGGCCGATTGAAGAAGGGCGAGCTCAACTACTCTTCACTGACAGGTAGCGGGGGGGCAGGTGCCGGATATTTCGGAGTAATTGGGCATCTGGCGAGCCATGTCGAGGGTGGCGTCGCAGTGGGCCCGGGCGGTCTTTTTTGCTTCTTCGGCGTCATCGTGACTTCCCCAGCCGCAGATGAGGTCGTCGTCGGCGTCGGAGCAATGGGTCGAGCCGTCGTCGTTGACGGGACAGATGCGAACGCAGGAAAAGCAGGAGGCCTTTTCGTCGATTATTTCCGGGGGATCTTCGACTGGTCGCTCGGGGCGCTCGGGGCGATCTGGTTCGTCGAGGGCGGCTAATTCTTCGGGCTCGGGCTCCACTGGTTCGGGCTCGGGCTCAAGCTCTACTGGTTCGGGCTCGGGCTCGGGCTCTGCTGGTTCCGGTGGCGCAGGTGGTCGGTCGCCGATACGGCCCGAGGGTTCGGCGGGCACGGCCTCGGCAGGGAGGGCGTGGGCGAAGAAGGGATCGTCTTTTTCCGGAGGAGGGGGGCGGCCGATAAATTGGTCGCGATCATCTTCTTCTGGTGCTGGGCCGCTCGAACAGGCCGGCGCGGCGAAGAGCCCAACGGCGGCCAGGGCGATGCAAAGTGCATAACGGCGAAAAGTACGGCGGTGTTTCATAGGGAGCTCAGGAGTCCCGGGGAGATGGTACGTCGCGAAAGGCCCAGAGGTGGCTGGCCGTGAAGTTAAATATCATGCCAGTGCCGATACCGGTGAGGACGCTCAGAATAGGTGCGGTCTCGAAATCCATGATCGTCGGCGCGAAAGCAGTCCAGAACCAGAGGCTCAACCAGGCAAATAGCAATTGCACCGCTCCGGCGCCGGAGGCGGTCAGATAATAGCGGCCCAGTCGGCTAAACCAATGACGACGGCCTCCTTTGGCTCGATCGCCCCAGGTCCAACAATCATTGAGCAAAAAATTGGTGAAGACGCTGACCACGAAGCCGGCGGCGTTTGCCAGCAGAAATTGCAGATCGCTGCCGCCCATCGCCGTCAATACCGTATAAAAGACTACAGAAAAGATGGCCAGGTTGACGACGACGCCGCTCAGGCCCACCACGGCAAAGCGAGCCAGACGGCCACGATTGTCGCGTAACCACCTGATGAGGGGCGGTCGGTTTAGTTGTTCAATGGGCTCTGAGGCCATCTAAGTACCGGGTAGAGACGGCAAAATCCGAACTTTCCAGTCGCTCACTGTACTGACTGTGGCCTCGCGGTTCAATGACGTTCGCTGCGCTCACCGTGGTTATGCTCGCTGCGCTCGCGTGGTTGGTAGTTCGTGGTTGGTAGTTCAATGATCGAGATGAATCGAGGGTTGGGCTCGTCGCAGGGCGCGGTTAACCACAGAGAGCGAAGCGAACGAAACCACTAACTACCAACCACAGTGAGCGAAGCGAGCGATCAATCGGCGACGAAGACCGTGCGGTAGGGCGACAAAAAATGAAAGCCCAGATGCTCGTAGACCCGAAGGGCGGGTTCGTTGGTCTCGTTGACGTAGAGCGTCAAGCGGGGCAGCCCCTCGTCGAAGAGGATGGCGCACAGGTCGGTCATGGCCCGGGTGGCGATGCCCTGGTTTCGAAATTGGGGGGCCGTATAGACCCCCGAGATCTGGGCGCCGGCGGAGCAGCGGGTGGAGATGTCGGCCTTGAACATCAGGTGGCGCTTATCGTCGAACCAGGCGTAGGTGCGCTTCTTGTCGATGCGATGGCGTACGTGGCGGCGAAAGGCCGAGGCGCCGCGCTCCAGCGGGTCTTCAAGGGTCTCTTCTCGGTGCATGCGCACGCTGGCCAGGAAAATGGCGTCCAGCTCGGAGCGCCGGGCCGGGCGAAGTCCGGTCAGCCGCCTTTTTGGGGCGTCAAAATGATAGGGCCGAAGATGATAGAGGCGCTGGTGCTGGATGAGCCGGGCCGACACCGACCAATTCGACTCCTCCTGACTATAGGTCTGCCAGAAGGGCTCGACGCTCCTGGCCCGGGAGACCACGTGGTGAAAGCGGATTTTTCGAGAGCGAAAAAAGCGGGCAAAGCGCCGAGCCTGTTCTTCATCATGGCGAGTGTCGAGCATGAGCAGACGGTCGGCGATATTGAGGGCCACCGCGCAGAGGTCGCGGTCCTCGTCGAATAAGCCCCAATAGGCGAAATGATCGGGTCGGTGGGGTTCGACGCCCTGATTCTCCAGCCAGGACAGGGCGAAGAGGTTGGCGTCCACGTCTTCGAATAAAAACCTCTGGAGCTGCTGCTGGTTGCGGTTTCGCAGCTTTTGCGGCGATCGCGGGGCCAGGTTGTCGGTATGTGAGATGGCCATGGCAGCCGGGGACAGCTCGGGAGAAGTTGGCGAAAAAGTTTCGCGCCCAATCTGAGGTCAAAGATAAACAGAACGGCCCGCCAACAAAGGGCGGGCCGTGAGATCGCGATGGCTCCAGATTAGAAACCGCCGCCGAAGGGATCGTCGTCGAGATCCAGATCGAGGCCGCCGCCGCCGCTGCTGCCGCCGCCGCTGGGCCTACTGGTCTCTTCACGCGGTGGGGAAGAGGGCTGGCTGGGCTGAGGACGGGTTCGGCGTCGAGTTCTGGCGCGGGGCCGGGGCTCCGGTTCTTCCTCGACTTCCGGGATGGCCTGGAAGCCGAGCTCCACGACCTGAGTAGTGGTCTCAGTGGGGAAATAGTCGGCTTTTTCATAGGTCGTGTTGTCGACCTCGTAGCCGTCGGGGAGTAAGAAGAAGGCCACGGCGCCGGCGCCGATGACACCGACGAGCAAGACCGACAGGACGACGACCAACCCCGTATTCGACTTTTGTTCTATAATGGGTTCCACGGGCTGGCTGGCCGTGGCCGCCTGTTGATGGGCGTGGGGATGATGCTGGCGCGCCGCTTCCGGGGGCGGTTGATGCTGTTGTTGGGGCTGTTCCTCTTCGGGTTCTTCCTCCTCTTCGGGGGGAACCCATTGGCCGCTGGCGATGAGGTCCTCTTTTTTGAGGGCTTCCATCTTCTGGGTGCGCCGCTTCTCGACCTCCTGGAGGCGCTCTTTTTCGGCGCTGAGCCGGGCTTCGGCTTCGGCCCGTTTTCGCTGCTCTTCTTCTTCTTTGCGCCGTCTTTCCTCTTCTTCACGAGCGCGAATTTCGGCTTCTATGCGCTCCTGCTCCTGTTCGGCCTCGGAGGCCGTCTCGTCGAGAATACCCGCCAGCAGGTCGCCGGCGTCGTCGTCGCTAGCCCATTTTTGATCTTTAGCCACGGAAGGTGCCTCGCATTCAGTAGGAGAGGCGCTAAAAGAGCGCCCGGCAACACGCATCACTTACTCATTATAGGGACTGCAACCCCGGTCGTCGAGGGATGAAAATGTGACAGATTATTCGGCGGCGTCCACAGTGGGGATTCGTTCGGCCCGGCGGTGTAGATCGGCGACGAAGGAGTGGAGCAGGCCGCAGGAGTGGGGGCTGGGGCGGTGGATCTGGCGTGCATAGGCCATGGCCTGCTCGAAGTCCTGGCCCGGTCGTTTATAATTTTTGAGGTAGCACTCAAAACGCTCCAGGTTGTCGTTCAATGTCAACTCGGGGTGAAATTGAGTGGCCACCACGGGGCGATCTTTGACGCGAATGGCCTGGTATTCACAGCATTCGCTGCTCGCCAGATGGACAAGGGCCTCCGGCAGGTGGACGGCGCTGTCATTATGGCCGAGCTGGGCGTCGAATTGACGGGGTAGCTCGCCGAAGAGGGGATCTTCTTGGGCGGCGTCGGTCAGGGTGATCTGGAAGGTGCCGATCTCGGCCCGATCTTCGTCGCGGGCCAATGTTCCGCCCAGAGCCTGCACGATCGACTGGAAGCCAAAACAGGAGGCGAAGAGTGGGATCCTCGCGTTGAGGACCTGCCGGGTCAGATAGAGAAAGTCCTCGTGCCAATCAAAGCCGCCGTCGACCAGGGAGAAGTCGCCGCTTCCGCCGACCATGAGGGCGTCGAAGCCGGCGGTGTCGAAGTCATCGACGTCGTCGTCGGCGGCGTTAAAGGAGGTGAAGGCCTCCCGCGGCAATTGGGTGCGCGCTGCAAAGGCTCCCAATTCGTGGTCCAGCATGGGATCGCCGGCCTCGCGGGCTTGAATGAGCAGGATGCGGAGTTTTGAGGACATGCTGCGTTTTCCGGATCGTTAAAGGTGTCAGTTCCGAGAGGTTTAGGATAACCGTTTCAGCCTCATGGGGGAAGGCATTAGTCTTGATCGGCCGTCGCCGCTCCCTGCTCTGTTACTAACGCGTGATAGGACTGGAGAAATCCCTGCAGGCGCATGGCGAGCACTTCCGAGTCATCCGAT
>SLJM01000121.1 GCA_007135085.1 Myxococcales bacterium
GACGCCAACGCCGGCGCATTGCGCGCCCAAAGCCTCCCAATTTATGGGTTATTCTCTTTCAGATCTTGGTCCTGATAGGCTTTCTTGTCGCCATCCTCGCCGTGACTGACACCATCGGCGACGGCACGGGGGCTCTCTTCGAAAGCCTGACCTCCGAGGACCTTCAGGTAGGCGACCAGGATGAGGAGGAGACATCATTTCCCGGTGGGAAGACCGAAGACCTGCCACAGGATGGGGATGAAGGTGCGGGGCAGACCGAAAAGCAGGACGATGGCCAGGAGGCCTCCGATAAAAAGAGAGACGACGTAGAGGTGGATAACCAGTTATAGCAAGGCTATCGCCGGTTCTGTCTCGACCGACGAACAGGGGTGTTTGTAAAGCTTCATTACAGGTCTTGACAATTTCTGATTTCCGAAGCATGTTCGCCACGTTCCGTGACAGTGCAACGCACAAACTCTGAAAATTCGAGAGAAATCCGGCGCCGTTTGCCGGGGGGCCAAGGCGCACCTGGCCTCAATCTTGGAAGATTATGAACGACTACACTCTACCACCGATCAAAGAATTCGCTTTTCTCCCAGAGTTCGCCGACCATCTGGCGGAACTCGAAGAATTGGCAGAACCGGAAGACTGGGAATATCAGCATTCGGAAAGCGAATTTCCCCGCCCTATCCTCTACGCCTATATCATCCACACCTTCAACCGCATCGAAGACGAGGACAAGATAGCCTTCGCCTCCGACGATCTGGCCGCTTGTTTTAATACGGGGCTGGTTACGGAGCAGCAGGAGCCTATTTTTGCTCTCTTCGATGAGAATAAGATCCCCGACCGACAACCCTGGTATTTTCAAGGGTTCGTCAAAAAGGGTGACGTGCGGATGACCCGTTTTGGTGAACTGCCCGACATGGCCAATTATATCGATCGGGCCGAGGATTTCATCTTCGACCCCGGTATGGAGTTGCGCCAGAACGCCGAACATATCATCGCTGAAAACCGGGACCGGTTTCCCGAGCGTTTTGATACCTACAGCGATTTTCAACTCCAGAATTTACTCTCTGGAGCGTTTGGCAATGCCGTGCAGCGGGTGCGCCGAAATTTCCGTGTCGCCGTGCCCCAATATCATCGCGGCCGGGTGCAGCTGTTGCTACCTTTATGCCTGACTCATCCCGCTGAGCCTGACCTGGCGGCGGTAGTGGAGAGGATGGAGGGCTACTATCGAGTGGCCACCTGTCTGACTCTGGATCAGGCCTATAGCAACGCCCGCCTGCTGGGACGAGTCGACGAAGTCTGGCTTCGCTGAGCTATTTCGCGAGCGCCGACCTGGAGGCTTCGGGGGGAATGAGTCAGGGAGATTCCATTTCCAGGGCCTCCAGGATCTGCTCGGCCAGGCCGTCGTGCCCCGGATTGTCGCCGTCGCCGCCGGGCCCGCCCTCGCCGGGAGGGCCGAGTTGGAAGGTCAACTCTTCGGTATCGAGCTCGGCATCGAAGTAGAAAATTCCCACAGAGAAGCCACCGAGCCCACCGGCACCTCCCCCACCCTGTCCGCCCTGAGAGCCCTGTCCGCCGTCGCCGGAGTCTTCAAGATCATCGCTGCCACCGCCGAGTCCACCCATGCCGCCCTGTCCGCCGGGCCCTCCGGCGCCCCCGGCGCCTCCCTGCCCGCCAGCGCCGGTCTGCAGCGTGCTATGCTCGATGGTCAACTGGGAATTAACGGCCAAAATGGCGATTGAAGCTCCGCCCCAACTCCCGGCAGCTCCCGGTTGACCACCGCAACCGCCATTGCCGCCGGCGCCGCCGCCACTTCCCGGCAACTCCATGCAACTACAACCCCAGGCACATAATTCGACCCGTACTCCGGAGCCACCGCCGCCACCGCCGCCACCGTAACCGGCCATGCCCGGTTCGGCCGGTGATGCCGTGGGAGCGAGATAGACGGGACCGTAGAATCCCTCCTGAGAGCTCAGGCCAGCTTGTTGGGGGGCCGGAACTCCCGGTTCACCAGCCTGTCCCGATGCTGTCCCGTCCCCACCGTCGTCGGCGTCGGTGCCCGGTTGGGGGGAGCCACAGATACTATGCACTTCAGGGGTGCCGCCCTGGCCACCCGGTCCACCTGATATTCCAGTTCCATCCTCACCCTCTTCGGCAGGTTCGCCGTCGGCGGGGCTTCCACCCATGCCTCCCTGTCCGCCCAGGTTCGTAGTCTGTTCGGCGGCAGAACAGGTCTGGCTCACCGGTTGGCCTGGCAAGCGGCCATGATTCTCATCGAAGGCGCCATATCCATGACCGCCGTCTTCCCCGGCTTCGCCAATATCACCGATGGGGCCGTCCACCCCGACACGACCATCGCCGGCCTCGACCGTCAGGTGTGAAAGGTGAATCTGCGCTGGGTTATCGCCAAGGGTGAGCGCCACAGACGAAGCACCGGCGGGAAAATCTTCATTAGAGGGAATCGCCGCCGGCGGCGTCGGGGCGTCGGCGGCGCGAATGGTCAGCAGTTGGAGGGTCATCTCATCTTCGACGCCCTTGACTCTGACGGGGCGATGGCCACCGGGGAGACCGACACCGGAAATGATCGTCTCCTGATCCTCACCGCGCTGCCACTCGCCGAGACCGACGTCAAAATAGCCCCCGTAGAGGCTAATGCCGTCCTGGAGCAAGATAATCTCCTCATATACCCCACCGGCGATATAGACCTCACGGCGCCCCTCTTTCTCAGCGGCCAGCTCGATACCACGGTTGATCGTTCTCACCGGTCGAGTTCGAATGCCGTCGTGCTCATCATCGCCGTAGGGCGACACGAAGACGGCGATCGAGGCATTGCCGTCGACGCCATCACAATTCTCGTCGGCGAAAGTCTCTGGGTTGGGCCAATCGTCGGGGCCACATTCACAACCGGTGAGGGGGTCGTCGTCTTCGCTATAAAAACCCTCGTCACACTCGGCGATCAGGCAGGCGCCCTCTTCGTCACAGGCCCCGACACCGTTGGCAATATGGCAGTCGCAATCTGAGCAGACCCCGTCGACGAGAACGAATCCCTCGGAGCATTCGCAGCGCGGGCCATCTTCTTCTTCGACGCAGGCGCCACCTTCGCCGCAGTCCACCGATTCGCAGGGGGATATACAGCTATTTTGTTCGCATGCCCCCAGACCGGGGCAATCGCTATCGGCGCCGCATTCGACGCACTCTCCTTCGACACAGACCTGGTCTTCACATTCCTGATCCGATTGGCATTCCCCGACCTGGCCGACACCGTCGTCGATGATATTGCATCCCCAGGCAATAGATCCCGCAAAGAGGAGTGCTATGAAGTAGCCAAAACTGGGAAGTCGCATTGAGGTCATGGCGCAGTCCGAACAGGAAAATTACCTGATAAAGGTTGACCCATGAGGCATTGAATGTCCAGAGTTTGTCGCACTGTGGCGCCAATCGTGGAGAAAAGCCTCACTGAGGCTGGGCTCGGCTCCAATCTCGATAGCGCTGGGCTCCTTCCGGACTGGCAAAGACCTGGATGGCGATCGTCTCATCTGGACCGTTGATGAAGGCATGCTCCGTGTCCGCTGGAACGAGGACTACAGATCCGGGCCCGACTTCGACGTCCTGGCCATCGACGGTCATCACCCCGCCACCATGCATAAAGAGGAGGTATTCCTCGGATTGATGGGTGTGGATGGGCACTTCCGTGCCCGGCGCCAGGACGAGCTCGCCGAGATAGGCGTTTTTGCCCTCGGCCAGCCAGACCACGGCGATCTCTTCGGTGGGAGACAAAAAGCGAGGGGCTGTTTCGTAGACACCGACGATCGGGTCGGTCCGCTCATCGTCGTCCGGGGAGCCCATATCTTCGGCCGGTTCGCATTCTCCGATTTCAGTTGCCGTTGAATCATCCTGAATCTGGGCCGTCGAACAAGCGGTGAGACCGACCATGGCCCCGACCAAGCATAAACGAAGCAATTTCATCGCTGAGTCTCCTGGTATTTGGTCATCAAAATCGCTAGTCCTATTTTATGGTGTAGAACACAAATTGATAGGCCCTTTATGAAACCTCGAATCCTCTCCCTTATCGTGATCGTTCCGGCCCTGATGATGGCGAGCTGCGTCTGCTCAGGCGACACGGAATGGCTGACCATCAGCTTCACCAATACATGTCCCCATAACCTGGAAGGTCCAGTTCGATATACGCCGGAGACCTTCTCGATCTCCTTTATCTACGGTGATACGGAGTCGCTGCTCCAGGGGGCGGCCGAGCTCTATCGAGGAGAGGAAGAGATTCCCCTTCAGGCCCATACCTATTACGTCGGCCGCGGCGAGGCGGAGTTTGGCGGGAATTGCGAGCATAATCGAACGAACTTCACCAGCGTCGAACCCCTGGAGCCCGGAGAATATATCTTCGTCCATCGCCAGGAGCGCGGCACCGGTAATCCCGTCAATTGTAGCCCTCGATGGGAGGATTTCGATGGGTCCCAGGCCTATGTCGTGCCCATCGAAATTGTGGAGCCTGTGGGCAGTGCCGACGATTAATTGCTGTGTTCGTCGAAGAACTCTGCCAGATATTGGCCGGTGAGGCTTCCAGGGCTGTCAGCCACTTCACGAGGCGTTCCCTGGGCGACGAGCTCGCCCCCCCTGGGGCCGGCCTCCGGGCCTAAGTCGATGACGTGATCGCAGCGGGCAATGAAGTCGATATTATGCTCCACGGCGATGACCGTATGACCTAAGTCCACCAGTTTTCGAAGGGCCACGAGCAATACCGACACATCCTGCAGGTGCAGGCCGATGGTGGGTTCGTCGAAGATGAATAAGATGGGCTTGGTCTCGCCACGTTTTCGGCCGTCGGCGATATAGGTCGCCAATTTGAGTCTCTGAGCTTCACCGCCGGAATAAGTGGCCGTGGTCTGGCCCAGACGAAGGTACCCGAGCCCCACTTCCTGAAGGGGCTTGAGCTTTCGGCGAATAGCCCGTGATTCCTCGAAGAAGACCATCGCCTCGTCGACGGTCATGTCGAAGACGTCGGCCATATTCTTGCCGCGATACTGCACGCTCAATACCTGAGGACCGTAGCGGGTGGTGCCGCAACTATCGCAGGGCACGTCGACGTCGGCCATAAAATGCATCTCAACGGTTTTGTAGCCCGTGCCCTCACAATCCTCGCAGCGCCCGCCCTTGGTGTTGAACGAAAAAGAACCGACCGTCAGGTTTAGAGCTTTGGCCGTCGCCGTGCCGGCGAAGAGTTTTCGAATATTGTCGAAGGCCTTCGTATAGCTCATGGCGTTGGAGCGATTGGAGCGACCGATCGAGGATTGGTCCATCAATTCCACGGTATCGAAGTCCTCGAGGCCGCGCAGCTCATCGAAGTCGCCGGCGTCTACCCCACCCTGGCCCTGGAGGCGGCGCCAGCCGTTGTAGAGCACTTCTTCCATGAGCGTCGACTTGCCGCTGCCGCTGACCCCGGTGATGACCGATAGGCGCCCTTTGGGGATCTGGACGGTCAAATCTTTGAGGTTGTGATGGCGAGCGCCGACGATTCGAATCGCCCCTTCCGGTGCTGCGCCGGCGAATTTTTTGGCCATCTTATCCGGCTTGGTAAAATCGACGTCCTCGGTCAACTCATAATTTGCAAGAGGCCCCGTATAGGTGAGGGAGCCGCCGTTTTCGCCGCCCACGGGCCCGAGCTCCAGAATATGGTCTGCGCCGAGGATGATCTCCGGGTCGTGCTCGACGACGACCACCGTATTGCCCAGATCGCGCAGTCCCTTGAGCACGTCGAGCAATCGCCTGGAGTCGCGGGCATGCAGCCCGGCCGTGGGCTCGTCGAGGACGTAGAGCGTATCCGTCAGCGCCCGCCCAAGGCTCGATGTGAGGTGAATGCGCTGCATCTCGCCACCGGACAGGGTGCGCGATTGCCGACCCAATTCGAGATAACCGAGGCCAATCTCGTCGAGATAGTGCAGCCGGTGATTGATCTCATCGAGCAGTGGTTTAACGCTGGCGTGGAGATACTCATCGAGATCGAGATTGTCGAAATAGGCCCTGGCCTCTTCGATTCGCATCGCCCAGAAATCACTGATCAACCGGTCGTCAAAGCGCACCCGTCGGGCAGCGGCGTCCAGGCGCGTGCCACGACAATCCTCACAGGTCTCATATCCCCGATAGCGGGCCAGGAAAATACGGACGTGGGTTTTATATTGCTTGCTCTTCAGGCGCCGAAAAAAGCCGGAAAGCCCTGAATAACCGTCGCCGCCGTATTGAATATATTCTCGCTGCTCGTCGGTGAGCTCATTGAAGGGAATGTCAGTGGGAATGCCCTGCTCTATGCAGGCTTTGAGCAGGCGACTTCGCTGTCGGCGATACTTGCCTTTCTCAAAGCAGGCGATGGTGCCTTCGTCCAGTGATAGCCGCGGGTTGGGGATGACCTTTTTATAGTCCACGCCCATGGTCTTGCCGAAGCCCGAACAGGTCGGACAAGCGCCCAGGGAGCTGTTAAAGCTAAAGAGCGCCGGCTGGGGCTCGATCAAGTCTTCACCGCAATCATTGCAGCGGAAAGCCTGGTCAAAGACCAACGGCTCTTTGTCCTTCCCATATTCGTAGACCAGTATTTTGCCGCCACCGAGGCCCATCCCTCCCTCGACGGCCTCGGCGATGCGCATTTCGTCGCCCTCGCGCACGATGAGGCGGTCGACGATAAAGGGATAGGTCTTCTGGTCGAGGAGCTCTTCGATCCCCCTGTCGGTGATGTCTACGGTCTGACCATCGAGGTAGAGCCGGCGATAACCCTCGGCGACGAGCTGCTCCAGAAGGGTGCCGCGAAATTCTTGTTTCGGTGCCTCCACCTCGGCGACCACGACGAGTCGCATGCCCTCTTCCAGATCGGTGAGCACGTCGGCCACCCTTGCCGGATCGTCCCGATAGACCGGGATATCGCAATTTGGGCAATAGGTCGTGCCGCCGTGGGTAAAGAGCAGATGGAGGTGATCGTCGATCTCGGTGATCGTCCCCACCGTGGAGCGAGCGTTGCTCACCTCGTTCTTCTGTTTGAGCGCCACCGAGGGTTGGACGTTGTGTATGGCGTCGATCGGCGGCCGGGCCATGCGCTGCAGAAATTGGCGCGCATAGGTCGACAGCGACTCCGTATAACGCCGCCTGCCCTCGGAATAGAGGGTGTCGAAGGCCAGACTCGACTTGCCGGACCCGCTCACGCCGGTGACCGCCGTGAGCTGGTGGTGAGGAATGGTGCAGTCGAAATTCTTTAGGTTATGTGTGCGCACACCGCGCAGGGTTACCGCATCATCGGGCATAACGACCAGACCTGAGGGATTTTGACGGAGGTTAGTTGAGACAAAATTCGAAGAGCTTTCGGCTCTGCTCAATTGCCAAAACGGCTGGCGGCCACCGTCGATTCCAGCTCATCGACCTGCCGGCCCAATTCGCTGGCCGGTTCGACCAGTCGACGAGCCTCTTCAAGATGATCGAGAGCCGGGAAATGCTGTCCGAGCTGAAAGTGAGCGACGGCACGCAGATAGTGAACCTGAGCCGTTAATTCCGGGCTCGAAGGTGGTGCCTCGACGACGGCGCGCTCTATATAATCGAAGAAATCCAGGGGGCGCAATTGCATTGCCATCGAGCGAAGACGAAAGATTACCCATCGATCTTGGGCGTCGGCCTCGGGTTCAAAAAAGACTCCGGGAGAGCTCTGGAGAATCTCGTCGGCCTCGGAGAATTTCGCTGCAGCCAGAAGATATTCGAGATAATCCTCGGTGGCGGCCAGACGGTCTTCGATATCCATATCACCATTTTGCCGGGCCTGTTGATAGCGCTCTTCCAACTGGGCCTCGCCCGTGCCGTGGCCGCGGGGGCCGAGGACCAGAGATTCGGGAAGTTCGGCCATCCAGCGAAGTCGAGTCGCCTCGCCAGCGGCGTCGTCGGGCAGTCTTTCCAGCAGGTGTCGTGCCACGCCGGCCCGATAGGAGGCCGTCGCTTCGGAGTCGGCCATGGCCATCAGCAATTCTGCTCTGGCGGCGGCGACGTCGTCGCCGGCGGCACATCGCTTCAGATGAAAAGTCGCCGGAGCCGTTTCACCGCCGAAGAGCCTGGCTTTGCCAAGGGCGCAGTGATGATCGCGACGGTTCTCTCCGAAACCGACCCCTTCGCCGACGACCGACCGGGCGCGTTTGAGCGCCTTTCGATGTTCACCCTGCTCGAGCCGAAAGGCCGTAAGCGTACGTGCCACATCGCGGCGCACCACCATCGGCGTGTCTTCCGGCAATTCTCGGTTAAAGGTCTCCAATTCTTCCAGGATCGATGAGAAGGTCTCACCATCGGGGGCTATCTGGGCTGCCGTTTCGAGCACCTCTCGGCGAATATGAGGGGCAGTGGCCCGTGGCAATTGTTGGAAGAGTTGTCGAGCATTCTGGGCCTCTTCCCAGGCTTGTGCCCGATCTCCTTCAATGCTCAAGAGCTGGGCCTTCAGAGAGCGCAATCGCGCCTCCAGAACCTGGCTGTCATCTCGACTCGCCAGGGATTCGGGGAGGTTTTCGATGACCCTCATACCCTGTGCGCTCAGGTCTTCGGCGCTCTCAGCGTCGCCTCTTTCCAATGCCAGGCTGCCCGCCAAATGGAGTACGGAAATTCTCTGGAAGTCGCCGAACTCCTCGGCCCTGGCCACACCGGCGGTGGTCAACTCGGCGCCGCGAACGTCATTGTGGAGCAAGTAGTGGGCGTGTCCTCGGTAGAGGTCGATTCGCGCCGCGTGAAGCGGGCTCTCCACCTGGTCCAGATCTGCCAACTCCTGCCAGTGCCCTGCCTGATAGCGGGCCGACGCCAGCGAGAGGGTCGCCTGGTAAAGTTCGCTCGAGCGGTCGGCATGGCGAGCTGCCTGGCGAGCCGCGTTAAATAGGGCCACCTGAAGTCGGCTCATGCTTCGCAGCTCGAATTCCTCGGCGAGCTCGAATAATCTCGCCGGGGCCTCGTCGGGGGAGAGCCCCTCTCGAAGCTCGTTGAACCCGGCCTGGATGGCGTCGACCACCTCTTGAGGGGTCTGCTCCGGGTCGTCGATATTGAGCATTTCCTCGAGTAATACCGCCTTGAAGAGGTGTGTCTCTGCACGGGAAATCTGCCACTCTTGGTCGTCGGCGATGTGCTCTTCCAGATAGGCGTGGAGATCTTCGGCGGCCCCCAATTCTGCTCGCTGGACGAAGCGATATCCCCCTTCGAGCAAAAAGCGCAGGCCCTCCGGAGTGGCCAGTAGTTGATCGATACGCCGGGCACATTCGCGGTCCATCATTCCCGATTCGGTGCGATTACTCAGCGAGAAAGCCACGTCGGCGCAGATGACTCCCAGAGTGCGATCGATCTGGTCGACGAAGATCTGTGCATCACTTCGCAACGTGCCCTCTACCAGGAGTTCGCCCAATTGGCCCAGGTTCACCTCATCATAAAGCGCGCGCCTCGCGTGATGGGTCAGGGCAAAGGTGACGGCAGCATCCCAGGCGTGTGATTTTTGCGCCGCCTCTGCGCGCCGGCTCACTTCGTCGGGGTCCACCCGTTGTCCCGATAGCCACTGCAATCGATCCTGGAGCGCCCATGAGAATGACAGCGTTCGCGGACCAGCGTCCGGCGCAAAGCGGTCGGTCCAATGGTCGAGGTGGCGCCGCGCCAGTCCGAGATCGTTCTGATCGTCCATCGCTGCTGCCGCAGCCAGAAGGAGAGTTCGACCCGCCGCGTAGGTTGCCCCTAGTTCGTCCAAGATATCGACGACTTGTTCGATGTCGCCGGACGCGCCGAGCAACAAAGCCCGTCGCTCTGCAAGTGCTGCTCGGTAGGTGTCGTCCGCCCGCTGGAAGTCGTCGCGGGCCTGTCGGGCACGCTCAATGGCGCGGTCTCTTTCACCGAGCTGAGCGTTGATCTCTCCCAGAATAAGTCGGGTCTGCGCCATCCCCATTGCAGCGGGACGCCGCGGCCAATGGGCGAAGTCGGAGACCGCTCGGTCGGCAAATATTCGAGCGGCTCGCCAGTTTTCTTCATAGGCGTAAGCCCGGGCCATAAAGAGAGCCACATCCGGGCCCAGCCCCTCCTGTTCGGAGAGTAGATCGGCCCGCATCCAAGGGATAAATCCGGCGGCGGCGATCAAGTCCTGATGCCGAAGCTGGGTGGCCCTCTGATTGGCGTCGACGCTCCAATTGTTGCCCGGTCCGGCATTGGCCAACCGGTAGGCCGCGCTCAGGAGGTGATCCCCGTAGAGATCGTCCAGGGCGTGGAGGACTTCGAGCATTGATTCTTCGTCGGCTTCGACGTCGATGAGCCACCCCGAGTCGGCGAGCCCTACCGGTCGGCGCCACGCCCCTTGCGCGGGCAATCCGCCGTCGGAAGCGAAGCCGACGCGAAGAGTGTCATCGTCAGTGGGGGCGATGATGATCTCGGCGCCCATTCTCCCTGCAAGTTCTGTTGCTTCGGCCTGGTTTGAGACGGAGGGACCGTCGACGCGCTCGTAGGTCCAGTTTGGAAAGAGAGCCTCCCGAAATGGAAGATCCACCAGAGATAGGGTAATCGGGCCTGCTTCGCTGAGCGGTCCGTCTGGGATCAATAAGAAGGGACCACGATGAGGGGGAAATGTGCCGTGGCGGGTGAGCAGCCCCTCGGGGCCGGCGTCCACTGTGCCCACAATATGGTCGGCCATCGACAGCGATCCAAATTCCAGGTTTTGCGGTAGGACCACGGCTCGAGTCGGGCTCTCCGGAGGCGCTCCCAGCCACCTGATATGCTCTCGGTCGCCCCCCTCCCACAAGCCGACCGTGGTCTCCAGCCCAAGCTCGGCGGCGTCGTCTCGAAACTCAATGGTCGGCCGATTGTTCTGTGCGTTATTGAACCACTCGATATCGACCTGAGTCAGCGGAAAGAGTTGAGCCGACCGTTGGCCCTGGGCGCGAGCGGCGAAGAGGTGGGTTTGTCCCTCATATTGAACCACCGCCAGCGGAGCCAGTGATTGGCCCTGGGCGGCGACGGCGAATAAATTTCCACCCTGATCTTTGGTCAGCGATGCGTGGGGAACCAGGAAGGGTTCGGCGTTGAGGTCGCCCTCGACGGAGACGGGGGTGCGACAGCCCGACAGCGCCCAGGCCACCAGGAGCAGGCCCAGGAGTGCAGCGGCCAGGCCGCTCTGCGGGCGAAATCGATTCATGACTCAGCCTCGACGGCAGGTGTGCTTTGTTCGACGACCGCGCCCTTCTCTGGCGAGGCTCCATCGTCGGCGTCTTCTACTTCGGGCGCCGCTTTCTCATTCTGGGTCTGACCGGCGCCTCTTCGTTTGCGTCGCTCCGGTTGGTCGAGCAAGTGACAGGCCACCAGGTGGCCATCGGTTGCTTCTTCGAAGGCCGGCGTCTCCATTTTGCAACGATCCCATGCGTAGGGGCAACGGGTATGAAAGACGCATCCCGATGGCGGATTGAGCGGGCTCGGCACGTCGCCTTCGAGCACGATCTGTTCGCGCTGCCGCTCGATCTCAGGATCGGGAATGGGCACGGCCGACATGAGCGCCTCCGTATAGGGATGGAGGGGATTGGCGTAGAGTTCTTCCCCGTCGGCCAATTCGGCCAACCGCCCCAGATACATCACGGCGATGCGATCCGAGATATGGCGCACGGCGGCCAGATCGTGGGCGATAAACAAAAAGGTCAGGTCGAACTCCTTCTGGAGATCTTCCATCAGGTTCATGATCTGGGCCTGAATCGACACATCGAGGGCGCTGATTGGCTCGTCGCAGACGATGAATCGAGGCTCGCAGGCAAGCGCGCGGGCGATGCCGATACGCTGGCGCTGGCCCCCTGAAAATTCGTGGGGATAGCGGCGGATGAACCTGGGATCGAGGCCGACGATCTCCATCAATTCCTGGACGCGCTCCCGTCGCTTTCGGCCGCTCGCCAGATTGTGGACCCGAAGGGGCTCGGCGATGATATCACCGACGGTCATCCTCGGGTTGAGCGAGGCATAGGGATCCTGAAAGATCATCTGCAGGTCGCGGCGAAGGGGGTGAAGCTCTTTTTCCTCCAGGTCACAGAGGTTTTTCCCCTCGAAGATGACCTCCCCGTCGGTGGGCCGATAGAGTTGAATGATCGCCCGACCGGTCGTGGACTTGCCACAACCGGATTCGCCGACCAGCCCCAGCGTCTCGCCCTGGTAGATATCGAAATTCAATCCGTCGACGGCGCGCACCCGATTGACCTCACGGCGCACGAAGACGCCGCGATAGACCGGGAAATGCATCTTCAGATTTCGGATCTTCACCAGTGGTTGGGGCTCACTCATCGGTTGCTCCCTCTTTAGCCGGGGTGAGTTCAGCTTTGATCTCGGCGAGTACCTCCTCGGTGATCGCGTCTTTTGCCGCTTTCTTTTCGACGGCGGCGACGAGATCTGCCGAGGCTTTGGAGCCAAGGGATGCACCGAATACCTCTTCGGCTCGCCAGCAGGCGGCCTCATGTTGGTCGTCGATCACCTCCAGCGGCGGCGCCTCGCTGCGGCATTTATCGACCGCCCAGGTGCATCGCTCGGCGAATGGACAGCCATTGATGGTCTTCGACGTATCCGGCGGTCGCCCCTCGATGGGGATGAGTCGATCCGAGCGTCCTCGGTCCAGCCGTGGAACGCTCTTCAGTAGACCCACCGTATAGGGATGAGCCGGCCGGTGAAAAATCTGCATCGCCGGAGCGGTCTCCATGACACGACCGGCGTACATGACGATAATTCGGTCGGCCATACCGGCCACTACACCCAGGTCGTGGGTGATAACGATGACGCTCGTGCCGAAGTCATCTCGCAGATCGTTGATGAGCTGCAGAATCTGGGCCTGAATTGTCACGTCCAGGGCGGTCGTGGGCTCGTCGGCGATCAATAGCTCGGGCTGGCATAACAGCGCCATGGCGATCATGACCCGCTGGCGCATTCCACCTGAGAATTGGTGGGGATATTGATCGATTCGCTCTCTGGCTCCGGGGATGCCCACCTTGTCGAGCATCTCGATGGCCTTTTCACGGGCCTCTTCTTTGCTCAAATTCTGGTGAACTTCCAGGGGCTCGATGAGCTGGCGCGAGATCTTGAGGAAGGGATTGAGGCTCGACATGGGGTCCTGCCAGATCATGGAGATCCGGTTGCCTCGAATCTTTCGCAGCTCATCCTGGGAGGCCTCGACGAGGTTCTTGCCGTCGAAGTCGACGCTCCCGCCGGCGATTCGCCCGGGAGGCGACGGGATCAGGCCGAGAATCGATATCTGACAGACCGACTTACCCGACCCTGATTCGCCGACGACGCCGACGCACTCGCCGCGATTGACGTGAAAGCTCACGCCGTCGACGGCGCGCACCGTACCGGCGTCGGTGTCGAAATAGGTCTTGAGTCCCGTGACCTGGAGCAGAGGCTCGTCGGCGTTTTTGGACTCGGCTTTTTGTTCCGGTTGCGATGCCACGCGGTTTCCTCTCTTCAGTCTTTACGAAGCTGCGGGTCCAGCGCGTCGCGCAGCCCGTCGCCCACGAAGTTGAGGCTCAACAGGGTAATCGCCAGCGCAAGCCCGGGGAAAATGATCATCCAGGGCGCCATCTCCATGACCTGCCGGCCCTCACTTGCCAGAGCTCCCCAGGAAGTCTGGGGGGCCTGAACGCCGAGGCCCAAAAAGGACAAAAATGCCTCCTCGAGCATCACCGCCGGCACGGTCAACGTGGCGTAGACGATGATCGGCCCCAGCGCATTGGGGATGAGGTGGCGGAAGATGATCGCCGCCTTTGACACGCCGATGGTCTGCGCTGCCTCGACGAATTCCTGGCCCTTCAAGCTGATGACCTGCCCTCTTACGATTCGCGACATGGTCAGCCATTGCACGGCGCCGAGAGCGATGAAAAGGAGGATGATATTCTGGCCGAAGACGACCATCAGGAGGATGACCAAAAAGATAAAGGGCAAGCCGTAGAGGACGTCGACAATACGCATCATGATATTGTCGACCTTTCCGCCGATAAAGCCTGCGGTGGCTCCCCAGGTCACGCCGATGAGGAACGACACCAGCGTGGCCAGAAGTCCCACGGCCAGGGAGATTCGCCCCCCGTAGATGAGGCGCGTCAAAAGGTCGCGGCCCAATTGGTCGGTGCCCAGCCAGTTGCGCTGAGGTCTGGGAAGCCCCTCGAATTCGTCGGGACCCAGATAGCCCGAACTGGTCACGTCGAGGCGATTTAAG
Source organism: Myxococcales bacterium (assembly GCA_007135085.1). Lineage (GTDB taxonomy): Bacteria > Myxococcota_A > Bradymonadia > Bradymonadales > Bradymonadaceae > SLJM01. Next base: position 14,201 of record SLJM01000121.1, read on the forward strand.
ATATCGCGAGCTTCACCTGCGGCTACGATATCGAGCAATAATCCGGCCTGCTCGTATGTGATATAGCCGTCGTCGCCGGCGATGCAGTCAAAGATCTGCCGGTCGTCGATGGGGGCCATACTATTCTGTATTTCAGACCACCGCTGACAGTTGGGAACCGTATCGCTGGGCATGCTAA
>SLJM01000279.1 GCA_007135085.1 Myxococcales bacterium
AGCTCATCTGTGCCGCCGAAGGTGCTGTTCACCACGTAGACCGGTCGATCTTCGTACTGGCTAAATACCCGTATCGCTCCGCCTCCCACGTCGGGTCCCGTGCCGACACAGATATTGTTGAAAAAGCGCGAGTTAATCACCTTCAGCCGGCCTCCACGAACCCACACCGCCCCGCCGCCTCCGGTCTGGCCCTCTCCCTCGCCAGTGGCGTTGCCATCCACAAAGGTAAGATTCTGAAGTGTCAGCCGGGGGTGGTCCTGGTTCTGACAGTGGGGGGTGGTCCATACCTGATCCTCATCACAGGTGTTCATATAGAGGATTCGCGTCGCCCCACCCCCGCTCAACGTCACCAGACCGCCCCCGTCGATGACGATCTCCTCGCTGGCATCGTTGAAGACCTTCGCCGGCCGGTCCAGGGTGATCACCACCGGATCTGGCCCACAATCAAAGGTGATGACCCCGCCCTCGGCCACGGCTTCGATGAAGGCATCACCAGTGCAACTCTCAGGCGTCCCCGTACCGACCACGGTGGTCGGCGACGAGCTGTCTTCGAGGCCTGCACTGGCCGGGATAGAACAATCGGCGTCGGTTCCCGCCGGGGGGCCATCATCGGGATTCGTGTAGGGATTGGGCACATCCACCCCGTCCTCCCCCTCCGACGGGCCGCAGCTCAAGACCAGCCCGGTGATTAGAACCACCACAATCGCGAGACGAGTCATCTCTCTGCTCCTCAGCCGCATCACTTCCTCTTTGAATTCTTCATATACAGTTCACAGAATCATTCTCTTCGATCAGTCCAAGAAAATCGAATCCACCTCAGATTGTCAGGCGATGACCCCTGGCAGGGAGCGAACCATGCGCTGGTGAGGACCGACCGAAGACATCTCGTAGGGGGGGCCGACGGGTTCGAAGCCGTGTCGGGTGTAAAATTCGATCGCCGTGATGCGCGCCGCCGCCCAGACCCGACGGCCCGGGTGGTACAGGGCCACTCTTGGCAGTGTCGTCGCCAAAAGGTGAGAGCCGATGCCCTGGCCTCGAAGCTCTTCGACGACGGCCATCCCGCGCAGGCGAACCTCTGCGGACTCTCCATCGATGGGAAGTGGCTCGGGAAGATAACTGACCACGCCGACAATGCTCTGGTCCCCTGTTTCGACGGCGGCGAAATGATGAGCTCCCTCACCCTCATCGCCTTCGTATTCCAGCATTTGACCCTCATCGAACCAGGGGCGGAGCACCTGAGTGCGAAGAGGTCTGACCTGGCTGGCGTCGACTTCTTTGATATTGATCCGATGGAGATTCATCGTCGCTCCCTGGCCTTTCTTGAAGATCGCTGCCTCAGCTGCTAACTCTGCGTTGTACTTTCGATTTCCGGACTCGAGATGGAGTGTTGTGTATCTGCATTCATCTCACTTCCCCGGTGAGCAATCAACTAACCTGGACACGAGGTATCTCAGTATGAAGTCTAAGACAGGACATTTTAGCACCCTCGCCATTTCTCTCCTCCTCTCGCTGGCCCTTGTGGTCGCGGCCTGTGGCGACGCCGACGACGCCGACACCAATACAAATAACGACAACGCCTCGACGGCCAGCTTTGGCATCGAAATCGACGAGAGCGAGAGCACCCTCGAAGTCACCGAGGGTGAGACCGTCGAAGTCGCCTTTATCGTCGAGAACACGGACGACGCCGACGCCACAGCGACCGTCGCATTCAGCATCGGTAACGCCACCCACGATATGGACGTGACTGTCCCTGGCGGCTCCGCCTCAACGGGCAACTTCACCTGGGAGACCACCGAGGGCGACGCCGGCACCTATACCGCCGAGGTCTCCGTGGGCGACGCCTCCGATTCCGTCAGCGTCACCGTCCATGAGGACGACGAAGGAAACGGCGGTGGCGGAGATGATAACGGCGACGGAGCTTTCTTCGAGATCTCCATCGACGAAGCGGCGAGCACCCTCGAGGTCAACGAAGGCGAAGTACTCAGCATCATGATCGTCGCCACCAATACGGGCGACGAAGAGGGGATCCTCGAAATCACCGGCCAGGTCCAGATCGAGGGCGGCATGGTCGCCGACCTGCAACTCGAGCAGCAGGGAGGCGATATCAATGAGCCCATTCCTCCGGGATCAGGCGCTCAGATCGAGGCCCAGCTTCCCACCGGCCCGGGAGACCAGGAGCTCTCCGCCGGAGAGCACACCATCACCATCAACTCCCAGGACGACTCCGATTCGGCTCAGCTCGTCGTCAACGAAGGGGCCTGAGCCACCTGGTATAACCGAGCATTAAATCAGTCGGCCCCGGCCACCCACTACGGGCAGCCGGGGCCGACCGTTTCTTGGACATCAAACTCAGCCCGCCCCGACGACCGCCCAGATAAGGCCCAGAGCCACCAGGGCCAACAACAGCTCCACGGCAAAGCCCACCACGAAGGGTCGCCAGCCGATCTTGCGAAAGGCCGCCGCCCTGACGCCCAGGCCGATCCCAGACAGGGCCAGCACGATCAGCGCTCCCGATAGAGCGACCAACAGCTCTGCCACCGGCCCGGGGATCCACCCCAGGCTATTGAACAGCGCGAGCAACACAAAGCCGAGGACGAAGGTGGGAAAGAGCTCGCCGGGGCGTACCTTCTCGGAGGATGAACGACGGGTCCTGGCGGCATAAAAATAACCCACTGCCACAACCACGGGGACGATCATGACGTTGCGGGCCAGCTTGACCGTCGTCGCCACCGTGCCCGCTTCTTCGCTATAGATAAACCCGGCGGCCACCACCTGCGAGGTGTCATTGATCGCCGTGCCGGCCCACAATCCGAAGATCAGGTCCGGCATCGCCAGCAGCATACCGATAAAGGGATAGACAACCACCGCCACCACCCCGAAGAGGGTGACAATCCCCACCGCCATGGCCACTTCATCTTTGCGAGCATCCACCAGCGGCGCTGTGGTAGCGATGGCCGTATTACCACAGATCGATATGCCCACGGCGATGAGAAGGGTCTGTCGTAGCCCGAGCCCCATCACCCTGCTCAGCACCGCCGTGGAGGCGAAGACAAAGGTGATGAGGACGACGATCACCACCAGGGCCTGTGGACCGAACCCCACCATCTCCTGAAAGCTAACCCCTGCGCCGAGGAGGATGATCGCCAATTTGAGGAACTTATTGAGCCCCAGCCGCACTCCCCTGTCGTATTTTCGGGGATCGAGGCGAACCGTATTGGCGACGATCACTCCCAGGATCACGGCGATGAAGACGGCGCCGATATAGTCGGGGAGAAAGCCGGCAAGAACCGTCGCCCCCAGAGCGATGCCGCTGATGAGCAACAAGCCCGGGGCGTAATTGCCGATGATTTTCCAGATCGCTGCCGCAAAACTCACCGGCCATCCTTCGCAGAGATAGTCAGTACAATTCCCGCTACCGGGGAATGGTGAACGCGAAAAAAAACGGGGCCAAAGCGCAGATTATCCTCCACCGCGCAAGCCGCCGTTTCCGTAAGCCGAGCAATCCCCATACCAGTTGCTCTGGCTGCGACACCGATCACCGATTTGATGGCCTATCTACGGGCCGATCCCGCACTAAAAGTCTTCCCCGACCCGATCGAAGCTCCTCTTCTCCCCCTCTTTTTGTTTCATTATTTGTTTAGACTTCGTTCAAGGTGAAACACTCAACCGACGTTCAGGACCGGCTCCATGGCTTCCCTTCGGCCGCCCGCTGGGGCGAAGACCTGGATCTATGCTCTGGAAATCCGGTAGTGTTGCGTCGATATTCTGCTTCGGTGGTCCTGTTCCAATCTTTCTCTTCTCGGGAACTTTCAATGCGAATTTTCAGCTATTTGACATTTTTGGTAACCATCATCTCCTTTTTTATCTTCGCCTGTGACGGCGAA
>SLJM01000096.1 GCA_007135085.1 Myxococcales bacterium
AGGATTGGATTCGTTGCTGTCCGACATGACCTGCTCCCTGTTCCAGAAGACCGGAAAATCCCGGCGATCCTGTTCGTACCGAAATCTCCCGGGGCTGACAAGTTGAGCATATGATTTCGATAGGTTACATATGGGCCAAATTGAGACTTCAACGCCCTTAACGCCATAATTGCAAGGAGAGTGATAATGACTGCTTCGACCGATGACCCAACCGATCTGGATGCACTGATCACTGCCGCAAAAGAATTTTATCGCTTCGGCTGGCTGCCGGGCCACACCGGTTCGGTGAGTTTGCGCGCCGACGAGGGCTTGCTGATCAACGCCGCCGACGTCCACCCCTCCAATCTAACCTCCCAGGACTTCGTAAAAGTAGACTCCCAGGGAAAGTCGACCAGCGAAACACCTTCTCAGGATCTGGCCATTCACCTGGGGATCTACAAAAACCTCAATGAGGCGGGGGCCATCTTTCACCTCCATCACCTGCCGGCGGCGCTGTGCAGCGACCGCGACCACAAGCGGGGCTTTACCCACTTCCACGATCTGGAAGCTCTCAGAGATCTGGGCGTCGAAGAGGACGACCAGGGCCTGCAGGCAAATATCTCGGTGGTCCACCCCGAGGGGTTTGATTCGGTGGCCGACGCCGTGGCCGATACCCTCGACGGAGTCGATCATCCCCACACCCCCTGCTTTACCATCAAGGGCCAGGGCCTGTTTGTCTGGGGAGCCACCGCCGCCGAGGCCCGACGCCACGCCGAGATCTGCGCCTATCTCTTCGAATATGCCTGGCAGCGTCCCATGCACCCCAAAAAGAGCCGCTCCATCTCAGGCTTCGCCTAGCGCGCTTGACGCGCGCTGGGGTGGAGGCTGCTTGCGCAGCCGGGGTGGAGCGCCTTCGGCGCGGGGTGGAGGCCCCTTCGGGGCCGGGGTGGAGCGGCTAAACTGCGCCGCGGGATTAACTACCCATCCAGTCTGCCCCGCCTCCGTGTCTAGATCGAACCATATACCCATCGAGAGAAACTCGACCCCGGTGGTTAACCGTCGTTACCGGGCCAGCAGTTCAGGCCCTCCACCCCGCGTGCCTTAGCGAAGCGTAGCACGCTCCATCCCGGGCGCGCAAGCGCCCTCCACCGCGGCGCACGAGCGCTAGCGGAGTGCGCCGTCGAGGAGTTCTTGCATGCGCTCGCGGTAGACGGCGTTTCTGACGTAATAGGCCATGCGGTCGAATTTGGAATAATCGACGCCTCCCGTGGTGTCCGGGCCGGGGCCGCGCTTTTGCTTTCGGAATCGCTCGGCCTTGGCCGGATCGTCACGCTGAGCTTTGATAAACCGGGCCACCGCCTCGCCCTGCCAGTCGCGGATCTGCCAGCCCCCGCCGTCGGATTCGATAAGCCCCATCACGAAGAGATCGTCGTATTCGGGATGGAAGATATTGAGGTAGAGATCGGGGGCCTTGCCGCCGTGCCAGTTGAGGTGTTTGCGGTCAATAAAGGGAAAGGTCAGCTTATAGCCGGTGGCCATGACGATCAGATCGTATTCGTCGCTGCTGCCGTCCGTGAAATGGACGGTGGAGCCGTCGAAGCGCTCTACATTGGGCCGCACATCGATATCGCCATGGCCTAAGTGATAGATGAGCTGGGAGTTTACGATCGGGTGGGACTCATACAATTTGTGGTCCGGCTCGGGGATGCCGTATTTCTGGGGGTCAGGGGCGATCGTCTTCAGGAGCAGCGCGTCCACTTTTTGTTTGAGCCACATGGGCATCGAGAATTTTCCCGCACCGGCGCCGAAATCGCCGGCGGGAATGCCGAAGATATATTTGGGGACCACATAGTAGCCGCGCCGCATGGAGATATCGACCGATTCGGCGCGGTGAATGGCGTCGACCGCCAGATCGCAGCCGCTGTTGCCGGCGCCGATGATCAGCACTCGTTTTCCCTGGAAGAGATCGGCGGAGCGATAATCGCAGGAGTGGACGATCTCCCCCTCAAATTCACCGGGAAATTTCGCCCAATTGGGGTCGTTTAAGTGCCCGTTGGCGATGCAGAGGGCGTCGTAGCGATAGAGCTCGCCAGTGTCGAGTTCGACGATCCAGCCCTCGCCATCGCGCTCGACCTTCTCGACACTGACGCCGAAGCGAATTCGCTCGTAGAGACCGAAGGTCTTTGCGAAATCTCGAAAGTATTTTTTGATCGTGGCGTGGTTCGGGTAGTCGGCCGCCTCTTCGGGCAGAGGAAAATCATCGAATTGAGTCGATTTTTTCGACGAGATCAGGTGGGCCGACTCGTACATATTGCTGTATTCGGAGTCCATATCCCATACGCCGCCCACGTCGGTATGGCGCTCGAATTGATCGTAGAGCAGCCCATTTCGGGCCAGGGCCCGCGCTGTGGCCAGCCCGGCCGGGCCGGCGCCGATGATGCAGATACGCTCTCCACGATCGACGATCTGGCCGGGGATTCCCGGCGGTACCGCTTCATTTGTCTTCCCCTCAATCCCCGCTTCAATTGCGCCCTTCTCGATCGCCGGCTTGCTCATCTTCGTACTCCCGAATCTTAGGATTGTGCATCTTCTGCGCACACCTTAACTTGACCTATCCATGCATTTAGAGGTAGCAATTTAACCGATCGGTTAAATTCGTCAAGGCAGATATGACTTCCTCTACTGTCGACACAATTGAGCTTCAATTCGAAGCGGGCAGCCTGATCGGGCTCAACGTCATCCTCGCTCTGATCATGTTCGGCATCGCTCTGTCTTTGAGTATTGGAGATTTTCGGCGAGTTGCAAAGACGCCGAAGGCGCCGATCATCGGGTTGGTCGCTCAATTTCTGCTCCTCCCGGCGGCGACCTGGGCGCTTACGCGTATCATGGGACTTCCACCGAGCATTTCCCTGGGCATGATCCTCGTGGCCTCCTGTCCCGGCGGAAATATCTCCAACTTCATCGCCCATCTGAGCAAATCGAATACGGCTCTGTCCGTGTCCATCACGGCCGTGTCGACGACGGCGGCGGTGATCATGACCCCCGTAAATGTCTCCTTCTGGGGCTCCATATCGCCCGACACGCGGGCGATCCTGACCGAATTCCACCTGAGCCCGACGGCGATGCTGGTCAACGTGGGCCTCGTATTGGTAGTTCCCCTGGTGGCGGGCATGGTGGTGGCTGCCTATTTACCAAAACTGGCCGCCCGGGCAGTTGGACCGTTCAAGATCATCTCCATCGGGCTGTTCATCTTGCTCATCGTCGTGGCCTTCCACTCCAATTTTTCGGCATTTTTGGCGGTCATCGGCATCATCTTCATCCCCGTGGCCCTACATAACGCCCTGGCCTGGACGGTGGGCTATTCGGCGGGCAAAGCGGCGGGGCTGTCCAAAAGAGACAGCCGCACTGTGGCCATCGAGGTGGCCATCCAGAATTCGGGCCTGGGCCTGGTGCTCATCTTCGGATTTTTCGGAGGGCTCGGGGGCATGGCGATCATCGCCGGATGGTGGGGCATCTGGCATATCGTGGCCGGTCTATTTATGGCCGGCATGTGGGGAAGGGTCTTCCCCCTTCCCAGAGCTAAAGATCTCGACGAATTGACAAATACATAAGCAATCATTGATCAGGCATTCATCATGACTTCCCGAAAAATACTTCTCGTCACCGGCGCTGCCGGCTTTGTGGGCGCCGAGTTATTGCGCGCCCTGGTCGGAGACGACGCCCCCGTCAACTACGATGAGATCGTCGCCACCGACATCCGCGATCTCCCCCAGGATCTGCAGGGAACGCCGGGGCTGGCATTTCGCAAGACCGATATACGTGACCGAAAGGCGGTGGTCGCTCTCTTCGAGAAATTTTCGCCCACCCAGGTGGTCCACCTGGCGGCCATGGTCACCCCGCCGCCGGGCGATCATCGCCAGCTCCAATACGAGGTAGACGTGGTGGGCACCCAAAACGTGGTCGCCGGCTGCGTGGCCGCCGGGACTGAGCAATTCGTCTATACCTCCAGCGGCGCCGCCTACGGCTACCACCGGGACAACCCGATCCCCCTTAAAGAATCCGATCCGGTCCGGGGAAATCAGGTCTTCGCCTACGCCCACCACAAGCGGATCGTCGAAGAAGATCTGGCCCAGGCCCGCGCCGATCATCCCGAACTGGATCAGCTCATCTTTCGGGTCTCCACCGTGCTGGGGCCGACGACGGACAATCAGATCACGGGCCTCTTCGAGCAATCGGTGGTCCCCGGCATCCGCGGCGCCGACTCCCCCTTTTGCATCATCACCGACGACGACGTCATCGGCGCCATCGTCCACGGTCTGAAGACCAAGAAGGCCGGCATCTACAACCTGACCGGCGATGGAATCCTCACCCTCGAGGAGATCGCCCGCCGTATGGGCGGACGCTTTGTTGGCCTCCCCGAAGGGTTGGTGCGCGCCGCCCTCGCCGGCCTGTCAAAAGTGGGCGCCAGCCCCTACGGGCCGGAGCAAACGCTCTTCCTAAAATACCGACCCGTCCTCGATAACCAGCGATTAAAAGAGGACTTCGGCTATCGCCCGGAGTTGACCACAGAACAGGCATTCGAGCGCTACCGCCGGGCCCGCCGGCCCGACCAGGGCGATCGGGTGGTGCTGATCACCGGCGCCGGTGGTGGACTTGGCTGCGAGCTGGCCCGGGTCCACGCCAAGCGGGGCCACCGGCTGGTGCTCACCGACCGCGATCCCGACGGCCTGGAGCGCACCTATATGATGGTCAAAGCCCTGGGCGCCGACGCAATCCGCGTCGAAGGTGATGTCTGTGACGACGCCGATTGCCGCCGGGCCGTCGATCTGGCATGCCGCACCTTCGGCGGCGTTGATTTTTTGTATAATAACGCCGGCATCCCCCTGCGAGCACTCTTCGAGGAGAGCGACGCCGACGAGGTGCGACGAGTGCTGGAGGTAAATTTCCTGGGCGCCGTGCGCATGACCGAAGCCGCCCTGCCCAGCCTTCGCCGACGGGCGGGCCGCATCGCCGTGACCTCCAGCGTCGCCGGCTTCGCCCCCCTGACGGGGCGCACCGCCTATGCGGCCAGCAAACACGCTCTGCACGGTTTTTTCGAGTCCTTGAGAAGCGAGGTCGACGCCGACGGGGTATCCATAAGCCTGGTCTGCCCGGGCTACCTGAACACCAAATTTCGCCGGCAGGCAAAAGACGGCGCCGCCGAAATGGACGTCACTCAAGCCGCAGAGGCCATCGTCGACGCCGTCGAAGAGCGACAGCCCATGGTGCTCATCGGCCGCACCGCCCGACTCGCCTGGTGGGTGCGCCGCCTTGCGCCGTCGGCCTTTGAAAAATTGATGCGCCGAAGCGTGCGCGACGAATTTCCGACCTGAGCAGCGTCCTCAGTCCATACTCCCAACTCTGAAGTTCAGAACGTCTTTAGCTAACCAAAAGGAATCAACGATGAATAACTCACGACAATTGGGCCAGACCGGCCTTCGCGTCTCACGAATCTGCCTGGGCACGATGATGTTCGGCGGCCAGACCGATCTGGAGACCTCACAGCGCATCGCCGACGCCTGCCTGGAGCGGGGCGTCTTCTTCTGGGACACCGCCGATATGTACGGAAAAGGTGCCTCCGAGGAGGTGGTGGCAAAGCTGATGGAGGGCCGACGAAACCAGATCGTATTGGCCACCAAGGTCTGCCGGCCCATGAGCGCTCTGCCCAACGACCAGGGCCTGTCGGCGCGCCATATCATCGCCGGCTGCGAGGCATCGCTCAAACGGCTTAAGACGGACTACGTCGACCTCTACTATATGCACTTTACCGACGCCCTGACTCGTCCCGAGGAGAGCCTTCGCGCCATGGAGGATCTGGTGCGCAGCGGCAAGGTCCGCTACGTGGGCGTGTCCAATCACCAGGCATGGGAGGTGGCCGACCGCATCGGCATTGCCCGCCAATACGGCTGGCAGCCCGTCGACGTGGTCCAGCCCCTGTACAATATTCTCAACCGCGATATCGAGCGGGAGATGATCCCCATGTGTCGAAATTACGGCCTCGGCGTGGTCACTTATTCGTCGCTGGCCCGGGGCGTGCTCACCGGCAAATATAAATGGAACGATGAGCCCCCGAAAGGGTCGCGACTGGCCCGGGGCGACAAGCGCCTTCGCCAGGCCGAATGGCGCGAAGAGAGCCTCCATATCGTCGAAGCCCTGCGCCCCCTGGCCGAAGAGCGCAATATCCCGATGAGCCAGCTGGCCACGGCCTGGACGCTCAACAACCAATATGTGGACTCCGTCATCATCGGCCCCCGCACCTTCGAGCAGGCCGAAGACGCCCTGCAGACCTTAGACTTCGACTTCGACGACGAATTGGAGGCCGCCATCGACGAGCTGGTGCCGCCGGGCACCCACGCCGGCCGGGAAGTCCCCGACCAGGAGGTCTTCCCCATCCGCGGTCGCTGACCGGGGAAACTTTACGGATTTCCGACTCACGTTTTCCGATTCAATTCTGGTCGCTTCAATTGTGGTTGGTCTATTTGATGCGCCTGAACGGTGGAGCGGACTGCAATTCCAGCGGGTGGCGCTCAGTACCCTGGTCGGTTCCCGGTTGGGCGCCATCAGCTCCAACGATGGTCGCTCGACGGCTACCCTGTCCACCGCGAGTTCAGTCATCGTCTCTCACAAACACGTGAAAGGAGCCGTCCGTGACGTGGATGACCGAGTCTGCGTCTTCTTCGGGGTACGTATGGGATGCGTCGAACTCAAAGATTCCCTCCAATTCGGTGGGGCTCGACGAGGTGATGGTCAGGGTGCCTGTGAGATCGCCGACAGCAGAGTAGTCGTACCGATTCATAAATCCTCGGGAATACTCCGTCAGGACGGCCGTGAAATCGCCGTCCTCACCGATGGTATATTCGCCTTCCGGAGGCGTCTCTGCCGCATCATCCATCTCGAAGCTGAGCAAAAATGCCCGGCTGTTGATGTCGAGCATCATCTTCGGGTTTCCCGTCTCCAGCGATCCGATGCCGAGGGTGATACCACCGTGGGTCGCTTCGAAGTCGTCGTCGAAAGCCCCTCGCACGGTCAGCGAACCCGATCCGTCATCGGACGCACCATCCTGCTCGGCGCCCCCGCCGGAACTCTCATCGTCGCTCGCACTCTCGACGGCCTGGGAGCTGTCGTCAGCTTCCGCGCTCTCCTCTTCATTTTCGTTGGAGCAGCCCAGCGCGAGCGCCACGATTGCCATCAACCCAATCAACATAATTTTTTTGCATCGAATTCGCATTTTCCACTCCACTCTATGGGACCACACCGGTCCGATCTAAGGCACCCGCCCCCGAGCCAAATCCAACAGGACGATTCGGCGATATTAGCAGGCATTTTCAGGCAGGAGAAGAGCGCCTGCGGCGCCTTCGATGGCAGGGTCGCCATGAGCTCCACTTCTTGCTTGTTCCCACTTCTGCAGCCAGCTACAGTTAAAACAATGAGTTAACCCTTGCTGACTGATCCTGGGGCGTCACGATGTGGCTCCACAGGTAAAAACAAATCTTTAGCCTTACCTTTGCTGATGGAATTACGGTGAATATCCAAGCCCCCGTTGCGAATACGTCATTTATCCACTTTTGGCTCCGTATTGGACTGGTATCGATCGCTGTGGGCGGCCTGCTCTTTGCGGTGGCCTGCAATATTACGGACACCTCGGGCACCCAGATAGACGATACTGACGTCAACGACGGGGATGCCACGGCCTCACCGGACGCCGAAAACGGGGATACCTCATGCGAAGGGATTACCTGCAGCGGGGTCGGTGAGTGTGTCATCGTCGATGGCAGCGCGGTCTGCCAGTGCGACGACGGCTATGAATTGGACGGTGAAACGGAATGCGTGGCCACCGTGGAGACCATCTGCGAAGGGGCCTGCACAGAAGAGCCGAACCGCGGTCAGTGCGTGGTCGACGATCAGGCCCAGGGGACCTACCACTGCGACTGCGATGAGAATTATGCCCTCAACGAAGAGACCGACCAATGTGTCCGCACCTCCTGCGGGCAAGAAGAGGTGCGATCGGGGGTGACTGTTTACGATATGACCCCGCTGCCGGAGGTCAACGATCCTATCGGCGACGGCTACGACCCCCTCCTTCCCGGGGATACTGTGCGAGTGGTCACTGAGGTCGTGCGTCATGAAGGGCAGGCAGTCCTCCATCTGTCGGTGGTCACCCATCATATGGATATCCACGAGGGAACTCTTCGCCTCGACGGCGAGCTCATCGGCGATGAGGCCCTCGATGGCCCGAGGCGGATAGAGATAGAACTGCCCGAGGATTTCCAAAAAGGCCGGCTCGCCTTTGACGCAACTATTCCCGACAGCGATGCCCCCATGACCGGGGTCGATGCACGGCTCTTCACCGAGGGCTGCGAGATCGAGGGCTCGGCCTCGGGAGCGCGACTTCACCTGGCAGGAGTGATCAACCCCAAAACGGAAGCCTGCGCCGATATGTCGGACGTGCGCTCCCTGCAGATCAGCACGGCTATCCCCGACAAAAATACGTCGACCTACGAGCAGCGAAACGGGACCTTTGAGGAGATCAGCTCCGCTTATAAGGTGCTGACCCAGATGTCGCTATGCCTTCGGCGAAGCGACGATCGTACGGTCAGCATCGCCGGTAGCGCCGACGGCACCAGGCCCTGGACGATCGACAACTTCCTACTCATCGAGGTCTTCGACGGAGCACCCGATCTGCCCACCAGCGAGCGAACAGCGGCCTATATTACGAGCAGCTCCAACGCCACGGCGCCGACCAGCTATACCGACGGAAGCCCCATCGAGGTCGTCAAACACGCTACTCTCCCCGGTGATTATACGGGTAGCCGCACCCCGTCACGGTTTACCTTCGCCGCAGGGGTCCTCCAGCTCGACGATCTATTGCCTGTTGGCGAGCTGGTGTGGCTTCGCATCACCGGCCTCGACGAGGGAGTCGCCGGCCACCTCAGCCGACTGTTCATCACCAGCGCTGAGCCCGATGAATTCGTCCCGGAGTGCAATAACGCCCTCGATTGTCCGGCCCCTGATTCAGCATCAGGCTCGAGTTCGGTGATGGCCTCGGGCTGCATCGACGGCCAATGCATCGCCGTCAGCTGCAGCAATGACTCCGATTGCAACGTCGGTCAGCGCTGCGATCAGGGATTTTGTACAGACCGTTGCTCCGAAGATAGCGATTGTCCCACGGGGCTTATCTGCGGCCAGGGATATTGCGTCGACCCCGCCGAGGGTGGATGTCGTGACTTTTCGGACTGTCCTCTCGGAGAGGTCTGCTTCTTCGGTCAGTGCCAGGCGGGCTGTTACCACCCGGTCAATCAGGACCCAACCTATAGCAGCAATTACTTCCAATACTCGCTATGCACGGAGTCTCCCGAGGCCTGTCCTCGCTGCCCCGACCCGGATACACGCTGCTGGTATAACTACTGCCGGGACTGCGAGATCGACGACCATTGTGGGACCGGTGAGATCTGCGCCGACTTTGAATGCGTACCCCAGTGAGGCGATACAGACACCGCATTGCCTCGCCGGGGACGACGGTGGCCACCTTATCCGTTTGCCTGGTTCACGTTTTCCGATTTCCGATTCAATTTTGAGCGATTGAATTGTCGCTTTCAGCGGTACGGCAACCGAAAAATAAAATCGGAAATCGGAAATCGGAAATCGGAAATTCTACTTTCCGAGCCCCCCCCGCTGGCGCTCGCTCACTTCGCCAGCAATTTGGCGATGGTCTGAAGCTGCATATTCGAGGTGCCCTCGTAGATGGAGCCGATCTTGGCGTCGCGGTAGAATTTCTCGGCGGGAAATTCCTTGGTAAAGCCCACGCCGCCGTGGAATTCGACGCATTTGGAGGCCACCTTCTCGGCGATCTGGCTGGAGTAGAGCTTGGCCATGGCCGCTTCTTTGAGGAAGGGCTTACCGGCGTCTTTGAGGCGGGCGGCGTTATAGACCAGCAGACGGGCGGCCTCGAGCTCGGTGGCGAGCTGGGCGTATTGGAATTGCATGCCCTGAAATTGGGAGATGGGCCGGCCGAATTGCTCGCGATCGTTCATATAGGCCATGGCGGCGTCGAAGGCTCCGCGGGCCAGGCCGATCATCTGGGCGCCGATGCCGATTCGTCCCTCGTTGAGGGTCTCGATGGCCACCTTATAGCCCTTACCAACCTCACCTAAGACGTTGTCTTTGGGGACTTTGCAATTCTCCAGGATGAGCTCTGTCGTCGACGATGCGCGAATGCCGAGCTTGTCTTCTTTTTTGCCAACCGAAAAGCCCTCGAATTCCTTCTCGATGATAAAGGCCGTGATCCCCCGATAGCCCGCCTCGGGATCCACCGTGGCGAAGAGGATGAAGAAGTCTGCCTCACCGCCGTTGGTGATCCACAGCTTGGTGCCGTTTAAGGTCCAGTGGTCACCGTCGTCGACGGCCTTGGTCGACAGGGCGAAGGCGTCGGAGCCGCTGCCGGGCTCGCTCAGGGCGTAGGCGCCGACCCACTCGGAGCACATGCGAGGCAGGTATTTTTCCTTCTGGGCATCGGAAGCCCAGCGGATGATCGCGTTATTGACCAGCGTATTCTGGACGTCGACGAAGACGGAGACGCTCGGATCGACGGCGGCCAGCTCTTCGATGGCCAGGATCGCCGTGGTGAACGAGCTTCCCGCCCCGCCGTATTGCTCGGGCACCTCGATGCCCATCAGGCCCATCTGGAAGCATTGCTCGATGAGGTCACTGTCGAGCTTCTGCTTTTCGTCCATCGCCATGACCCGATCGGCGATCTCCGAGCGGGCGAAGCTGCGCACGGCGTCGCGAAACATCGTTTCTTCTTCGGTGAGCGTAGTCAGCGGCTTATGTGTCATCGTAAGCACCTCGCGAATATCAGGGAATGAGGATCGTCGAAAATCCCCCACAGAGATAGTCGGCGCGCGGCGGCTGCGCAAGTGGGGTCAGCCATCGAAACGTCACCCTTGCCCGACTCTATTTTCGTGCTTATTGATGCCGCCGGCCTGCATTGTGGCCTACGATTTTTTACGTGGCTCCTCTCCGAGCCCGAGATCCATGGTTGACACAATGAGCGGCCGTTCATAACTAGACTCGAATTTGAACCGCCCAACTGCCGAATATAAGTGGCGGCGAGTGCCTGGTGAGCATCAATAGGACCAGGCAACTCAGGCGACAATCGCAACAAATCAGTAACGCCGAGAGGTGGCAGCACTCGGCCTTTTGCACGCAGTAATGTAAGGAGTGCATCATGTTGAAAATTGGTCAGAAAGCCCCCGACTTTTCCGTCAAAGCCCTGCACGGACGCGAGTTTACCGACATCACCCTGGCGGACTACGAAGGACAATGGGTCGTCCTCTTCTTCTACCCCATGGACTTCACCTTCGTCTGCCCCACCGAGCTGGCTGAGTTCAACAACGCTCTCGAAGATTTCGAGGACCGCGACACCGTCGTCCTCGGCGGCAGCACGGACACCGAATACAGCCACCTGGGCTGGGTCAAAGCGGACGAAAAGATCGGCGATCTCCAATACCCGCTCTTCGCTGACACCAAAAAAGAAATGGCCGCCGCCTACGGTGTCCTCAAGGAAGACGAAGGCGTCGCCCTTCGCGGCACGTTCATCATCGATCCCGAGCAAAAAGTGCGCTGGGTAAACGTCAACGACCTCAACGTGGGCCGCAACGTGGACGAGACCCTTCGCGTCCTCGACGCCCTGCAGACCGACGAATTGTGCCCCTGCAACTGGGAAAAAGGTGAGGACACCATCCAGCTTTGATGGTATCTGAATCGTTCAGACGGCGCGTCGTGCCCACCGGGGCAGCGCGCCGTCTGCGTTTTACCAGCACGCCAATGGCTTTGAAGAGAATTCAGGAGAATATCATGAGCTGGCTACCCGCTCTGTCCGACGACGCCATGAACGCCGACCAACGAAAATCCTTCGAGCGAGCCCTCAAGAAATTCGACATCGAGGACAGCGCTGAGGCCCCGGACTGGCTCCGAATCCTGGCCAATTCGCCGACCTTCCTCAAAGACGTCTATATGAACGTCAGCAAGGGCATCTTAAAAGAGACGGCTCTTCAGGTGGGACCCAAGCTGGTGCTCGCCACGGTAGCCGCCGCCCATCACGGCCAGAGCGACGTGGCCCAATTCTTCGCCGAACTGGCAAAAGCGGAGGGCTTTTCCGACGAACAGATCACCGAGGCCGTGGGCATCGCCACGACGAGCACGTCGTTCAACCTCTATTATAAATTTCGCTCTCTGGCCGACACCGACGCCTTCGACGGCCAGAAGCCGGGCCTTCGCGCCAGCCTGTTCATGCGCCCCGGCCTTGGCAAGGCTTTTGCCGAGCTGGTCAACCTGATGGTGAGCACCGCCAACGGCTGCTCGAGCTGCGTCTCCGGCCATATCCAGGCCGCCGTCCAGGTCGACGTGACCAAAGAGCAGATCGACGACGCCATCCGAACGGGCGCCATCGTCGCCTCCATCTGCCGCTTCGTCGACTCCTCGTCACATTATCGTGGCTAATGGCGGGCTGGCAGCCCGCGCTCCTATGTTATAGTGTTTGAAACCCTAGAGGTGTCGAGCGCATCTCAATTCATAACTGGTCGGCATCACGGTTTTGGATGATTCGCATCGGGAGCGCTAACGATGAATTGTGAGAGAATTGTGGACCTCCTCGTCGATTATTTCGACGGTGAACTGGAAGAACAGACCGCTCACCGACTGGAAGGCCATCTCCAAGATTGTCCGGGGTGCGTCAAGTTCATCGAGACCTATCGACAGACGGGCTCCATCTGCCGCGAGGCCCTTCGCGTCGAGATGCCGGCGCCGGTCAAATCGACGCTCTTTCAATTTTTGCGCACCCAGCTACAATCGCCGACGTCATAACCACCTATTTTTCCATCTTTTGAGGATGTCGTGAGTACTTTCCAGCCCTTTATGCAAGCCCTGTTGTGGACCTGTAAAAGCTGCGGCTTCGTCTATGAAGGCGGCCAGCCCAAGCAAAATTGCCCAGTGTGCGAGGCCTATAAGACTTCGTTTATCGACATCCCCCAGCATCTTGAAGCACAGGTGCGCGAGGCTCATCCCGACAAATCGTTTAATCACGGGGAGTGCCGAACGATGCGCCTGGAGTTGATGAAAGAGCATGACGTGGACAGCCGAAATCGGGTCGCCGGCCGGGTCTTGCCCAGCGCCTCGGGCACCAATATCAAGCCTTCCACCTCGTGAGCCGCGCTGCCTCTCGTCCGCTGGCCGAGCGCATGAGGCCCTCGAGCCTCTCCGAGGTGGTCGGCCAGCGACATCTATTGGCCCAGGGCAAGATCCTGTCGGTCTCCCTTGGCCAGAAACGCCTGCCGAGCCTCATCCTCTGGGGTCCACCGGGCTGCGGAAAGACCACTCTGGCCAGACTATTGGCCGACGAGATCGGCGCTCAATTCCACCCCATCTCCGCCGTCTCCGGCGGGGTCAAAGACATTCGCAACGCCGTGGCACAGGCCGACGATCTGCGCCAGATGTTGCGCCAATCGACGATCCTCTTCGTCGACGAGATCCACCGCTTCAACAAAGCCCAACAAGACGCCCTTTTGCCCCACGTTGAAGACGGCACGATCATCCTGGTCGGGGCCACCACGGAGAATCCGAGCTTCGAGGTCAACTCCGCCCTCTTGTCGCGTTGTAAGACCCTGGTCTTAGAGCCCCTGAGCGAAGAAGATCTGGCCCTCATCGTCGACCGTGCCCTGTCAGACGAAGCTCGAGGGCTGGGAGAGCTCGACGTCGAGCTCACAGACGGAGCCCGCGACGCCATCCTCCACGCCGCCGAGGGCGACGCGCGCATGGCGCTCAACACACTGGAGTTGGCCGCCACCGCCGCCGATGCTCGCGACGAAACCCCGGCGAAGATCACCACGGAAGACGTCGAGGAAGCCCTCCAACGGCGGGTCATTCGCTACGATAAGGCTGGCGAGGAGCACTACAATACGGTCAGCGCCTTCATCAAGAGTATGAGGGGAAGCGATCCCGACGCGGCCACCTACTATATGATTCGCATGTTAGAGGGCGGCGAAGATCCCCTCTTCGTGCTGCGTCGAATGGTGATTTTCGCCAGCGAGGATATCGGAAACGCCGACCCCCGGGCGCTGCGAGTGGCCCTGGACGCCGTGGAATCCTTTCGATTTATCGGTATGCCCGAAGGCGTGTTGCCCATGACTCAGGCCGTGGTCTATCTGGCCTGCGCCCCCAAATCGAATACGGCGCTCACCACCTACGCGGCGGCCCGAAAAGACGTGATGGACCACGGAAACCTGCCCCTTCCCAAACAGCTTCTAAACGCGCCGACGAAGCTCCACAAAGAGCTCGGCCACGGTCGGGGCTATAAATA
>SLJM01000041.1 GCA_007135085.1 Myxococcales bacterium
CCAGATTCCAGCCTGAAGGGAAAGAGCTCTTTTGCTGTAATTGGCCTGGCATCGGTCTTGCTTAGTAGTAGAACGTCACTTCCTTTTGCCGATGCTCTGGAGAATAGACCGATGATACTCTCACCTACCCGCTACCTCGCGCTGATTGGCCTTGTTCTGGTCGTTTTTTTGATGGCCTGTGGCAATCACACCCTCGCTGAAGTGGAGGACGTTTCCTTCGAGCGTGGTGAAGACTTTGTCCAACTGGAGGTCACCATTCTCTGTTGGGAGCTGGGCAATACGGGCCGGCTCACCTGTGAGGATCCCTGTGTCAGCGCGATCTTCTACCGTGAGCTTGAAGAAGAGGGCCTCGCCGAGAATCAAGAAGGCGGGGAGGAGGGCAATCAGGAAGCGGGTGACGTCGATAATGGTGGTGACGGCGATGATTCTGATTCGGAGTCGGCTTACGATGTTTCGCCGGTTGGTGATGGAGAAGAGTTGATCGACATGGTCACGAAGTGCACCGATGTGGTCCTGACCAAGGACGAGACGGTCACCATCGAGCTTCAATCATCGGTGCCCATCCCCGAAGATGAGGGCATTAAGCTCCGTATTCGTACCACTCCCAGCTGGGGTGATTTTTACGAAGTAGAGGATTTTCAATAGATGATGCAGATTGACCACAGATATATCGTCGCCCTCGCTATTTTCGGATGGACCCTCCTGGTCATCACCGGTTGTGGTGATGACGAGCAGACAGGGGGGCCGCCGACACCACCGGATATCGACGCCAGTACGAACTGTGATGGAAGGCTCGAGCCGGTAGAGCCCCGCGGCGAAGTCCAGGTGGTGGGCACAGGCGATCCCTCGTCGTGCACCGCCGAGGCTCTGCACCAGGCGGTGTCCGATCTCAACGAGGCCGGCGGCGGCACCTTGAGCTTCGACTGCGGCGGCCACCATACGATCACCGTCGACCGGTCGATCTTTATCGAAGCCGACGCCGTGGTCGACGGGGGAGAAGAGATCACCCTCAGCGGCGGTGGCGAGGTGCGGGTCATCGAATTGGACCACCACCTCGATTTCGTACTCCAGCGGATCACTATTCGTGACGGCTTTGTGGCAGCCGGCAGTGAAAACGAAAGTGGCGCCGGTCTACTCCATCCCTGGTTCGGGACCCTGGAGGTCATCGACGTGACCTTCGAGAATAACCATAGCGAAAGTCAGATCAACGACGTCGGCGGTGGCGCCATCTATGCGGGAGGGCTAACCCGGGCGGTGATCTCCGGATCGACCTTCGTCGGCAACTCCGGCTCCATTGGCGGCGGGGTCTTGAGCCGCAGCACGAATCTGCGGGTGGTGGATAGCGTGTTTTTTGAAAACGCCGCCACCACTTGGGCCGAGTCCGGCCAATACGGAAACGGCGGCGGCCTCTATATCGATCGCCTCTGGCTCGACGATCCGGTGGACTTCGTGATCTGCGGTACACATTTCGAGAAGAACCACGCCAAAGTCCACGGCAGCGCATTTTTCTCCTATAACCTCGAAGGGACACAGGCCACCTTCGATCGCTGCACCTTCATCGACAACGATATGGACGACAGCCCGGGAGGCGGGACGGGGACGATCTACCATGAGGGCGTTCCCCTGCTTCTGACTCATTCGACGATCGCCAATAATACCACCGGGGGACACGCCGGCGGACTCTTTCTCGGCGGTGGTACGGACGCCACCGTGGCGAATTCGACCTTTGTGGGAAATACCACCGAGGGCAATGCGGGCGCCCTGTGGGCCGGCAACGGGCGCGTCGACGTCTGGCACTCCACCTTCTCCGGCAACACCGCCGACTATGCGCCGGCCATCTTCAAGGGAGCCAATGGCGAGGTGAATCTCACGGGAAATATTCTGGCCAATAATAGCTCGGACAACGAATTCAGCGCCTTCGCCTGTCACGACACCTTTGGTGACGGCGGCGGAAACCTGCAGTGGCCCGACGTCAGAAATAACGACCACCCCGACACCCCATGCGCGGAGACGGTGCTCTTCGCCGACCCCGGCCTGGAACCCCTGGCCGACCACGGGGGCCCCACACAGACCATGGCCATTCCCGCCGACAGCCCCGCCGCCGACCTGGTCAGCGGGGATTGCCCGGCTTATGACCAGCGCGGAGAGCCTCGTGGTGAGCCCTGCGCGGCCGGGGCCTACGAGCCCTGAATCCGGCGGCAACTGGACAGTCAGGCCGGGCCTCTGATATCCGCATTCTTGGCGGTGAATTCGCGCACTGCGTCCTGGTCGATAAGATAGAAAAGCCGCCGGCCACCGATCCTGGCGAGCGGTGTTTCTACTGTCTGCTCGCGACGACTTGTGTAGTCTTTATGACCGAAAACCCGACAGATACGGCGCCGCCGGGCGTATTGGCGAAGACCGCGCCGGTTGAGGAGCCGTCGAGCATCATCCGGCAACAGGGGGATCGGACGGTGATCATCGTCGAGGGCCGGGCCGCTCCTCGCCTTCCGTCGTCGGTGGTGACAGGGCTTATTATCTTCGGGGCGTCCGCCTTTATATGTCCCGGTATAGGCCTCGTCGCCGTCATCCTTCTCCCCATTTTCTTATTGGTCCTGGGGGGCGTCTATCTCATCTCACCGGATATCCTCAAGCGGCCCGAAAATACGCAGGCCCTGGTCATCGCAGAGGACCAGATTCGGCTCTACGAGAGCTGTGCCAGGACCTTTGAGTTGAGTGACGACGATGACCAGGAGTTGGTGCCGGCGGTGACCATGGCCCGCGATGAAGTGGTGAAATCGGCGATTCGGCCCGCTGAGGAAAGGGAAAAACTGTCGGCGGCCATCGAGGTTTTCGATTCCAGTGGGGCGCGCTTTGAATTTGCCGGCGGACTGGTGGACTCCGACGAAGATTATGAGGGGTGGGCCGAACTCGAATGGCTCGACCAGCTTCTCCAGGGCTGGCTGGGGACGGTCAAGCCCGAAGATCTCTCTTGATGTGCCCCGCATTCGGTCACGGGTCATCGCGAACCCCGCAGGTCGACGACAGCACCCCTAAAAGTGCAGTTCGCGCCGCCCTACAGGCACCTTAAATAGATGACAATGAGAAAACCCCAATCGCCTCGACCTCGGCATTGATAAAGGGAGTAGGCCCACGTCCGACACATCTGATTGAACCAAAAGAATGACCCCGACAGGATTCGAACCTGTGACCTCCGGATTAGGAAGAGAGGTGTCTGGTTGCGTTGCGTCTTGATATATCTATGTTTAAGCGATCGGGTTTTTTGGTTTGTTACAGTTTTTGTTACGGCTACAGGATTTTTGACGCTGTAACAATCTGGTCCTTCCGGTCAATTTTAGTGTCATTTTTGCTGTCATTCTCGGTCCCTTTGACCACTGAAATGAGGTCTCTTTTACTACCCTGTGATTGGTGGTGATAGTGGCCGATCATCTGCTCTGAATGACCCGTCATTGACCTGATCACGTCTGGCGCTATTCCAGACTCAAGGGCTAGGCTCACGAAAGTACGCCGGAAGTCATGGAATGTAACACGTGGAATCCCTTCCAGTCTGCAGCATCGGGCAAGGCATTTATTCAAAGCTGCCGTGTCATGCCTCATCCCCCCGTGTTTTAGATCGGCAGGATCACCCTGCTGAGGGAACACGTAAGGCGATTTCTTGAAAGCTATGGGGCTCCACTTCTTCAAGACCTTTTTGTGAGCCTTCAAAACGGCCCTGAATTGATCCAAGGGGACGGATGATTTGTGACCCGTCTTTGAATACTCAAACCGGATTACCCCGTTTTCTACGTCCACATGAGCCCATTGAAGGAAGGCAAGGGTTGAGTGACGTTGGCCCGTATATGCCGCCATATAACAGAGGGCGTGATAGTGGG
>SLJM01000476.1 GCA_007135085.1 Myxococcales bacterium
CTGCGCGCTATGGGCGCGCCCCACGCGGCGGTGGTGGTCATGGAGTGGGAGTCGGGCAAGATCCGCGGCGTCGTCGGAAATCTCAGCTTCGACGTCGCCGCGCCGGGGAGTCATCTGCCGGCGTTTGACTCCCCGCGGGCCACGGGGTCGCTGCTCAAGCCGGTGGCCTACGCGGCGGCCCTCGACGAGGGACTGCTGGCGCCGTCTCATCAGCTCCTCGACGTGCCCATGGTGCGCGGCGACTATCGACCGCAGAATTTCGACCGCCAATACCGGGGCCTGGTGGAAGCCGAAGAAGCGCTGGCGCTGTCCTTAAACCTCCCCTTCGTGCGGCTTCTGGAGCGATTGGGCGTCGAGGAGTTCGTGCAGACCTTTGCCCGCTTCGAATTGCTCGGCCCTATCGAGCGCGCAGGCGACGGCGGCCTGGAGCTCGTCGTCGGCGGCCTGCCGGCCACGCCACTTGAGATGGCCTCCCTCTACGCCGGCTTTGCCCGGGGAGGCCGACCGGTGGTGCCCGAATTCTTCGACGCCGCCGGCCTCCCCGAGCCGGGAAGCGACGACCACCGGGCGATCACGGAAGCCGCCGCCTGGCTGACCAAGCGAGGGCTTACCCGGCGGCCCACCCCCTGGAGCGACGTGGGACCGCGGCGGGCCCGCGACGAAGGGGTGGTCTGGAAGACGGGCACGAGCTACTCCTACCACGACGCCTGGACGGCCGGGTTTGGCGAGGAATTTACGGTGGTCGTCTGGGCCGGCGACCTGGCCCATAGGCGACACCCCGAGCTGGTGGGAGCCCACGTGGCGGCGCCGATCTTCTTCGAGATCATCGACGCCATCGACAGGCCCTACCCTCTTCGAAGGGCGCGCCCCGAGGAGGGGCTTGCCCACATCGAGGTCTGCCCCCGCTCGGGCCGCCGGCCCGGCCCCCACTGCGAGCACCGCACCACCACCACGGCGCCGGCCACCACGGCGGCGCCTGAGCGCTGCAATATCCACGTCGCCATCGACGTCGACGTCGCCACGGGTCACCGCCTGCCCCCGGGCTGCCGCCCCGAGGGCGTCACAGACATCGACACACGCGTCGCCGAGCGTCTCCCCGACCCGGTGGCTCGCTACCAACGAGGCCGCGGCCGCCGCGCCGGCACACTCCCCGAGATCCACCCCGACTGCCGCGCCGAACCACGGGCGACCCTGTCGATCACCTCACCCCGCGAGGACTCCACCGTCATCTTAGAGCCCACTCGCCCGGCGTCGCTCCAATTGGTGCGCTTCCAGGCCTACTCCTCGGCGGGCTCCCCGGTCCACTGGTATATCAACGGCCGCCACGTCGACTCCGCCCCGGCCGACCAGGCCGTTTATTGGGAGCCCGAACCGGGCCGATGGACGGTCACCGCCGTCGACGATCGAGGGGTTCGCCAGAGCACAGAGTTGGTCGTCGAAGGAGAGGCTGGCGAGGAGAGTGAGTGATAACTGCTCACTGCCAGGCCAGGGATGGCCTGTGGACCAAACAGCGTTACTGCCAGGCCAGGGATGGCCTGTGGACCAAACAGCGTTACTGCCAGGCCAGGGATGGCCTGTGGACCAAACAGCGTTACTGCCAGGCCAGGGATGGCCGGGGGGCTCGCTCACCCAGACCCCGGTGACCTTGCGTCACCGGTGAATCAGACTGGGTGAGCTACAACCGATGGCCGGGGGGCTCGCTCACCCAGACCCCGGTGACCTTGCGTCACCGGTGAATCAGACTGGGTGAGCTACAACCGCCACTCCACTTCAAATCCGATCATCGGCCCGCCGTAGCTCACCTGGAGATTCGGCGTATAATGGGCTTCCGGGTCGAACTCGGCCTCCGGGTTGGGGCCGCGAAGCTGGGCGCCGCCGATGGTGGGGGTAAAGAAGAGCGAGCCCCGGTCGCCGTTGCCGCGAACCAGCACCCTCAGGCCGACCTCGCCAAAACCATGCCCGGCTGCGCTGCCACCGCCGCGGCCGACGAGCCAGGAGTATTCGGCCCCCCCGAGCGAGCCCACGGGCAGCTGGGCCTGGACGGTGGTGCCGCCGTAGCGAAATGCCTGGGCGGCCAGAAAGAAGCTGTTGATCGCCTGGATATGTAATCCGTCGAGGGCGCCCAGGCGGATCTTCTGGCTGATCGCAAAAGCGCCGACGACCCGGAGCCGGTCCTCTTCGGCCAGATCGCGCTGGCCGAAGCTGCTCGTGTCCACCGTGGTGCCGCCCACGCCCAATCCGACCTGGAAGAGAGTGGTGTCGTAGCTGATCAGCCCGATACCGGTGATGGCCACCAGGTTGGCCTGTCGGGCGAAGCCGAAGGCCAGGGGCTCGAAGATGGCCTCGATGGTAAAGGGAGCGTCGAATTGATGGGAGATCAACCCCTGGGAGACCGTGCCGGCGCCCACGGTCTGGAGCGCCAAAAAGGGTCGCAGCGCGAGCTGGACCCGCGTCAACCCGCCCAGGCGCGGCGGCGAGGTGGTCTCGGCGGTGGCGCTTCTGGTGGTGGGCCGTACCGTGGCCGTTTCGGGGACCCGTTCGTTGAGGCCGAGGACGACCTCGGCGCGGTTTTCACTGACGGCGCTGACCCGGGCGATGGCATAGCTGACGGTCTCGGTGGCGCGCTCGCCATCGCCTAATTCGACGGCTCGCTCGTCAAAAAACTCGACGCGATCGCCCTCGCTCAATCCCTGGCGAGCGCCGAGATCGATGACCACCACCCCATATTGCTCGCTCAACGCGGAGCCCACGGTCTCGACGGGCTCCTCTTCGACTTCGTCGACGTCGGGCTCGCGCTCCACCACCGGCGGCGCCTCCAGGTCGACGGCCACGCCGATCGCCGACGGCAGCCCGTCCACGTCGGTGGCCTCCCGGCGAGTGGTGACGACCCAGACCTGGTCGTCGTCGATGATGAGCTTATCGATTCGCCCCGGCGCCATGCGCACGTCGCGGCCGTCGGGCCCGTCGACGATGACCCGGCCGTCCTCGCAGGCCCGAAACGCTCTTTCGCCAACCTCGGCTGCGCCCACCTCGGTGCAGCCTGTGGCCGCCGCCGGCGGCTCGGGATCTTCCACCGCTTCTGGTTGTTCGACCTCTTCGACCTCTTCGACTTCTTCTGACGGTTCGGGGTCTTCGGCGTCATCGGTCTCGGCGAAAGCCGTGGCCGGTATGAGGAGGAGGAGCGCGGCGAGTAGCGGGAGGTATCTGGTCATTTCGGGAAGTCCTTATCCTTGGAGCGCGGACTGCCAGCCCGCATTGCGGCCAAGCTGGCCGCGCTCCAAAAGCAGATTGTTATCACTCCACCCCCGTCGTCTCTCTCCTACCGAGCCAGTACAACATTATCAACCCCGGCACGGCGGCCACGGCGGTGGCCACGAAATATAATTCCCAGCCGAGGAAATCCACGGCGAAGCCTGCGCCGGAGGAGACCCCCGTTTGTAATGCCGAGGACAGAGCGGTCAAGATGGCGTATTGGGTGGCCGTATATTTCTTGTCGCAGAGGGCGCTCAGATAGGCGACAAACGCCGCCGTGCCCAGCCCGCCCGTGAGGTTCTGCAGGCCGATGGTGGCCGCCAGAAGTTGGACGTCCTGGCCCGCCGCGGCCTGCCAGGTGAGCATCAGGTTGGTGGCCATCTGCAAGATCCCGCCGATCCACAGGGCGGCCACGATGCCTCTGGCGCGAACGATGGCGCCCCCCAAAAAGACGCCGACGATGCTGGCCACGAGCCCCCAGGTCTGGGCGATATTGGCGATATCCGTCTTGGAGAACTCCAGATCTGCGAGCAGGGGGTTGACCATGGTGCCCGCCAGGGCGTCGCCCAATTTATAGAGGAGGACGAAGATGGCGATGAGCA
>SLJM01000181.1 GCA_007135085.1 Myxococcales bacterium
AACGGCAATAACGACAACGGCTCCAACAGCAGCCCCGGGTCGGACTTTGACTTCGTCGCCGACTATTTCGTTGGCTTCACAGGCTTCATCAACACCTCGGTGAATGCCACCTGTGAGTGCTACTACGAGTGGATGGAATACGACGACAAAGACGACTGCCTGGACGATCAGACCGTGGCCGATGCCGATCGCGATGCTGCTATCGAGTGCATGATCGACGTCCTCGAAGAAGAGGTCGCCGAGCCGCCCGCCGGCGTCGAGCAATCCTTCGCCTGCATGACCACTGCCATGAGCGACGCAGCAGATTGTATCGCCCAGGCCGACGCCGACGCCGCCGACATCTGCTCCGAAGACGCCGATGTCGCGCGCGAGCTGTGCTTCGACAACCTCGACGTCGACATGGCAGCGTGCGAAGACGCCACCGATGAGGAAACCGAAGAGTGGATGGACTCCGTCGAAGAGCATGACGAGGCGCTCGACGAGTGCTTCGAACTCCTCGGTCTCGACTGGTAATCGTTCATCAGGCCCGCAGACGCTTTTGTCTGCGGGCTTTTTTTTCACTCGGGGTATCCTATGACGGGATAGGCCAGGTGGATAGGGTGACACCCGCTGGACTTTCGGGCGATGACGCCTCTGAGAATGGAGCTCCTGTCGAGCTCGAAGGCTGCCTTGCACAGGCGTTAGCGGATTTATCCATCTACGCCCTGCACGGCTACGAGACCTACACGCTCGAGGTCAATAAACCACCGTGGTTCTTGTCATCCCGCCGCAAACCACCGTGGTCCTCAGCACCTCCCCCCAAATTGTAGATTGGCCACTTAAATAGGCGATTGTTGGTCAACCCCGGTCATCGATTTCCTCACCGATCAACCCCGTTCACCGATACTCATGCCGCAGCGGACGAACTTCGTCGCAGGGACGGCAGAGGGCCGTGGCGAGCCCGGAGTTTCGCCTCGTCCGTCCCGCCACCGCTTTGAACACCGGCCCCGAGATATCTTCATCGCATTGCAGGCAGTCATTCAGCGTGCCGTCCGGGTGATGGTAGGGCTCATTAAACAGTTCCATGCAGATGCTCTGGCAATGCTCCCGGGTATTCACCGTATTCCAGTACCAGATATCAGCGCAGCTCTCGTTAAATCCAATTTCAGCCAGACACTCCCGCCCTCGTTCTCCGCCGTGGACCATGGCCTGCACACCACAGTCACGTACAGGTTGAGTCAGATCGCCGACCTCGGCGTATAGGGCCAGACTCTGGAGGTCAGAGCACAGTCCGCAGGCGCCTTCGTGGGTCATAATCGCCCCTTCGGCTGCTGCTTCTTCTGCAGAACTCCAGGTCTCCAACCGATAGGTCCGCTCCTCTGCGTCGACGACCCGCACGGCGCAGACCGACACCTCATCGAGAGGCCATGACTCGGGCTCCTCGTAGGGGTTGCCATCGAGCGCCGGCGGCGGGTCCAACAACCGCCACGATTTCAGCTCCTCGAGAAACGCCTCGTCGTAAGGGGGCGGCGCAAAATCCCCGTCATCGCACTCTGGACACAGGGGGCTGCACATCTCCTCGGAGAGCCCCGTATTTGGCGTCGGTCGCCCAAAGAGACGGTCTCCCTGGCAAAATCCCACAGGCTCCAGCACTTCCGCTGGCGACGACTCTTCTTCGGCCTGGCGACTCTCTTGTCCACAACCAGCCAGGACCGCTCCCAATAAGGCGAAAAGCAGGGTGGCGAATAACAAATCGAGCCAGCTTCCAAAGCCCCTCGAGATCATTTTTCCCCCTCCAAATCTCTTTTGCATCTCTCCCAGGCCCACAGCCGTCTCCTGGCCATACCGATTCACATCGGCGCAGTTCATTCATCAAAATCAATACCAGTACCGACGCATTATCTACCCCGCCAGCCTGAATAGCATAGTCGAGGCAGATCGAAGAAAGCATCCCTTAAATCGCAGTCAAAGATAAGGCATTGCTCCCCCAACCGTTGCCCGAGCGGCTCTTAAGAACTCTCGAGGGGCCAGGCGTCGCCCCAAACCACGACCATCGGTTTGAATCTGGACCTGGTCCGGGGAAGGAACTATATTGCTCCCTCATCGAAAGAGAACCTTCTATCTCGCATTTGTCCGACAGTACCGAGCTGTTGTTGACGGGACTCATTATACCATCTGCCAAGGAGCACAGCATGGAAGCCAAGGGCAACAAACCGGATTTTCAGGCCATCACGTCGTCGCAAAAAGAGACCTGGTCGAGCGGCGATTTTCACGAGATCGCACGACAGAACGTCGTCATGGCCGAGGCCCTCTGCAACGCCGTCGATCTGCGAGGGGGCCAGCGCGTCCTCGACGTCGCCTGCGGCAGCGGCACGGCGGCCCTGGTCGCCGCACGGCGATATTGTGACGTCGTCGGCATTGACTATGTGCCGGCCCTCATCGACCGTGCCCGACGGCGCGCCGACGCCGACGGACTGGACGTCGATTTTCGTACCGCCGACGCTCAGAATCTGCCGTTTGATGACGATAGCTTCGACGCCATTCTATCCGTCTACGGAGTTCAATTTGCGCCCGACCAGGATCGCGCCGCAGCCGAACTACTGAGGGTCTGTCGCCCCGGCGCCAAGATCGGACTCGCCACACCTATGCCCGAGGGATGGAGCGGAGATTTCTTTGCCACTCACGGCAAGTACAACCCGCCGCCGCCCGGACTGCATCCACCCCTTCGATGGGGAACCGACGAAGGACTCGAAGCGCTCCTGGGACAGGACACCTCCTCCATCGTCAGCGAGCCGAAAACGGCGCTTCAATATTATCGCAGCGTCGATCACGCCGTAGAGGTCTTCGAGACCTACTTCGGCCCCACCATTCGCGCATCGCAAAATCGCGATGAGCAGAGCCGTCGGCAATTGCTCGACGAGCTGCACACCATCTTCGATCGCTACAACCGAGCCACCGATGGCACGGCGGTGGTCGAAAACCGCTATCTTCTGACCGTGGCCACCAAGGCCTGAAGGGGCGCATAGGTCGTGGCCTTGCCAAGATCTTCACATCGGAATCCGTGCCCGACGCCCCCCTCCGATGTCCGGGCGCTTTGAGGCCGTCGTAGGACTGTTGGAGCGATGTCACGACCGACCGCTGGCCACCACGGCCGGGGTGGCGGCGGCGGTAGTCCTATCTCTATTTTTCATCGCTAATCTGGAGCTGGTCACCAGCTATGCGGCCATGCTCCCCGACGACGCCCCGGAGATGCGCGATGCCACTCTTGGTGATCAGGAAGTGGAGAGCACTCAGGAGTTGACCGTCGCCGTCGACCTTGAGTGGCCCACCGACTTCTTCGAAAAAAATTGGCTCCTTCTTCTGGACCGGCAGCCCCAGCGAGAGGTTATCGACGAGATTGTCGACCAAACACTGGCCATCGTAGCCCCCGACTTTGACATCGAGTACCGACTGTCGGGCCATATGGTGCTCGCCGTCGAGGAATACGAGAGCCTTCTGGCCCATGGTGGGCCTGGCGGTGGCGCTGGTGCTGCTCACGACGGCGCTCTTATTGCGCAATCGACGGCGCTGCCTCCTCGTGGTGATGTCGATTACGGTGGGCACGGCCGCCATGGCCGGCGCCCTGGGCTGGATGAACCTGCCGCTGAACCTCTTTAGTATCGTCGTCTTACCGAGTATCTTCGGCATCGGCGTGGATAACGCCATCTTCGTCGCCACCTCGGTGGTCCTCCCCTCCCTGATGGCCCTGACAACCGGTGCAGGATCAGACTCATGAAGTACCCCAACCTCCACGATACTTTGCCAAAGCGTATCGCCCTCATCGGCGTGCTCTTCGCGGTGAATAGCCTGGCCTTTATGTACCTCAACGA
>SLJM01000193.1 GCA_007135085.1 Myxococcales bacterium
ATACCATCGAACTCGGTCAGACCACGCTGACCCTTGAGGATATCGAACAGATTGTCTTTGAGTCACGGCCGGTGCGTTTGGCCGAAAAGGCCATCGAGGCCATCGATACGGCAGCGGCGTTCGTGCGGGAGATGGCCGAAAGCGGCAACGCCGTCTACGGGGTGACCACCGGCTTTGGGGCCAATCGAAACCAGGTCATTCGCCGGGAAGACGCCGAGACCCTGCAGGAGCGGCTCATCGTCAGTCACGCCTGCGGCGTGGGCGCCCCCCTGCCGGAGTCGGTGGTGCGGGCGATGATGCTCTTTCGAATCAACGCCCTGGCCCAGGGAAATTCGGGGATTCGCTCCTCTACCCTGCAGGTGTTGGTGACCATGCTCAACGAGGGCATCCACCCGGTGGTGCCGGAGATGGGAAGCGTCGGCGCCAGCGGCGACCTATGTCCCCTGGCCCATATGTGCCTTCCCATCATCGGTGAAGGAGAGGTCGTCGTCGACGGTGTTCAAATGCCCGGTCAGGAGGGCATGGCAAAGGCGGGGCTCGAGCCGGTGCACCTGACCTATAAAGAAGGCCTGGCACTGCTCAACGGCACCCAGGCCATGACCGCTCTGGGAGTGGTGGTGGCCCTGGAATTTCGCAGACTTCTAGACTGCGTCGACGTCGTGGGGGCCATGAGCCTCGACGCTGTAGCGGGGCGCACGGCGGCGCTCGATCCGCGGATCCACGCCCTTCGCCAACGGCCGGGGCAGATCGAGAGCGCCAAAAAGATCACGGCCATGCTCCAGGGAAGCGAGCTCGCCGGCGCTGAACCGGGGACCGTGGAGGGCAAGGTGGAATACGTGCAGGATTCCTATTGCCTGCGCTGTATGCCCCAGATTCACGGGGCCAGCAGAGACGCCCTGGCCTATGTGACGGACGTGCTGATCACCGAGGCCAACGCCGTCACGGACAACCCCCTGGTCTTCCCGCCCCGCGAGGGCGACGACGGCGCTATTTTGTCGGGCGGAAATTTCCACGGCCAACCGGTGGCCATGGCCCTCGATTATCTGAAGGTGGCCATCTCGGAGATCGGATCCGTGTCGGAGCGGCGATGTGCAAAGCTGACCGACAAATATTTCTCGGAAGGGCTGCCCCCGTTTTTGGTCAGCGAACCCGGGCTCAATTCGGGAATGATGATCCCTCAATATGTGGCGGCGGCCCTGGCCTCGGAGAATAAATCCCAAGCCCATCCGGCCAGCGTCGACTCCATTCCCACCAGCGCCAATATGGAAGATCACGTATCGATGGGGATGCACGCCGGATTACACGCCCATCGGATTTTGAAGAATGTGGAGCAAATCGTGGCCATCGAATATCTCATCGCCGGCCAGGCTCTCGATCTTCGAGAGGGCTTGAGTTGCGGAAGGGGCACGGCGGAGGCCCTCAAATCACTGCGTCAGGAAGTTCCCTTTTTGGACCGCGACCGAGTGATGTACGTCGACATCAACTGCGCCACTGAGCTCATCCGAAGCGGCGTCCCCGGAAGCCTGCTGGTCCGCTGAATCCCCCTCCTGGTCCGGGGCGTCGTCATCGTCAAAGACGCCGATGGCGCCCATGGCTTCTCTGAGCGCCGCACCCACATGCTCCCGGGCGTAATAGGAGGTATCCCACAACTCCTCGAGATCGCCGCCCTCGACGACGAGGCGCTCTGCCCGGCTCTGGACCAGGGGATCTTCCAAAAAGGCGCGCATCCGCTCCATATGAAGGGCTGTGGCGTCCACCCATTCTTCGGCCTGATCATCACGGGCGATTCGACGTGAAAACGACAGGTTTCGCTCATAGACCCGCAGGCCTTTGTCCATAAGCACCTGGGTCTGCTTGCGCAGTTCGCGGAAATACATGGCCAACTCTTCGTCGCTCAGATCGTCGGGGATCTCGGCGACGAAGATATCCATATAAAAATCCTGATAGAGGCGCCCGATCTTATAGCCCGAGGCGACCGACCATTTCGGATGATGCTCGCGAAGGGCCCGGATATAGGCGATCTGAGCGTCCTGGTGGAATTCGGCCTTCCTCTCCAGATCGATCTTCATCCGTTCCGGGGGCAAGACGAGGGGGATCTCGTTCATCAGCCCGTGATTGGCGCGGCCCATGCCGAAATTGGCCATCACCATAAAGCGGTGGTCCGGCTCCAACCGCTCTCGTCGAGGCTGTTCGAGGTTGTCGTCGCGCACAGCCTGGAAGCTCTCCAGGGCCAGGTCCCACTCATCTAATTCCAGAAGGGCCAGGCCCTGGAGCACTCTGGCCTCGACGCGATCGAAAAAGGACAACTCCCGGTCATCGAGCAGTTGCGATAATTGGTCGACCACCTCGGCGAATTTCCCGAGCTCCATATGCACCTGAGCCAGTCGAAATTGAGCGTTCAAGCCCTCGTCGGTATCGGCAAATCGATCGACGACGATCTGGAAAAACCGTGCTGCGTCATCCCACTTCTCCATTCGTTCATAGGCCAGGCCGCCGTTATAGAGGGCGGGAAGAAAGAAGCGGCTCTCCTCGAAATATTCGACGATCAATTCGTAATTTTCGACGGCTTCCTCATAGCGGCGGGCCTGAAAGGCGTAATAGCCCCGCTCGAAGACCTCCTCGGCGCTCAAATGCTCCATGACCGTCTCGTCGCCGTGTTTGACGGCGCGGATGAGCACGGGATCGGTCTCCATCACTCTGGTCTCCCCGGCCTGAATGTCACCGTCGTCGCCGCCGGCGCCGAATGTGGCGCAGCCCGTGAGTCCCGTGGTGAAGACCAAAGTGATCGCCGAAAGAGCGGCCATATAGGAAATTGCTTGTTTCACGCCGAATGTCTCCACAGGCAAAAGGAAGATCGAACCGCCCGTTAAGATTCGCATAAGCCGAGGAAGAGAGCCACTTTAGACAACTTTACGATCGACCCGCCTTGTTCCGTTAAGGTTTGATCAATCGTCGCTGCGGCCCGGAAATTCGAGCAGATCACCGCCGCGATGCTCCTCTTCGGAAACCGGAAGGGGAGCCACGGGCATCAACCATCGCACCGATCGGAGGGGAACCGAAAAGCGTTGCCCCCCCTCTTCGAGGAGCAGCGCCGTCTGGTTGTCGGCGGCCTCGGCGTCTTCTACATCGATCAAATGGGCGCGAATTCGGGGCCAGGTTCCCGACTCCTCGTCGAAATACTCCAGCTCAAGATCGTATCCCTCGTCGATGGCAAAGGTGGCCACCGAGAGGCGACTCTCCAGATCGGCGACCATCATGACGTCCAATTCGGGCGTCTTTGAATAACCCGATGGCGAGACTTCTTGCGGCTCTGGAGGGTCTTCGAGCCACCGCAAGATCTGCTCTGCTTCGGCCTCGCAATGGTGGACCACCTCTTCTGATAGGCCGCGCGAGACCAGGCGTTCCAGGCGCTCCACCTTTCCCGGCGACACCCGAGTGCCCCGGCGGGCGGCCACGGCGCGGAGCACTCTGGCCGCCACAAAAGCCGCCAGAAGCGGACCGTTTTCGTTGAGCAACACCGGCCCCTCGTGGTCAACCTGATCGGGATAGAAGGATCGATGGGCGTCTTCTCGGGGCCCGAAATTGCTCAAGATCGTTCGCCAATCGTCCATGGTGGTTCCTTTCGCTCACTCCGGCGGCGAAGCGGCCAGGGGATATCGCCAGCCCACGCCGAAGGCTTTGGTCGTCACCTTCAGCACCGGCGGGGCCTGCCAGCGCTTATACTCGTTTCGATGAACCAGTGTAATCACGCGGCGCACGGTTTCACCGTCGAATCCGGCTTCCACGATGGTCTGGGCCGATTGGTGCTCCACGAGATAGCGCTCCAAAATCTGGTCGAGCACCTCGTAGGGGGGCAGGCTGTCCTCGTCTTTTTGATCGGGCCGAAGCTCGGCCGATGGCGGCTTCTCGAGCACTCTTTGTGGGACGATATCTCTGCCGGCTTCCTCATTGATCAACCGGGCCACGTCGTAGACCAACATCTTGGGCAGATCGCCGATGACGGCCAAGGCGCCGCACATATCGCCGTAGAGGGTGCAATAGCCCACGGCGAGCTCGCTCTTATTTCCGCAGGCCAGCACGAGCTTTCCGAATTTATTGCTCAGGGCCATCAGATAGAGCCCGCGCAGCCGGGCCTGAATATTCTCCTCGGCCACCCCAAAAGGGGTATCTCCGAAATGGGGCTGGAGCACCTCGAGAGCACTGGCGTAGGGAGCTTCGATGGGGATTTCGTCGAATTCGATCCCCAGATTCTTCGATAGTTGTCGGGCGTCTTCGCGGCTATGGGAGCTCGAAAAACGAGATGGCATGGCCACGGCGTGGACATTTTCGGGCCCCAGCGCACGGGCGACCAGGGCGGCGACCAACGATGAATCGATGCCTCCCGATAGACCGAGCAGCACCTGGGCGTGGCCGGTCTTGCGGACATAGTCGCCGATTCCCAACACCAGGGCGTCACGGGCCCGAGCAGCATCGTTTTCGGCGGCCCTTCGAAGAGCCGGCTCTGGTCCTTTCGCCTCGATCTGCCCCTGGGAATCGACGTGGACTACCTGATAGTCCTCCTCGAATTCGGCGAGGCGCACCTTTAGCTCCCCGCCGGCATCCAGGACCAGCGAACGGCCGTCGAAGATAAGCTCGTCGTTGCCCCCGACCTGATTGACGAAGATAAGCGGCGTTTGATGGCGTCGGCTATGGTCGGCCAGGAGATCGCAGCGAAATTCAGCCTTTCCCAGGCTAAACGGGCTGGCCGACAGGTTGAGCAGAACCTGGGCTCCGGCGCCGGCGAGCTCGGCTATCGGGTCTACGTCATAGCGCGGCATCTCGGCGGTCTTGACCCTGGCCCAGGCATCTTCGCAGATGGAAATCCCGATCTTCACCCCCGCCCAGGTGACCACCCCTTCGGAGGGAGCGGCTGAAAAATAGCGCGCCTCGTCGAAGACGTCGTACGTGGGCAACAGCTGCTTGGCCACAGATTGCACAATCTCGCCATTGGCGCAGAAGGCGGCGGCGTTGATCAATCCGTGACCCCGACCCTCTTCATTTCGCTCCACATATCCCACCACCGCCGCCAACTCGTCGTCCGTGGCTGCGGCGATGGCTTTCAACGCCTGGTCCTGACGCGCCAGCAACGCCGGCCGATGAACCAGATCGCGCGGCGGATATCCCAACAGGGCAATCTCCGAGAAGACCACCAGATTCGCCCCGTCACTGCGGGCGCGCTCCATGGCGGCCATAATCTTATCCGTATTGCCCTCCAGATCGCCCACCTTGAAGTTGAGTTGGGCCAGGGCCACCCGTAATGCCTGGTTCATCGTGTTCCTTCGGCGATCGAGTCAGGTTTTTACCGCAAAGGGCGCAGAGGACACTAAGGTTAGGCGCTTAAAAGCCGCATTTCTCTGAGTACTTCGTGCTCTTCGCGGTGAATATTATCTTTGCGTCCTCACCTCAAGAAGAGGCTTACCACGTAGATGAGGTAGACGACGAGGAGCACCGCGCCTTCTTTGCGGTCCAGAATGTGACCCGTGCGCAGGAGGGGCCAGATTCCGATGGAAACACCGGCCATGACCCACATATCGATGGCGATGGCGTCCTCTTCGACGACGAGCGCGCCGATGGAGGCCACCACTCCCATGACGAGCAGAAGGTTAAAGATATTGGAGCCGATGA
Source organism: Myxococcales bacterium (assembly GCA_007135085.1). Classification (GTDB taxonomy): domain Bacteria; phylum Myxococcota_A; class Bradymonadia; order Bradymonadales; family Bradymonadaceae; genus SLJM01. The sequence goes on from SLJM01000193.1 coordinate 5,665, forward strand.
CGTTGCCCACCGAGATGTCGATTTCGTCGCGAAAAGCGGCCACCAAGGAGGTAGCCAACTCGGGCAGGCTCGTGCCCAGGGCGACGATGGAGATGCCGATGACCAGGTCGCTGATACCGAATTCGCGGGCGACAAAGATCGAGCCGTCGACCATAAACTTTGCGCCGATGGCCAGGCCGACGATTCCACCAGCGATCAGAAGCCAGTCGATGATCGACGAGTGTTTATTGGGGTCGATATCTTCGAGCTCGTCGCCGATGATCTCCTGCATCTGATCCATATCTCGCCGGGCTTCGATGAACGTATAGCCCAGGTAGAGGGCCATGGCGAATAGGAGAATGCCCCCGTCGATTCGTGAGAGCGTGCCGTCCATGGCGAGCACCATAAAGAGGGCCGTGGCGGCGAGCATGATGGGAATGTCGCGGCGGACGGCCCGCGATTTGACCTCGATGGGGCGTATCAGGGAGGCGGCGCCCAGGATGAGGGCCAGGTTGGCCACGTTGGAGCCCAGGATATTCCCCACGGACAGCCCGTCCGTGCCGATGAGGCAGACCAACAACTCCGGGGCGCTCGTGCCGAAGGCCACCACCGTCAAACCCACCACGAGAGGGGTGATCCCCAACCGCAGTGCGAAGGCGCTGGCCCCTTTGACGAGCCCTTCGGCACCCAGGTACAGGGCCACCAGGCCAGCCAAGATCATCCCCACGGCCAGCCCCATTCCCATCTCGATCAAAGGTACTCCTCAGTCTTGGTCTTCAGATTCTTCGGGCTTATCAGACTCTTCGGGCTTATCAGACTCTTCGGGCTTATCAGACTCTTCGGGTTTTTCCGGCGAGTCTGCTCTGTCCTCGGGGTCTGCTTTTTTGTCGCCCTTGTCACTCTTGTCGTCTTTGTCTCCCGCCTCGGATTTACGAGCTTTGGCTCGCTCCTTGAATTCCACGTCCATCTCCTTGAGATGACGGGTCTTCCAGATCTCGACGACGGCTTTGACGCTCTCCCCGACGAAGGTAGAGACCGCCTTTTTTATGGCCAGATCGGCCAGCTCTTTCCAGAGCGGATCTTTAGGATCACCGGCAATTTTATGAATCATCGCTCACCTCGTGGTGCGTTACCCGAATCGTCCACCGAATATAACGGATGGGGCAGGGTTGCGCATTTCGCGTTTGAGTCTCGACTCAAGCCTCGAGACTCGAGGCCAGGGCTTCGACGATGATTTCGATGAACTGGTCGGTCCTCTCGGCGTCGATGGCGCCCGGCTCGACGAGGGGGGCGAGTTCGTGGCGGCGTTCGAATAGGATCTGACTAAATCGAGGCAGCGCCTCCTCTTCGATCTCGAAGAGCTCTGCTAGATCGCGGGATAATTCTCCAGCGCCCAGGTGAAGATCGTATTGAATGGCCACGGCGTTTCGGCTCAGGTAGGCCTGAAATTGGCGGCGCCCTCCAGTGGCCAACTGCATGGAGAAGATTCCCAACCCGGCGGCGGCGGTGGTCGTCGACGAGGTGGTGGAGGTGGACCACAATTCGCCGGGGATGACCGTGACTCCCGGCACTTCGACGCCCACGTCGTCATCGGTCTCCTGGGCCTGCACCGTGCCGGCAAAAGCCAACACGGCGCAGAGGGCCAGGATTGAGGTCTGTGCGATACGTCTCATCAAATTCACGCAACAAAGCTCCAGCCGCGGGCCTGCATTTCGGTGATGATGATTACGACAAAGAGAACTCCCGGATCAGCCAGTGAAGCCCAAAGATACGCCGTCACGAAGACAGGTTCAAGCGTCGGCGCAGCTTTTCCTCCAGGGGGTTGAAATAATTGGGGCTGCGGCGGAAGACGCCGTCGCGTCCCTTGCCGCCGTCGACGGGGCGGCGCACGTCGGCGAATTTTCCCTCCTCCAGACATTGGAACATGCCCTGACGCTGGACCTCCTCCAATAATTGGCAGGCCTGCTCTAGGACATCCTGGGCTCGCGTCTGGATCTTACCGCCGGGCGTAAACTGAATCTCATCACCCAGGTCGCGAGCGTTATTCATGACGTAATCGGCGTTCTCCAAGGCCAGATAGCGGTCGCCCATATGGGGGGTGTGCATGGCCTCGGTCATCATCCCCAGAAGCTGGATGCCCTGTCCGGTCATCACGCCCACCAGGTTGAATAGAGCGTCCTGGATATGGCCGCGGAAGATATTGCCCGTCATATATTTGGTGGGGGGCATGAATTTGAGCGGTGCTCTGGGGAAGAGCTCTCTGGCGAGCTGAGCCTGGGCCAATTCGAGCAGAAACCCGTTTTCCAGGCTGGGATCGATCTCCATGGCGTGGCCGATGCCCATCTGCTCTTCGGCCAGCCCGCTCCTGAGGGCAAATTGCTCGTTGATAAATTGGCTGGCCGTGACTGTATGAGCCGCCTCGACGGCGTCGGCGGTGGTCAGATAATTATCCTCGCCGGTGTTGATGACCACCCCGGCGTAGGCATTGATCATGCGGCTATAATATTGGTCGATGAAGGTACGGCGGGGGTTGATATCGCGAAATAGAATTCCGTAGAGGGCGTCATTGAGCATGACGTCCAGGCGCTCCAGGGCGCCCATGGCGGCGATCTCGGGCATGCACAGGCCGCTGCAATAATTGCAGAGCCGGATATAGCGACCGAGCTCTTCGCCGACCTCGTCGAGGCCCTGGCGCATGATCCGAAAATTTTCCTGGGTGGCGAAGGTGCCGCCATAGCCCTCGGTGGTGGCCCCGTAGGGGACGTAATCGAGGAGGCTCTGACCGGTGGAGCGAATGACGGCGATGATATCGGCGCCCTGACGGGCAGCGGTGCGGGCCTGGACGACGTCTTCGTAGATATTGCCCGAGGCGACGATGACGTAGTGCAGTGGCTCCGGTCGGTCCTGGCAGCGCTCCAAAAAATCGTCTCGCTCGGCGCGGTTGGCCTCCACGGTGGCCAGGGCCTGGTCGGCCAACTCATCGCCCACTTTGCGCAACTGAGCCTCGTCGACAAGGGGCAAGCGCGCCACGTCAAGATCGCCGGCGGCGACGGCTTCGGCGATGACCTGTGGCGACCGCCCGGTTTCGATGACCGCCCGAGCGACGAGGGCCATGATTCCATCGTCGAGAAGTTCGGCCTCTTTGGCAGCGTCGACCAGGACGTTGGGCAGGGGCACGTCATCACCGTCGACGCCGTCGACGCCGATAAGGCGCAAGGTGGTGCGCTCCACAGCCACGGTGGAGCGCTGCCGAATAAATCCATCCATCTTCTCGGCGATATCCGCCGCCGCCTGACGAGCCCGATCGATTATCTTTTGGTCGAGCCCCAACTTTGACTTCATACCCGTCGTCCTATCGCTGTCTATTTCTCTGTGTCATCTGCGGCTCTTCCCGTCTTATTCGAAGACGATCGCCGTCTGATAGTCGATACTGATCCTGCACGCTTCGTAGAGCGCCAACCAGACCAGGCGCTCGATGGCAAAAGGAGCGCTCGTGGGCCTCTGCTTCGACAGCTCGTCGGCCTCGGCATCGGACAGCCATCCCCGATCATCGACGTCGATCTCCAGGGCTCCCACCAGGGTCAATAACTCCTCTTTCAACCGAAGCGACGAGCCCACCACCATGCCCGGCAGCGGGTCGTCCTCATCGATGATCAACTGGTCGACGTCGACGGGCAGATAATAGCCCTCGCTGTCGGAATGGCATAAGAGGTGGGATTCCATGCGCTTATACATCTGGCGCAGCACGGGATCTTCGGCCGGATCTTCGCCGGGTTGAATGGGATAGGGAACCCATTTGGGATCGCGCATCACATGAGCTGCAAAGCGGCGCAGATAATGCAACCAGGAATAGGGAAAAGACCGCAGCGAGACCCTCATATGCAGAGGTTTGTCGAAGCTCTCGGGCTCCTCGTGGAGAGGCAGACCGAGCTTTGCCGTCGTCTGGTTGATCTGCTCCAGATCGCCTCTGATCTGGTGGGCCAGATCGTCATATTCAGAGCCCGCATATTCAGCGACGAGCCCCACTCCGATGGAAAGTCCCATAATCAGGTCCTGGCCACTGTCTTCCAGCCGACTGACGAACTGCCACATTCGGGGCAGCCTTGATGCTGGCCAAGGGTGTACCACCAGGGCACAGGCGCCGACAACCGGAGGGGAAACTCATTTGTCTCTTGGCCATCGGTGCCTAACCTGAGCACACGCCGGAATTGACTCACTTTCGTCGTCCTTGTATTGCCCGTAGTGCGACGCTCGGGCTCTTGGAGCGACGACCGCGAGGTCAGCTCCGAAGTTAAGCGCCCACAATTTCGACCCATAGAACTTTCAACCCCCACTCTTGGCAGCATAGGAGACAACCATGGCGACCAAAATTGCGATCAACGGATTCGGACGAATCGGGCGCAGCGTAGCCCGCATCGCGCTCAACGACCCCAACGTGGAACTCGTAGGGATCAACGATCTGGCCGATCCGGAACACCAGAGCCTGTTGTTCAAGCGCGACTCCGTGCACGGCACCTATCCCGGCGAGGTCTCGATCAGCGAAGGTGTGCTCACCGTCGACGATACCCGCATCAAGATCTTCTCCATGCGCGACCCCTCCGAGCTTCCCTGGGGTGATCTGGGGGTGGACGTCGTCCTGGAATGCACGGGAGTCTTCCGCAAGCGCGAAGACGCCGAAAAGCATCTGAAAGCCGGCGCCAAGCGAGTGGTTATCTCCGCTCCCGGCAAAGGGGTCGATCTGTCGTTGTGCATGGGCGTCAATCAGGATCAGTACAAGGCGGATATGAAGGTCGTCGACATCGCCAGTTGCACCACCAACTGCCTGGCGCCGGTGGCGAAGGTGCTGGACGAAAAATTCGGCATCGAAAAAGGCCTGATGACCACGGTTCACGCCTATACTGCGAACCAGAATATCCTCGACGGTCCCCACAAGGATCTGCGCCGGGCCCGAGCGGCGGCGATCAATATGATCCCCACCTCCACGGGGGCTGCCATCGCCGTGACCCGCGTGCTGCCTCAGCTCGAAGGCAAGCTCGACGGCATGGCCATTCGCGTGCCCACTCCCAACGTGTCCTGCATCGATCTGACGGTGACCCTGAACAAGGCCGCCGGCATCGACGCCGTCAACAATGCCCTCAAAGAAGCCGCCCAGACTCCTATGATGAAGGGTGTGCTCGGCTATAGCGACGAGCCCCTGGTCTCCACGGACTACGTGGGTAATCCCCACTCCTCCATCGTCGACGGTCAGTCGACGATGGCTGTCGGCGAAGGGTTCATCAAGATCCTGTCCTGGTACGACAACGAATGGGGCTTCTCCAACCGCCTCATCGATGCGTCGAAGCTCATCGGTGACAAGATCGGCTGATTCATCGCCGGTTAAATCATCTCCCGCCAGTGCGAGTTTGGAGCGGCTCAACAGGCCGCCATCGCATTGGCGGGGATTTGCCCAACCAACATTTTTGATTGTTATTGCGAGCGCTACATGGACACCACGGGCATCAAATTCATCGACGACCTCGCTCTGGGCGAAGAGACGACGGTCCTGATACGAGTCGACTTCAACGTCCCCCTCGACAATGGCAAGGTCGCCGACGACACGCGCATCAAAGCAGCGCTGCCCACGATTACCCATGCCATCGAGTCGAAGGCCAAGGTCATCTTGTGCAGCCACCTGGGCCGCCCCAAGGGCGAGCCCGATCCGAAGCTGAGCCTGGAGCCCGTGGCGGCTCGGCTGGCGGAGCTCATCGATACGGACACCTTGCTCTACGATTTCGAGGTAGTTTTCCCCGAAAATATCGCCGGCGACGACGTGGACACTTTGCTCACCGAGCTCAATCCCAACCGGCAGATCATGCTGTTGGAGAATCTGCGCTTTTATCCCGGTGAAAAGGGCGGCGACGACGACTTCGCCAAGACCCTGGCCGGGCTGGCCGATTTCTACGTCAACGACGCCTTCGGCGCCGCCCATCGAAAGCACGCCTCGGTCTACCAGATCAACAAATTCTTCGACCGCCACCACAAGGGGGCCGGCCTGTTGATCCGCCGTGAATTAGAGGGTCTGGGACGAGTCACCGACCGCCCCGAGAAGCCCTATGTGGCCATCATCGGCGGCGCCAAGGTCTCCGATAAATTATCGGTGTTGCGCACCCTGATGGAGCGGGTGGACACCCTGCTCATCGGCGGCGCCATGGCCTATACCTTCCTGGCCGCCCAGGGGGTGAGCGTGGGCAACTCCCTGGTGGAAGAGGATTATATGGCCGAGGCGAAGTCCATCCTGGAGCGCGCCAGGCTCCACAATCTGGATCTGGTGCTGCCCCTGGACCACGGCGTCGGCGAGGCATTGGACGATGGGGAGGCTGACTATACGGCCGACGAGGTCATCCCCGACGGCACGATGGGCCTCGATATCGGACCGAAGACTCGCGAGAAATTCGCCGAAGTCATCGCCGAGGCGTCGACCATCTTCTGGAACGGTCCTCTCGGGGTTTTCGAAAACGAGGCATTTGCCAGAGGCACCATGGAGATAGCCAAAGCGGTGGCCGACTCCTCGGCCTATTCGGTCATCGGCGGCGGAGATTCGGCAGCCGCCGTGGTCCGGGCAGGAGTAGCAGAGCAGATCAATCACGTCTCCACCGGCGGCGGCGCCAGCCTCCAGTTGGTCGAGGGCAAACCACTTCCCGGGATCGAATCCCTTCGGCCGAATCATCCCTTTGATGCGTGACGGTTCGTTCGCTTCGCTCACTGTGGTTGGTGGTTACGTTCGCTTCGCTCTCTGTGGTTAACGGCGGGCTGCGAGAAACTCCAAGATTCAAACCATCTCGATCTCTGAACGATCAACTACTAACCACTAACCACGGGAGCGAAGCGACCTAACCCCTATTGCACAACCACCGTATTTCATGCCACAGTCGCTATACCTCGACATTATTGACCTGAATGCTTGATGCTATCAACCTGGAGGAGAGCCAATGCGAACCCCTATCGTTGCCGGAAATTGGAAGATGAACCTCGCAGTAGACGAGGCGGTTTCGCTGGCCCGAGGTATCGCTGAGGGCGCTCCGGAAAATGGCGTCAAGCTCATCGTCTCCCCCGTCTCGGTCCACCTCTCTGCGGTCTCGGAGGCCCTGGCGGCCTCACCGGTATTGCTGGGTGCCCAGAATATGCATTGGGCCACCAGCGGCGCCTATACGGGAGAAGTGGCGGGGCCCATGCTTCGCGAATTGGCCGTGCGCTATGTGATTTTGGGCCATAGCGAGCGGCGCCAGCATTTCGGCGAGAGCGATGAAGGGGTCAATCGAAAGGTCCATTCTGCGCTCGCTCAGGATTTTCATCCCATCATCTGCCTGGGCGAAACTCTCGATGAGCGAGAGGCGGGCAATACGGAGACCAAGGTGGAATGCCAGCTCCGGGCGGCCATGTCCGGACTGAGCGCGGAACAAGCGCAACAGACCATCGTGGCCTACGAGCCGATCTGGGCCATCGGCACGGGCAAGACCGCCTCACCGCAACAAGCTCAGGAAGTGCACGCCTTTTTGCGCGACGTCCTGCGCGATCGCTTCGACGACAACACGGCCAATGAAATCCCCATCCTCTATGGGGGCAGCGTCAAACCGCGAAATTTCGACGCACTCATCGCCCAGAAGGATATCGACGGCGGCCTCGTCGGTGGCGCCAGCCTCAAAGCGGAGAGCTTCCTCGAACTCGCCCGCATCGGCCGATCGGCCTGATGGTCAGCGAAATTATTGGCGCTCTGCAAATGTTGCACCCCTAGAAGTCCACGGTGCAGCGCCCGCCGACGCTCTGCCCTTCCCTCGCCATGATGATGATGACCAACTCGGCGCAGGGCGCGCTCGTGCTGTCCCTACTCCTCTTATCTCCCCGGAAGAAAAAAATGCGTTTTCGGGCCTTTCGCGAATTTGAAGACGGCGAAATGATCGACGGTCTGGGCTACGATATCGTGGTCCACCGCCGGTCGCTGGGCGACCTCATCCTGCCGTCGGGCCAACTCATCGCCTGCGACCCCCTCTTAGCCCTCGACAGCGAACCCTTTCTCGTCGATCTCAAACCGGGCGCCTACCCGGTCCACTTATTGATCGCCAAATTGCGCGATGAAAAGCTGGTGGCCTACTCGGTGGTCAGTCTTCGCTCCACACCGGTGCGCCGCTGGGAGTTAGCCCGGCTGCCCGAGCGGGAGGACGCCTCCTTATTGGACCGCGACGAGGAATCAGGCTTTCACGTCGACTCCTCTCTGGGCGCCTATCTCGACAAAGAAACAGCGGACGCTCTGGTCAACTATCACCAATTGGTCATGCCCGAAGATAACGATTTCGAGCGCCATATCTGGGGCCGAATCCACCGCCGCCGCGCCCGCGGCGTGGGCTGGGCGGCCCTGGATCTGCGAAGTGACCTGCAGCTTCCCTACGGCGACGGCCGCAATATGCTGATCTTCGACGCCGGCTTCGGCAACGGGTATTATAGCTCCTATGTGGGCTACGACGCCGATGAAGAGATCTCGAGCATCGTCACCGACTTCGAGGTCCTCGATCTTCGATTCCCCTCCTTTCCGCTGAGCGGTTAGTTCGCTTTGCTCTCTGTAGTTGGTGGTTGGTGGTTTCGTTCGCTTTGCTCACTGTGGTTAACG
>SLJM01000174.1 GCA_007135085.1 Myxococcales bacterium
AATCATCCCAATCATCGAATGCTCTGCACGAAAAACCTCGAGCATCGAAGACCATTCGAGAATCTCAGTTTTTCTCGTCATCGTTGATGACCGGGGTTTATCAACCATCGCCTATTTAAGAACCAGACTACAATTTTGGGGGGAGGCTTCGTTGAGTCGCGATGGCCGGCGGCCCGGTTTGCGCAGGTCCCGTTACGGCTCGTAGACCTCGAGACCGATCATCCCGTCCAATACGTCGTCGAAATGAAAGCGCATTGGGTGGGTGTCGTTGCCCAGCCACAGGGCGGCCTGATCGTGGAAGAATTCGGAGTTGGTCAGGGCCGACTGGCCGCCGGGGATGATATTTACCCCTTCGACTTCGCCGTCGTTGAGGGCGATGACCGTGCGCATGACGGGGCCGCTGGAGTAGTTGAGGTTGTCGCCGCGGATGCCCGGGTTGGAGGCGTCGACGGCGTATTGATCGCCGTCGCGGGGGAACCATTGGAGGCCGCGGCGGGGGTCGTCGCTCTCCATATTTTCGGCCAGGGGCAGGCGGCTGGTGGTGATCGAGAAATCCTCGATAAAGACCGAGAACGAGGGGTCGTTGCCCAAAAAGTCGGCCAATAGGCTCTGGAATTCGACCTGGTGTCGAAGGCCCCATAGCCATTGGTCCATATCGTCTGTGCCGTAGCCGCCGCGGCCGGCGTCGACGGGTTCGCTCTCCAGGTGGGCCAGGCCCTCGATGAGGGCTCGCACCATGAGCTCGTCGCTATGCTCGGTGTCATCCGTGCTGCGATCGTCGAAGAAGACGGACTCGCCGGTGTCCTCGTTGAAGCTGGACAGGCCCATGCGGTTTTCGCCGCCGCGGCTCTCGAGCATCTCGTAGAGCAGGCGCACTCGGCCCACGGTGCCGCCGCGCTGCCAGATGCCGGGGAAATTCTCGTCGTCGAGGGTCAGGCTGACCATGGCGCGCAGGTAGGCGTTGAAGATCGACGTGGCCACCGCGTCGGCCCGATCGCGATCGTTTGGCTGGTGGTAGAAGGTCTCGACGCCGGAGCGGGCCTGGTGGCCGTGCTCGGCCCAGTCCTCGAGGCGTTCGATGGCCTCCAGGATTCGGTCGCGATGCTCGTCGTAGTCGTCGAGCATGCGCTGCTCCCAGTCCTCGGGGACGACGGGCAGCGTCGATTCTTGGAGTCCCTCGGCGTGGTCGACGGCGTCGAAGAGATGCTTCAAGAAGACCCGGGCCAGCGGGGATTCCACGTTGCCCTGGAGCTCGGCCATGGCGGCGATATCGGCCTGGCCGTCGGCGATATATCGCTGGAGGTTTCGCTCGATGGTCTCGGCGCGAAAGCCCGGATAGAAGGGCCCGCCGATATACCAGGGGCCGCTGAAGAGGTTGCTGTCAAAGCCGATGCCGGCGGGGTCGTTATTGGCGGTGACCAGGTAGCCCTTGTCGGGGTTATAGTCCTGGGGGCTCTCGTCGAAGGGGACGATGCAGCGGTAGGGGTCGTCGATATGAGAGTCGTCGACGACGCCGTCGACCTGGGGGATCTCGAAGGCCCCGTATTGGGTGCCGTCGAGGAGCATCGTCGGGTCGGCGCCCTCGGCGAAGCGGCCGTCGGCCTCGCGGGGCAGATAGGAGCGGCAGGGCGTGCCCTGGAAGGCCATATAGAAGATGTCACCGGCGCTGTCGCTGGCCACGTAGTTGAAAGAGCTGGCCAACATGCCGCGCAGAGATTCCCGAAAGTCGGCGACGTCTGCGGAGGCGCCCATATTCTTGAAGGCTCCCATGACGTCCGTCATCTGGTGGCCGGCGTAGGTCATGGAGATGGCCGTGATGGCGCCGCTTCCGTCGACGTCTTCCGGTACCACCCAGCCCGAGAAGGTGCGAATGGCGCTCTGGCCCTCGCCGATGGCCTCGTCGTCGGGGCCGCTGACGGGCGTGCCCTCGACGTCGATGAGCCACCGACCGTCGAAGGTCTCCCATCGGGTCTTGACCAGGGTGTCTTCGTCGCTGTTCAAAAAGGGCACCTCGGCGATCTCGTAGGTTTCGTCGAAGGCCTGAAGATCGCGCCATTCCCCGTCGAAGAAAGTGGCCGCCGGCAGGCCGTCGTCGTCGAGCTGAATCTCCTCGGCGTACCAGTCGGTGACGTCGCCGAAGAGCTGGGTGAAGCCCCAGGCCACGTGTCCGTTGGTGCCCAGCGCCACATAGGGGATGCCGGGGATGACCATGCCCAGCTGGCGGCTTCCCGGGCCGTCGTCGCCGCTCAACAGGGCGGTGTCGATGCCCACGTTCCACAGGATGGAGGGAATGCCGAGGGCCAGGTGGCCGTCGGCGGCCATCAGGCTCGAGCCGTCGGCGCTATGATCGCCGGAGACCACCCAGGCATTTGAGCCCATGCCCGTGACGTCGTCGCGCCAGCCGCGGCGGTCGCGGTAGGAGTCGATGCTATTGGAGAGACGCTCCATGAGGCCCATTTCGGGGACCAGCGCCGGGCCGTCGGGCAGCGCGGGATTGCCGACCAGGCTCGTCGAGGGCATGCCGTCGACGGGGCCCCACTGGCCGCTGGCCAATTCGTAGACCGGGTGCGGCGAGCCCCAGACGTCGTCGATGGCGCCCTGACGGCGCAGATCCTGGAAGCGATCGCCCTCAAAAAGCGAGTCCAATTGGGCCACATTTGCCATCCGCCCCACCGGGCTGGAGCCGAAGCTGGTCTGGTAGATGAAGGTGGCGAGCATGGCCGCCACGTCGAATGCCTCGAATTCCTCGAGCATATCCGTGGGGTGATCAAAGCCCAGGAGCTGCCAGGCCAGGTCGACCTCGCTGGGATAGGGGAGGTTCTCGGCGGCGACCTGGGCGATATAATGGTTGATGCCTCGGGCGTAGGCCTCCATGACGGCGCGCACTTCCGGGGAGGCGGCGTCGAGCATTTTTTGAGCCACGTGGTGGGAGCCGTACATCCGACTCTCCAGGTCGGTCGACAGCCCATCGATGCCCAACAGTTCGGTCGTCGTGCCGAGCGTCAGTCGCCGGGTCAGATCCATCATAAAGAAGCGATCCCGGGCGGCGACGAAGCCGTGGACCAGAGCGGCGTCGACGTCGTTTTCGGCGTAAATATGCGGGATATTCGCCTCGGTGCGCACCACGAAGACCGGCCCCGACAGCTCGGGGAGCGCCCAGGACTCGTCGGCGTCAAAGGCGGCGAAGGGGCCGTCGTCGTCATTTTCGTCGACGTCGCCGCTGTCGTCGTCGACGTCTTCTAAGCCCGCGTCCGGTTCAGTGGCGTCGTCGTCATCGTCGTCTCGGCAGGCGGGGATGGCTAGAGCGGCGGCGAGGAGAATAATCAAAAATTTAGAGCGCGGCATCGACGGGGACTCCGGGTTGGGTTGTACGAACGACCAGGAGTGTAATGGGAAGTCGAGGGCGATGGAAGGACCCAACTCCAATCTCCGCATTCCGGCAGTTGGCGACCATGCGAGTCTGCCGAATGCCACCGGATCATCGAAGCGCTTTGGTTCTGAAACTGCCAGGGCAGGGATGCCCTGAGGACCATGATGTTCTGAAACTAGCGCCGCGGGGAGTCGATTCGGTGTCTTATGGTCCACAGGGCATCCCTGCCCTGGCAGTGGTTTTGTAGTTGCCTTTGCTTGTGTTTGACATTCCCGTGCAGTGCCGATTCACTGGTGTGGCTCGCAGACAGGAACGCCGGGAAACGCAGACATGCCATACAAACTCACTTTGCTCAGGTTGCTGCTATTCGTCCTGGTCATTGGCAGTACCATCGCTGGCTGCTCGAATTGCTCGGCACCAGAGCCTGGCGAGTCCCACCGAACGCTTGCGGACTTTGAGGCGATC
>SLJM01000290.1 GCA_007135085.1 Myxococcales bacterium
ATCGTCGCTCATGGAGCGCAACGTCGGCGCCAGCGCCACGGAGTGGCCGGCGTAGAGGGCGGCCAGTGTAAATTGAAAGCTCGAAAACCAGCCAAAGGACAGCAGGGAGGCCACGGTCACGTCCTGATCGTCGGGCCAGCCGGCCTGGGCGGCGATGGCCTCCAGTTGGCGCGCTACCTTGGCGCCCGAGAAAAAAGCCCCCTGGGCGTCTTCGCCGGGTTCGGGATCGAAGAAGATAAGCGTCGGCGCCTCCGGCTTGAGCTCGTAGATCCGCTCCGCCAATTTGCGGGTGTGGCCCCGCCGGATCAGCTCGCGCCCCTTCTCCTCGAGGTTCTCCAGGGAGAAGACCCCCTTTGCGTTGGCGTCGCCGTCGAAGACGATCCACTTGATATGGTCCGGCAGGGCGTCGCCGTCGCCCCGCAAGTTGGCGCGGGCCCGATCGTCGGCCACGGCGATCCAGCCGCAGCCGGTGCGACCGAGACACCGCAGGGTCTCCTTGCGATCCCGGCCCGGCACCAGGGGCACCAGACAACTGCCGACCAGCCAGGCGGCCACCGCCAGATCCAGCCAATCTCGTCCGTTGGGCGCCACCAACCCCAGCCTGGTCTCCGGTTTGATGCCCTTGTCCAACAGCCCCATGGCCAGCCGCTGAATACGCCGGGTCCACTCCCAGAAACTCAACGTCTTTCGTGAGCCGTCGTCGTCGACGGTGTAGATCGCCGGCGCTTCTTTGAAATCTTGAAAACGCTTCCAGAACGCGGTGGGAAAATTTTTCATCGTCATCGTCCCTATTTCCGTAGGAGCTGAGCGGGGCCATGGTACAAATGGGCGCGGCGAGAGTCGAGATGGATCGATCAGATCAGTGGGACGAGACGGTTTGGAGTGATTATGATAGACAGCGTTCATCACTAATGGCTGATTAAATGACTGGTGAGTCAGCAAGGAGAGGCAGAGATGACGCGAGATCTAGCAGTGGTGCCAAATTCGGTGGTCGATCGACAGGGGCGGCCCCGGTTCGGGACCTTTCGCGGTGAGTTGCCGGCGGTGAGCTTTCGCGAGCTCAGCGGCGATTGGGAACCGAGCTGGTGGCAGTGGCCGGCGAGGCGAAAGCGCTGGAATTACGGGATCGCCGTCACCGACGAGGTCCTCTTGTGTCAGGCCGTGGTCCAGGGAGGCTATTTCGGTCAGGCCTTTACCTATGTGGTCGACCTCTATGAGGAGCGGGCGGTGGCGGAGCTGAAGTTCACCGGCGCCCCGGAGGTCCAGGCTCACGTCAACGATCGGCCCTCCCGGGGACATATGTCGGCATTTCGCACGGCGGGAGCGGCCCTGGAGACCTCTCGTGATCCGGCGGGCGGCGCCTTTCGCTGGACCAGTCGGATCGGCGCCGTCCATCACCGCGAGCCCGGGGGCATCGAGCTTGACGCCCGGCTCGGAGTAGAGCCCGTGGGCCCGGCGCTCACCGTCATCTCTCCCGTCGAAGACGGCGGCCTGCTCAACGTGACTCAGAAATGGGCCGGCCTGCCCCTGGAGGGCGATCTACGAGTGGGAACGCGCACCTACCGCCTCGACGGTGGGCTGGGCGCCATGGACTATACCCAGGGTATTCTGGCGCGACGCACCACCTGGCGGTGGGCATTGGCGCTGGGCCGGCTCTTCGACGGCCGCTCGGTGGGCATAAACCTGGTGGAGGGGTTTAACGAGGGCCGGGAAGACACCAACGAAAACGCCCTGTGGGTCGGCGACAGGCTCATCCCCCTGGGGCGGGCAACATTTGAATTCGATCGAGACCATCCCGACCGATTGTGGTCTTTGACCACCGAGTGCGGCACGGTGGAGCTCTATTTTTGGCCCTACCACGTCTACCGCGACGTGCGGCGATGGAAGATCATCGACTCCTGGTTTATCCAACCGGCGGGCCGCTTCGAGGGGCGCCTTCGCATTGACGATCAGACTCATGAGGTCAGCTTATACGGCGTTACGGAAGACCAGGACATCCTCTGGTGAGATAGAGAGAGGTCAGGGAAGTTGAGTACTTGTATAGCTGTTGTCACTGTGGCAGGTTGCGCGCCCCGCGAAGGGAATTTTTCAACATCTATGAAGTAAGCAACGAGGAAGCAACGTGAAATTTCGAATCTCCAACCGAAGCGAAAAATTGGTGGGCCGACTCGACGCCGGTGACGATCTGGTCGACGCCCTGACCAAAGCCTGTGAGGATCACGGCGTGCGCGCCGGCGAGGTCCGCGCCGTCGGTCATTTCGACGCCGTGGAGCTGGTGCACTTTAACCAGAAAAGCCAATCCTACCAGCCCCTGATCGAGGGGGAGGGCAGCTTCGAGCTGGTGTCGCTAAACGGCAATATCTCCACCCTCGGCGGCGCCGTGGCCCTTCGGCTCGACGCCGTCTTCAACGTGGTCGGTCCCCTGGGGCCGCAGATGGTGGGAGGCCAGCTTCGCAAGGCCCGGGCCATCGACGGCGAATTCGTCATCGAATCCTATCTCGACCTGGAGATGGAGCGCCGCCTCGACGGGGAGACGGGCCGTCTGGTGCTCGATGAAATTCGACGCCGGCCGGGGGCGCCCACCCCTGAGAGCAGCGCCCCTGCCAGAAGCGGCGAAGCCGTTGAAGAAGATGATGAGGAACCGAGCATTTCCTGGGACCAGGCCATCGCCGAAGCGGAGCAGGTCGAGCAATCGAGAAGGTCGGCCCGTCGCCCCTCGGCCAAGACCACTCCTCTGCGACCGAGCGCCAAGTCCAAAGACGATCCCTACGGCGATCTCGATCTGGACGCCCCCCTGATGTCTGCCGGTGATCTCCTGGATCATCCCAAGCTGGGCCGGTGCCGGGTCATCGACGTGGAAGACGATCAATTCGCCCGCATTCGCCTCCCAAGAGGCCGCATCCGCAAGCTCGCCCTGGAGATCATCGACGTCGAATATCAGGGCAAAGAGGAGGGCAAAAACCTATTTATCGCCAGGGTTCGACGATGAGCGAACGGCGAGAAAATTTTGCCCCTGAGGTGGTCCGCCAGCGGTTGAGAGAGCTCGGCGATCGACCCCGCGTGGCCTTCGAGCGGGTGCCCGGCATCTCCATGGAGGGGCTGACCCCGGCGGCGGTGCTCATCGCCCTGACCGAGATCGAAGATCAGATGCACGCCGTGTTCACCAAGCGCCCCGACACCATGCCCGAGCATTCCGGGGAGGTGAGCTTTCCCGGCGGCCGCGTCGAAGAAGAAGACGAGAGTCTGGAGCAGACCGCCCTTCGGGAGACCCAGGAGGAGATCGCTCTGGAGCCGGAGGCGGTCGAGCTCTATGGAGCGCTGGTGAGAATGCCCACCATCACGGGCTATGTGGTCACCACTTTCGTCGGCGAATTTGAGCAGCCCTACGAGCTTCGGCCCAGCCCTCGAGAGATCGACACCCTCTTTACGGCACCTTTAGAAATATTGGCCGATCCTTCCAGCCATCGTTTGGAGAGCCGAAGCTGGAACGGTCATACCTTCGAGCTCCACTTCTACGATTACGACGGCCAGGTGATCTGGGGGGCCACAGGGTATATGCTAAATATCTTGTTGGCGTATTTGCGGGGAGAGGAAATCTGATCCACCGCAAAGGGCGCAGAGAGCACTAAGGTGTGGGGATCGAGGGCTCAGGGGGTGGGTGAGTTTGGTCGTGAGCGGGGCTTTGGTGGGGGGAAGAGCTCAGAGGTGTGGTGAATAGAGGTTGGAGTTGGTGATGCCCAAAAAGATATTGCTCGGTGTGAGTGGCGGTATTGCCGCCTATAAGGCTTGTGAGTTGGTGCGGGCATTCGTCAAACGAGGCGACCAGGTGCG
>SLJM01000408.1 GCA_007135085.1 Myxococcales bacterium
CTCCCCATGTGCGCTCCATTCTCGGGGCTTTCTTATTTACCGGCGACGATGTCTTTAAACCAATTTCGGTGCTCTCCGGTGGCGAGAAGAGCCGATTGGCCCTGGCAAAGCTGTTGCTCGAACCGGCGGGCTGCCTGTTGCTCGACGAACCGACGAACCACCTGGACATCCCGTCGCGGCGAATTCTCGAATATGCTCTAAACCACTTCAAAGGCGCATTCTGCGTGGTCAGCCACGACCGTTATTTTCTCAACGAAGTGGTCAACCGGGTGGTCCATATCGAAGGTGGAAAGCTGGGCGATTACCCCGGCTCCTACGAAGAATATCGATGGCGCAGACGCCGCGAGGAGGAAGAGAATAGAGCAGGGCAGGTGGAGTCGACCAACGGCACCGAGCCTGCCTCACAGCAGGGCCCGACCAATCGCAAAGAAATGCGCCGTATGCTCGCCGAACTGCGCCGGGAAAAGAGCGAAGAAGCCGGCCCGCTTCACGATGAGGTCAGCTCCCTGATGAAGCGTATCGAAACTCTGGAGGCCGAGCTGGCCGAGGTCGAAGAAATACTCGCCAGACCCGAGACCCATCAGGAGGGGGGCGAAAAAATCATAAAACTCCAGAAGCGATATGGCCGACTGGAGTCCGAATTGATGGAAGCCATGGAGGCATGGGAAGAAAAGGGCGGTCGACTCGAAGAACTAGAAAAAAAATACGCCGCCCGGGAGGCGGCGATTCGAGGCGCGTCAAACGGGTAGAAAACTACCGGCTGACTATTGCCTCTTGTTGTTGGGCTCGTCGAGCCGTCTTGACGTTGAAATAATGACGAAGCCCCTCACTTGCCGCCTGGGGGCCGACCATATGCCAGGTCGGCTCGTTGGCCATCAAGCCGGCGATGGCCACGCCGGGGTGGTCATCCCATTGCTGGTGCTCGGCGACGCCCACAAACCAGGTAAAGCGAAGGAAGGGATCCTGGTTGGACAGAGTTCCCGTCTTGCCTGAGACCGTGACCTGATTGGGGAAAGCTCGACGATGCCCGAAGTAGCGCCGGGCCGTGCCGGTTTGTGCCGTGTCGACCATCATTTCGTGAAGCTGTTGCGCCGTTTCGGGCTCCATGACCTCTTTGAAGACCTTGGGCTCACTCTCGAAGATCACCCGTCCGTCGGGGGCCTCGTAGCGATCGATGACGGTGGGCGCCATCATAATCCCGTCGTTGGCCATGGAGGCGGCGATCATCGCTCCGTGGAGCGGGCTCAGATGGGTATGCCAGAACCCGGCGGCGGCGCGAGCCCGGTCGTAGGGATCGTCGCTAAAGTCAGCGGTGCTGATGTCGACGGGCAATTCGAAGGGGATCTCCTGGTTGTAGCCGAAGCGCTCGGCCCATTCCAGAAGATCGTCGGCGTCCAGATTATAGTAGGTCTGCTTGGCGATCAGCGAATTGAGCGAGCGGGCCAGGGCGCCGCGAAGATTATCGCAGCGATTGTCCAGACGGGGATCGCCTTTAATATTTCGCTGGGTCAATCCCCGGGTGCCGCCGTGATAGCAGACCTCGGCGTAGGGGTCCTGACCGGCTCCTTCGATGAGCGCGGCGGCGGTGACCACCTTGAATACCGACGCCGAGGGCGGGGCGGCATTACGCGAGAAATTCTCGTATTTATAGTGGTTGTCGGACCGAGAATTCTCGGCCATCGCCAGGACGCGACCCGTCGGAGGATCGATGAGCACGATGCTACCGTGGGGCACGGGGCGCTGACGGATCAGAGAATCCAAAAAGCTCTGCAGCTCCTGATCGATGGTCAAAACCACGCGACTTCCGTCGGGTAACTCTTGGACCATCCGTCCCTGCTCGTCGACCTCCGCTTTGTTCAGGTCGAGGCCGGCGGCCACCCAGTCGTCGGGCACCTCGGGCAGAACCACCGGTCCCAGCCCCTGGGCGACGTCGAGCATGGCCGCAGCATGTTCGCGACCCGTCGAAGCCGCCTCGTCGTCGGCGGCTTCCAGGCGCAGGGTGAGGATGCTGGCCTCCGAGGCGGCGGCACGTTCAGCGATCTGGGCTGCCCGATCGACCTGTTGTTGCTCCGGCGGAGGGCTGGCACCAGCACTCATGACGGTCAGGCCAACTACCCCAAGGGTCAGGCCGGCGGTCGTCGCCAGGGTCGTCCAGACACGGCTTCCATTGCTGTTATTCTTTCTCATAATCGCAGATCTGTGCAGAAGTGATACGACGTACTTTCGAGCAGCAGCTAACTCTTTTCCCTTCACCGTTTTACCGGTGATCGCGCCGCTGTCAAATTACATTCGCGTCTTTTTACATCTTTCCACCGTGGTCCACGGTGCGTGTCCTACATTTGGACCATGGCCAAAAATATTTCCTCCCTCTGACGATGATGATCGCCGTTGTCGATAAATTGCCTTGACGGAGTCCACCACGTCGCTTATCTAAGTGGCGTTGAGGTGGCCCATTTACGCTACTTCACTGCCGGCTACGTAGCTCAGATGGTTAGAGCGAGCGGCTCATATCCGCTAGGTCGGGGGTTCGATTCCCTCCGTAGCCATTTCCCAGACAATTTATCTGCTTCGATCCCTAGTTTGGCGATGGCGCGGTTTTCGATCTGCCGCTAGAGCTTCGCGGTTGCACCCAAACCGATCGCTCATCTACATTGGTAGTGACATTTTCTCATCACGACTCAACCAGGTGTCATCCCGAGGGATATCAATGGCTCAAGAAACCGAGGACGTTCGCGCAAAGATCGAGGGCATGCAGAAGAAGCTCGAAGACATCAATTATTACGAGCTCTTCGACGTGGACTCCAAGCTCGAAGGCGACGCCTTGCGCACCGAGGTGACCCGTCAATTTCGCCAGCTCGCCAAAGAGTGGCACGTCGACCGCTACGACACCGACGCCCTCGGAGAGGGCTATCGCGAGAGCCTCCAGGAGATCTTCTCGGCGATCAATACGGCCTACCAGGTGCTGACCGACAAGGAAAAGCGCACCGAATACGATATGGAGCTCTCCGGGGAGAATACGGATATCGGCTCCATCCTCAACGCGGAGAGCGCCTTTCGAAAGGGTCAGAATATGCTGACCACCGGCGCCCATAAGGGAGCCCACGAACAATTCCGCATCGCCCACGACGAAAACCCCGACGATCTGGAATACCGCGCCCACTTTCTGTACACCGAATATCTTCTTATCCCAAAAGATGAGTCGGGCACTCCGAAAAGCAAGTCTCGGGCACAGGAGATCTACGACGAGCTCGACGAGTTGTTGAACGAGATGCCCGAGAAGGACTGGCTGCTCACCTTCCTGGGTGTGGTGGCAATGGGGCTCAATCGCGATCGCGAAGCCCGGGCCTTATTTAACGAAGCGCTCCAATTCAACCCCAAAAACGTCGTCGCCAAGCGCCAGCAGCGCCTGCTCAAGATGCGTGCTGAACGGGAAAAGAATAAGGGCTTCTTCGCCAAATTGATGGATAAATTCAAGTAGCGCTCGGCGGCGCTCGCGCTTGGGGTGGAGGGTGCTTACGCACCCGGGGTGGAGGCGGCTTCGCCGCCGGGATGGAGGGCCCTTGCGGGCCCGGGGTGGAGCGCCTGGACTGCGGCGCGGGGTTGCGGCGCGCTGCGTCGTGATGGGGTGAGTCGATACGGTTCGGTTTTTGTTGGACTACGAACTACCAACAACTAACGACCAACGACCAACTACGAACCACGAACCACCAACCACGAACCACCAACCACGAACTACCAACCACGAACTACCAACCACGAACTACCAACCACGAACTACCAACCACGAACTACCAACCACGAACTACCAACCACGAACTACCAACCACGAAC